>CABXTT010000012.1 GCA_902515155.1 uncultured SAR86 cluster bacterium | reverse complement strand
AAGACATATGGTTGGAGGAAGGAACAATGAGCAACTTGGCAGTAATGAAAGAATTTTTAGAGGAGAGTTCCCAGAAAAGCCAGGTGCTTTATTATCCTTCCTAGAGAACTTTGGGAGTAAGAGGAATATTTCCTTGTTTCATTACAGGAACTTAGGGTCTGCTTTTGCCAAAATTTTAATTGGTATTGAGGACAAAGGAAAAGATAAATCCAAATTGATAAAGCATTTAGATAAATCTGGAACCTCTTTTATCGAGGAAACCGCAAATAAAGCTTATAAAGATTTTCTAAAGTAAAATTTAATATCTGAGCCTAAATTTTATAGAAAATATTTCGTCAATTGGGTTTTCCCAAGGGTTTCTAAAGATTGCTGATGTTTTTCTATCAATTTCATCATCATAGTCGTCTCCGCCTCTTGAATAAACTATATACAGATTAGATAAGGGAGCAATCTCATATTTATATCTTAGCTGGAACGAGGCAACTCCTTTAGTAAAGGGTTTAACATCAGCAGTACCTTGTTTTAAATAACCATTGAAGTCTGATATGAGGCTTCTTGGATTATCTGCTTCTACAGCTACAAATTGACTTTTTATTCTAATTTCATGTTTGTTATCTTTAAACCAATTTAAATCTATAGAAATAGTTTTTTGTTGTAGATCATAAGTTGCTAAGTTGTTGCCATCAATCCAATTCAACCATTCATTTTCTTTTCTTACTCTAAATTGAGTGTTTATTTTTAAGAAATCATTTGGATAAATAGAACCCGCAATCTTGAAGAACTTCTTTTTATAACCATTTGAGTTCCATGTAGAGTATTTATCTCCATCTTCAAAGCTAACCCTCCAGTCGTAAGTCCAAAATTTGTAATTTATCGCCTCATAGTCTGCAGTGACACTGATTCTATTTTTAACTTTTACAAATGAATAGATCTCATCTTTTCTTGTTATCGTTGTGTTTTTACCTGATGACCGGAACCCAAAATCAAATTTAAATGCAGATGTATTTTTAAAAGTAATTTCATTTCGTTGGTCAATTCTTATTGGATTTGAATTCCCATTAGTATCAGCGTCATAATTTATATCTATACCACTTTCAAGTTGTTTGATAGATGATGAATCATCAAAATCTATTTTCTTTACATCGGCACCAAAACCTATATGAACCCAGTCATTTCTTTGCAGATAACCAAAATCATTTAATTTAAAATCATCCTCAAAATAAAGAATACTGCCAGATGTCTTAGTGAACTTAGTTGGTAGATAAACAAACTGTGTTCTAAATCCAAGCCCAGATTGATTTTCCTTTTCTGATACAAGAAGATCTGTATAGAGTTTTAATTTATCAGATTTAACTTGAATATAATCAAAAACATTTACAGTACTTGTGGCGCTATTAAAATCATCTATGACTTGAGTGATCATATAGCCAATTGTTTTATCGTTTACTTTAGTTCTTGCCCTTAATGCAAAATAATCTCTGCCTATTGAATAAGCTTCATCTTTTTCTTGTGCAACAAAGAATCCTACTTCGTTATCATTTTTTTTCTGCGTTAGCCGCAATGCAAAATCTATATCTGAATAATTTTTCTTGGATTCATTACAATTAGATTCATTTTCTTCAGAAGAGCAATTATATCCCGGAGCCGATCCAATTCTTCTAGTATTGATAACAGAATATCTTTCATAATTGCTTATATTGAACAAGGATTGGTTTTCTGTGAAGAAAGCTCTTTTTTCTGAATAAAAGGTTTCTTGTGCAGAGAAATTTATAACAACATCATCACTTTCAGCCTGACCAAAGTCTGGATTCACTGCTAAATTAGCCTGTTGACCTTTACCAGTATTATAAAAAAACTCAGCTCCCACTTTATTATCTTCTATCTTAGTTACTGAGTTGATATTAGAAGATACGTATGGAAAAAAATCGAATCTTGATTTTGTGTAATTATCGATTTCTAATGTATCTAGTTCTTCAAAATAAGCTGCACGCATTGCCATTGTTCCTGCACTACTTAACCAGGATTGATCTTTAGCAATATATCTTAGCGCTGAGTATCTTATCTTTCTTTTGTTCCCTTCTGGTTGGTTCATTAAGACCATGTCCCATGGGAGGTAAAATTCTGAAATCCAATAATTCTCATATTCTTTTGCTTTTGCTACCCAGTCACCATCCCAATCAGTTTTAAATCCTCCTGATTGAACTTTAATAGCATCAAATAAGGAATTAGCTAGAGAAACAGCAATAATATATGCCTTAGAGCCATCACCATCAAAATCTATATTAATTGAATTTTTTTCGCTTATTGAAGTCATTTCGTCACGCATTGACTTTCTCGATAGCATGGAACCTTTATCTTGAAAATTTTTAAAACCGATATAAATACCGTCTTTATTAGAAAGGATTAATGCCTTTGTTCTTTCAGATGTATCAGTTTCCTTAAGAGTATATGGAGAAACTTCATAAAACCTATCAATGACTATGGCTTTTTCCCATTCAGGCTCAGAAAGGTCACCATCTATTATTATCGACTCTGCATGCAGATGAAGCACTACGAAAAGAGAAACTATTTTAAAATATTTGGTCATAATTTAGGATAGAGAGCATTCTATATTTCAGACAAAAGAAAGTACACGTCTTTCGGTAATAACTAGGTCATATTTTAGATCATGTTTTTCTCCATAAACTTCTTTAGATACTTGATAGTCGTAACCCAAGCCAACAATTAGAGGTTTTTCTTTAGTGCCATTAAGTACTTCTAGTGATCTATCAAAATATCCTCCTCCATATCCAAGCCTTTGACCGTTTGAATCTATTCCAACGAAAGGGATGAACATACAATCAAAAGATAATGGATCAAGATATTTATTATTATTTATTTCATTTATTCCATATTTATTTTTTACTAAGGGACTTCCATCTAAAAGATTAAATAACATATTTGTATTAGAGATAATTCGAGGCATGTAGATATTATTGGAATATTTATTTATTTCTTTCTCAATTAGCTCTATTGATACCTCATACCGATAAGGAAAATACAAAAGATTATTAATAATAGATTTAAAATCAATACTCTCTATTGCTTGAGACTGAATGATTAAATTTGAATCTGTAATAAAACTATCAGATAAAGATTGCCCCTGCTCAAAGAGTGATTTCCTTAGTTTATTTTTCACCATAAATTGTGCCGAGGCTGACAAACCAAATCACCGCCATGTGTCATACCTGAACCGAAGGGTCAGGTGGTGAATTTCATATCAAATCAGGCTTCCCTATGAAGGTACTGCGCAACAATGATAGAGGAATATCACCTATTTAATTGTATCGGTTCAAATTTATTAACACATTAGCGAATGAACCAGAATGCTTTAAAAGTATAGGATATATAAGCTTTAAGTTAAAGATTATTTTTCTAAAACAGAATCTATTTTTTTTATAATACTTAATAGATCTTCACTAGAATTTGACGAAGATGTTGATGGACTAGACAGAAGTTTGTTGGCCAAGCTTAAACCAGCAATAATCAAGGCATTATTTTTATCGTTAATAGAATCAAGCTCATTGTTTAGTAATTTAGATGCCTCTATTAACTGATCCTTTTCTTCAGGCGGACAAGCAAGGGTAAGATCTCTTCCAAAGATTCTTAAAGAAAGTGTTTCCATGTCACTCATTTTTGAGCCTTCTTACTTATCTTATTTTTTAATTTGGTGATTTCTTTATTTTGGATAATTTTATTTTTCTTCCAGTCTCTTTCTCTGACAATATACGAATCTATTATTCCTTTTTGCTCTTCAAAGCGCTTTACTAAAAGATCTACTCTTTTTTCTAAATCGGTTAAAGATGAATTTTCTTTTTTTGTCATTATATTAGTTTAATTGCACATTAATGAATTGGAAAGTTTGTTTAATAAAAGAGTAAAATAAACTATGGATAAGAAAATATATAAAAATAGAAGAGAGTCTTTAATCAATCATTTGCCTATAAATTGTGCATTAATTGTTCCTGGAGCTGATCTTCAGTACAGAAACTCTGATGCTGCTTATAATCTAAGACAAGAAAGTAGTTTTTATTATTTTTCTGGTTTTTGTGAGCCGTCCTCTTTGATGGTTTTTGTTAACAATGGCAAGACAATTGATTCTATTATTTTTGTTCCTCCAAAAGATAAGTTAAAAGAGATATGGGACGGATACAGAGCAGGACCTATCGGAGCTGTAGAAGATTATTTATTTGATCAGGCCTTTGAAAACAATAAGATTGATGAACTCATACCTGAATTACTCCAAGGTATTGAAAAAGTATTTTATCCAATAGGAAAGAAGGAAGGTTTCGATCAAAAAGTAATTGATTGGACATGTGCAGCTAACTCAAAAGATAGGTATATGCATTCAATAGATATCATTGATGGATCTTCCTTAGTTGGCAATATGAGACTAATAAAAGATGATCATGAAATTGAAATAATGAAACATGCTTGCAACATTTCTGCTGAATCATACATTGAGGTTATGAAAGCTATAACACCTGAAGATAATGAACAATCTGTAGAAGCTTTGTTTTTATATGAATTTGCAAAAAGAGGAGGCCGTTTCCCTGCTTATAATCCAATCATTGCTGGTGGTGAAAATGCATGTGTACTTCATTACATAGAAAATAATCAAGATTTAAATAGTTCTGATCTTTTGCTAGTAGATGCAGGTTGTGAATTTGAAATGTATGCATCTGACATCACAAGAACTTTCCCTGTTGGAGGAAAATTCTCAAAAGAACAATTAGCAATTTATAAGATAGTCCTTAAAGCTAACAAGGCTGCCTCCGATGCTGTAAAAACTGGAAATAGCATCATGGAGCCCCAATTGATTTCTGAAAAAGTTATTACAGAGGGTCTTTTAGAATTAGGTATTCTTTCAGGCGATCTAGATTCACTTCACAGCGAAGGAGCTTTTAAGAACTTTTATATGCATAAAATTGGCCATTGGCTTGGTTTGGACGTTCATGATGTTGGTGATTATATGGAAGACGGTGAATATATGAAATTTAAACCAGGAATGATTACAACTATAGAGCCTGGAATATATATAAGTAGCTCAATGGATGTTGAAGAAAAATGGAAAGGAATCGGTATAAGAATAGAGGATGATATCTTAGTTACTAAATCAGGCAATATCAATCTAACAGCTAAAGTTCCATCTGACCCTTCAGAGATAGAAGCTTTAATGGCATAGATTCATGGATACTCCAATTACTATCTCTGGTGGAGGAATTATAGGTAATTACATTTCACTGAGATTAAAAAAAAATAACATAAATTCAATTATTGTGGAAAAATCTGAAGATTCAGAACTTCCTCCAGGCGGAATAAGAACATTAACTTTAAATCAACAGTCTCTTTCAATGTTACAAAACGTTGGCATTGATCCAGAAACTGCGCTAATTAGCAAGATAACTGTTTCAGATGGAGAGGGCACTGGAAGAATACAGTTCTCTGCTGAAGACATTGAAGAAAAGAACCTTTCTTATGTTGTTATGTTTAATGATCTGGCTAACATGCTAATGAAAGCACAAAAAGAAAATACTATTTTTAGTAATGAAGTTCAATCAATACAAAATTTTGATAATGAAATTGATTCAGAAGTAATTCTAAAAGATGGGATATCTATTAGAACTAAAATCATAGCTGGTTGTGATGGCAGAAACTCTAATGTAGCTAAAATAGCAGCCCTTCCCGGTTCTTTTAATGAGTATAAGCAAACAGCTTTAACATTTGTTGTAAGTGTTCAAGAAAACACTAATGAGAATGCCTATCAGGTTTTTTCAGAAAAAGGAATTTTTGCTCTTATGCCTATGCCAAATAACAACAATAAGCATACTGTTGTTTGGTCTATTAATGATTCAGAAATAAAAGATACTGATATAAATGATTACGTTGACAACTATCTGAGTTATTTTGAATCAAAACTTAATTTAAATATGTCTGTAGAGTCTAAGATATTGAATTTTAAATTATCAAATCATCACTTAGATAAATACATTAATGGCTCTCTAGTTCTAATCGGAGATGCCGCTCATTCTATCCACCCGCTTGCTGGTCAGGGAATTAATCTTGGATTCGCAGATGCAGATATTTTTTGTGAAGAAGTTATCAATGCATACAATAAAGGGTTTTCAATAAACGAAAAAGCTTTATTAAAAAGATACGAAATTAGAAGAAAAGGTATGAATCTTATAATGTTAAAGTCTATGGACTTTTTTGTTAACTTCTTTAATAACGAGAACTTATATTTAAGAATTTTAAGAAATTGGGGCTTAACCACATTTAACAAATCTAGGTTTATAAAAGCTTTTTTTATAAAACATGCATCAGGTTTAAATAAAATTTAAATTGAAGTTCTAAATGCAATTGATTATCATTACGTTTTCTTAAAGATACAAAAATATGAAAAATCTTACTCTAGCTTTAGCAATAATAATTTTAGTTTCATGCAGTCAAGATAATACTCAAGATTCACTAACAATATTCACTTCCAGACAACCTCAGCTAATTGAACCCATATTAGAAAGATATTCTGAGAAAACTGGTATCGAAGTAACTCTGCTCTCTGGAAATGCTCAGCAACTTATGGAAAGAATAGATATTGAAGGAAAAGATTCAAAGGCAGATATCTTTATGACAGTTGATGCCGGTGTCTTATGGCAGGCATCTGAAAGAGGAATTCTTGAAAGTGTTAAATCTGAAATTTTAAATACTAATATTCCATCTCATCTAAGAGATGTTGATGGAGAATGGTTTGGTTTATCAAAAAGAGCAAGAACAATAGTATTTTCTAATGATCAGTTTTCAAAAGAAGATTTTTCTTCTTATGAAGATCTATCCTATCCAAAATGGAATGGTAAATTATGTTTAAGAACCTCAAAGAAGGTTTATAACAGATCCTTGATAGCTAGCATGATAGATGCCAATGGTTTTGAGAAGACTCAGAAAGTAGTTCAGGGTTGGGTTAAAAACTTAGCTACAGATGTTTTTTCAAATGACACTAATGCACTAAAGGCTGTTTCAAGTGGGCAGTGCGGATTTACGATCGTTAATACATACTATTTAGCAAGACTTTTATCTGATTCTGCGTATGATAATTTAGAATTATTTTGGGCAAATCAAAATGATAGAGGAGTTCATGTAAACATATCTGGAGCTGGCCTTGTCAAAACTTCAAAAAATAAACTAGAAGCAATTAAATTATTAGAGTATTTATCTTCAGAAGAAGCTCAGGGTGATTATGCTTCAGCCAACAAAGAGTTTCCTGTTTTAATAGGAGCTAAAATAGATGAATCTATTGCAGAATGGGGCTCTTTTATTGAAGATACCATCGGAGTTGAAAAACTAGGAAAGCTTCAAAAAGAAGCTGTATTTTTAGCTCAAGAAGCTAGTTATGATTAGACTTTTTGACCGTTAGCTCTTAAATCTTTAAGAACTTCACTGATTCCTTTTTTATCTATAATTCTCATGCCTTTAGCTGAGACTTTAAGATTGACGAATCTATTTTCTGATTCTACCCAGAATTTATGCGTATGCAGGTTAGGAAAGAACTTTCTTTTAGTCCTATTTTTAGCATGAGAAACATTGTTCCCAGACTGTGGTATCTTACCTGTTACTTGACATATTTTACTCATTGAAACGCGATTTTATATAACCCTGACAGACATAGCAATACTATTATGAAACAAATTTTCTTACTAAGACACGCTAAATCAGATTGGAGCAATTTAGGACAACAAGATTTTGACAGACCTTTATCTAAAAGAGGTATCAATAATGCAGCAAAAATTTCAGAATATGTTAGAAAAAATAATTATTCAGTAGATAAAGTTTACTGTAGTAGTTCAGAAAGAACTAAACAAACATTTGATTTATGCTCTGATGGATTTAATTTTCCTATTAATCAGGCTGATTATTTGGATGAACTATATTTTGGTGGAATCTCAGAAGTTTCTAGTCTAATTAAAAGCTTAAAAGAATCAATTTCATCAGTATTATTGGTTGGCCATAATCCAACTATGCATTATTTGGTAGAAGAACTTACAGAGCAAAGGCTTATTAAATTTCCAACATGCTCATTAGCAGAAATTACAACAGAAAATCTTTGGAAAGACGTGCCTTTAAAAAAATGTACGTTAAAATCGTTTATCAAACCTAAGGAGCTTAAACTTTGAAAGATGTAAAAATAAAAATTATTAATCCTCTTATGGGTAAGTCTATTCCATTGCCTGAATATAAGACTAAGGGCTCCGCAGGGTTGGACCTTAGAGCTTGCCTTGATGAGAAAATAACTCTAGAAGCAGGTTCTTCACATTTGATTCCAATAGGTTTTGCGATGTATCTTGAAGATAGTGATCTTGCTGCATTAGTTGTACCAAGATCTGGTCTTGGGTCTAAACATGGAATTGTGCTTGGTAATTTAGTTGGATTAATTGACTCGGATTACCAAGGTGAATTAATGGTTCCTGCATGGAATAGATCCAGCAATGATTTTGAAATTAATCCAGGTGATAGGATAGCTCAGATGATTATTGTTCCTGTAGTTCAGGCAAAATTTAATGTTGTAGAGGATTTTGAAGAAACTGAAAGAGGTGAAAAAGGTTTTGGGAGTTCTGGTCTAAATTGATTAATTTATTTCTTTTTACCAAATCTCTCTTCAAATTTTTGAACTCTACCACCAGTATCAATAATTTTTTGTTTACCAGTGTAAAAAGGATGTGAAGCAGAAGATATATCAACAGCATAATATGGATAAGTTTTTCCATCTTCCCATTCTTTCGTTTGAGTTGTGTCTAGCGTTGAACGGATTATGAAGTACTTATCTACACCAGTGTCATGGAATAAAACTTCGCGGTATTCAGGATGTATATCTTTTTTCATAATAAAATCTAAATTAGGATGAGAACTATATCAAAAATTATCTCCATTACAATTAAAAAATGAATATTTTTTATTATGATGTTGCTGTTTCACTGCCGTTGAGACAATGTTTTACATATAGCTCTGAATTGAAAATAAAAAAAGGAACAAGAGTATCAATACCTTTTGGTAATAGATTACTGGTAGGAGTAATTAATAAAAACATTCAAAAACCACAATTATTAGGAAAAATAGGGGCTATCAAAGAGATTATTTCAATCATGGATGCATATCCTTTATTTGAAAAATCTATTTTTAACTCTATTTTATGGGCTTCAGATTATTATCATCATCCTATAGGAGAGGTTTTCAATACGTTTATTCCAACTCAATTACGAAAAATAAATAATAATAAAATTGAACCCATTGAAAAAATATCTGAATATTCTATAAATGAAGAAGATAAAAAATTTAATCTTACCAAGGATCAGAATAAAGCTGTAAAAGAATTATCTAAGGCTAAGGGTTTTTTACCCTCGCTATTGTATGGAGTAACAGGCTCAGGCAAAACTGAAGTTTATTTAAGACTTGCTGAGGACTGCATAAGGAAAAACAAAGCTGTATTAATTTTAGTTCCTGAAATTAACTTAACTCCTCAGTTGCTCTCTAGATTTGAAGATAGATTTGATGGAGAGATTGGCTTATATCATTCAAGGCAGACTCCTAGTAAAAGATTAAAAATTTGGTTAAAAGCTAAATTTGGAAATATAAAAATTATAATAGGCACCAGATCTGCAGTTCTTATGCCTTTGAAAGACATTGGATTGATAATAATAGATGAAGAGCACGATCAGTCATTTAGACAATCAGAGGGATTCAAATTTTCTGCAAGAGACCTTGGCATTAAGAGATCTCAATTACAAGATATTCCAATTGTACTTGGCTCTGCAACTCCATCGCTTCAATCTTTAAAACTTGTTGGAGAAAAGAAATTTAAAAAAGTAGACATTTTAAGCAGAGTTGATGGCAGAAAGCCTCCAAAGTTAATAGCTCTTGATATTAACAACAGTCCTTTGATTGGTGGTCTTGCTATGGAAACAATAAGTGTTATGCAGAATGTAATTAATAAAGGAGAGCAAGTATTAGTTTTTATTAATAGAAGAGGTTTTGCTCCTTTATATCAATGTGGCTCTTGTGGGTGGGTGGCTGAATGCAAGTCATGTGATACTAATTTAGTATTCCATCAATCAAGAAATAGACTGATATGCCATAGGTGCGAATCCGCTTATGCTGTTAACAAATGTTGCCCTGTATGCAATGAAGACGAATTTCATTTTCATGGAGCTGGTACTGAGCGTGTGGAAGAGGTTCTTGAAAGCAGTTTTCCAAAAACATCAATAATAAGGGTTGATCATGATTCAACAAAAAAAGTTGGTGCAATGGAGGCTATTGTAAAAAAAATTCATTCTTCTGAAGCCGCCATTCTTGTAGGAACTCAGATGTTAGCAAAGGGACATGATTTTCCGAAAGTTACATTAAGTGTAATTTTAAATGCAGATAATGGATTAATATCACCTGAAATTAATGCTTTAGAAAAGATATCCCAGTTGCTTATTCAAGTATCAGGAAGAGCTGGCAGGAACAATAATCTGGCAAAAGTAATTATCCAAACAAGATACCCCGATGATATTAATCTTAATAAGATTAAGACAGGGAATTATATGAATTTTGCAAAACAATGCTTAGATAATAATATGAAGATGAATCTCCCACCATATTCAACTCTATGTTTGCTTAGAAGTTCCTCACCAACACAAAAAAGCAATTTAGATTTTTTAGAAAAGGCAGTTTTAACTCTTTCAAACAGAAGAGGTATTAATATTATCGGACCATTGCCATCACTAATATCAAAGTCAAAAGGTAACTATAGACATCATATTTATATTCAGTCTTCAAAGAAAACGTTCTTAAATAAAGTACTTAAATTTTTAACAGTAGAATTTGATAAATGGCCAGAATCTAAAAAAGTAAAATGGGCTTTCGATATTGATCCTATTGATATCAATTAAATAATTATTTTTATTAATTGACCTGGATATATAGATTTATTGTTTAATTGATTAGTGTCATTTATCTCTTCAACCGTAACTCCAAATCTTATTGCTATTTCTGATACAACGTCTCCCTTTTGAATTTCATACATAACGTAACCTGGATCCTTTTCCATAAAAGTATTTGGTTTCGGCACCTCTTTGAAGTAATTATGTATTCCAAGAAAGACAGATCTGGCTATCATGCGCCTTCCTGCCTTTCCTTTGAGCCTTTTTGCATCTTCTGGATTTGTTATGAAGCCTGACTCTACTAATATGGATGGAATATCAATTGATTTTAAGACTCTAAAGTCAGCATATTCGACATTTTTTTTGTGAATTTTTGTATAAGGATCTCTTTTTAGTTGATCAAGAATTTTAGTACCTAAAATTTTGCTCTGATTAATCTTATTTTCATAAATTTCAGGATATTTATTTCTTGCTGCATCTTCATCAAAATCATTTGGTTTTAAGTTTTTTATGTCTGCCTGTATTCTTTTTCTTTGTTTTTCTGATAAATTCATTGCTATAGTGCTTGATGCCTCATCAGACCATATGAAGACAGAAGCACCTTTTACTGACTCTAGTCTAAAACCGTCTGCATGAATGGAAACAAAAATATCTGCACCAGATTTTCTAGCATATTGATATCTTTCATTTAAACTGATCGTCTCATCATTATCTCTTATCATTACAGCTTGATAGCCTTTTGTATCTCTTAATGTTCTTTCTAATTCTTTTGCAATCAGTAAAGTTACATCTTTTTCTAATATATTATTTGGCCCAACTGCACCTGGATATTTACCACCATGTCCAGCATCAATAGCGATTATGATATCTCTGTTATTTTTTTTAAGATTTCTATCTTTTTTAATCTGAAGTTCTAATAGAACATTTTTATCTGCTTGAGATTGAATTGGTTTACGCCAATATACAGATTCGTACAAATCAATCACAACTCTTGTAAGATCATTATCAGAGGATGCTCTGACTTTTTTGATTGGATAATTATATGCTTCGTTTATAGGCATTTTGAGACTAGTTTGATTAACCTCAAGAACAATTCGAGAAGGGTTTTCTAAAGCATATGAATTAACATATGCAACTCTATCCATCTCAAATGTAATTTTGATATTTGCATCTTCAATTTCTTCGATTTTTTGTAAAGATAATTCATTGGATTGGACAAAACTTGTAATAATTAATAACCCAATTAATTTATTCATAATTCTTTACCCAATCAGAAAAAATATTACCTTTAGTTAGGAGGGATATCTCCCTACCTTTTTCAAGATGCTTAAAAACAATTTTCAAATCAAAATTTCTTTGACATTGTAATCTTTCTGGCCATTCAATAAGGATAATTTTTTTTGAATCTATTTTTCTATCCAAATTAAAAATTTCAATGTCTTGGGCTTCCTCTGTTCTATATAAATCAATATGTAGGAATAATAATTCGTTAAAATCATACTCTTCACATAAAGTATAAGTAGGGCTTTTAACTAGTTCTTGCCATCCACAATTTTTTATTATCGATCTTGAGATAAATGTTTTACCCGCACCCAAATCACCCTCAAGATGAATTTCAATACAATTGCTATTTGATTTATTTATTTCTTTGGCAATTTGGGCCCCTAGCTCATTAGTTGCATCATCATTTTGTAAAATTAATTTTTTCATTGATTAAGTAACTTCCTAATTAATGGAATTAAAGCCGAAGCGTTTAAACCAATTTCTCCAATATCCTCTTTGAAATTTATACCAGCTTTAGAATGAACTGCAACAGCTAATAAACAAGCATCTTCAAGATTCATATTTTGAGCAAGAAGGGCACTGAGAATGCCAGCTAAAACATCTCCTGTGCCAGCAGAAGCTAGCTCTGGACCTCCAATATCACTCACGAAAGTCCTATCAGTGCCACTTAAAAATACTACTGTTTTATGCCCTTTTAAAATAACAGCTGATACCCCATACTTTTCTGCTATTTTTTTTGCAGAATTTTCTCTATCTCCTTGAATAGCTTCTACTGTTGTATCTAATAAGTTGGCTGCTTCTCCTGGATGAGGTGTCAAAATTGTACTTTTACATTCTAAAACTAAAGGAGTAGATTTTAAAAAACTAAGACCTCCTGCATCAACAACTAAGCAAATATTTTTATTAACTTGATCAAGATACTTTGACATAAGTTTTGACCATTTATCGCTTCCAAGCCCCGGACCAATCAATAAAACGTCTAAGTTATTTGAATATTCTATACAGTCATCAATGCCAAGTACCATTATTTCAGGATTACGTTCAAGAGAAGCACTTACATTTGATTTATGTGTAAACAAGCTGACCAAGCCTGAGCCAGAAAAAAGACTTGCCTCAGAGGCAAGAATTCCTGCTCCACCCATACCTTCAGATCCAGCAACAATCAAAACTCTTCCGTTATTGCCTTTATGTGAATTAATATCTCTTTTGGGTAGCTTATTATCTAAGCTTTCAAAATTAAATTTTAGAGCCATAGATTTATTCTTTTATAAAATAGCCTATTCGATCTGAATGAAAAGAACCCATATAAATTTTTTCATTTACAGGCACTGCAACTGTTGGAAGACCAAATACTGTTTTACTAAATGAGTATTTATTTTTTAACTCCAATGAATTTCTATCCAGCTCATGAACTGAAAAGGGAAGAGAGCAACTAATTCTTTTATCACAATCACCAATATCATTTGGCTGAAAATCTAGTGATGTTATCCATGCAGAGTTGCTTTCAAGATGAATATTATCTGGTGATTGAACAAAGTAACTTTTAACTTTAATATGTTCAGACAGATCAAAGATAACTATCTGATCTCCTTGGTTGTAACTTATATAAAGTAAGTTTTTTACTTCATCTAAAGTTATTCCATTAGGACCACTCCCATCTGAATTAGGAATTTTCTTAAATTCGTCTCCTTCCCAAAGAACAACGTGCCCAGAATTACTTTTAAAAATTGTAACCATAAGCCACTCAGAAAAAGTGATATCTCTCTTATACATATGAGAAGCATAAAAACTTCCATCCTTTTTGAGCCCTATGTCGTTAAAGTAATATTCATCAGGAACATTGATACATCCTCGCCAAGTGAGACTCCAAGATGAATCCTTTTTAGAAAGCTCAAACATTTCAATAGATTCTTTAGGAAAATGATTTATTACACCTATTTGATAAGAATCATCATTTCTTTGAACCATATCAATACCATGAGGACCATAGCTATCTGAAGTGCTTCTAGAACACTCTGGATTACCCCAATCATTATTTCCAATAACTATTTCTGGAACTATTTTCTTGTTACTTTCAAGATCTAACATCGCAAAATATCCAGCAGAAGGTTCCTCATAAGGCCCGATACCACCAAACTCTGACATAAATAAAAATTTTTTATCTGGAGTAATCTCAATGTCTTCGGGGTTTGAGAATCCACATAAAACACTTATATAAGAATCTGATTCGCACTTATTAATATCATTTTGAGGCCCAATATAGTCAGTAGAAATTGTTAATAAAGATAAAAAAATATAAACAGCAGACATTGGTAAAACAAATTTGTAATAGTGCTGAACAAAATACCGAGTAAGTTTCTCAGAACGTCTTGGGAAAAAGAATAATAAAAAACCTTTAATAACTGCAATAACACCAAATACAATGAAAATAATTGACCATAGTCTTTCGCTCCAATCTGGTTGAGATATTCCATATATGAAAATAGCCGAACCAAAAGCAATATTAAGAAGCCCTGCAATGTTTAGTTTTAGAATGAAGTAGTCTGTAAGTTTTTCATAAAGAGGCTTGAAGAGAATTAACAACCCACTTATAAGAAAGCATGCTCCAAGAAAATAGTTCAATTAACCCCCGTTAAATAATCTTTCCTTGATTATATCAACAATCTCTAGCGGTTTGTCCAAAGGGACGTGGTGAGCAGCATCAGGAACTTCAATAAAGTCCATAACATCTGCATAAGTCTCCTTTATGTTTGTAAGAATATTACCAGACATAAGCAAGCTCTTTTCTCCATGAATAAATAAAGCAGGACATTTGAAAGAAAATTTATATCCAAACAATCTTTCAAGGCTATTAAACATTGCATCATCAAATCTCCATCGCCAACCTTCTGATGTTTGCTTTATAGAATATTCAGCTATGTATCTTAAAAACCAGTCATTACTACATTCTTGACTAGGCATTAGCCTGAACCTATTCAAAATAGTTAGTTTATCGTCGTAATATTTAATTTTACGAAGAGGACCTCCTTTATGATCATCCGGATTATAGTCAGGCGGTCTTATAAAAGTATCGATCATTATTAATTCTTGTATCAACTCTTTTCTTTCAGAAGCTACATAAGCAGCAACTTGTCCACCAAGAGAATGTCCAATTATAGAAATTTTATTGAATTGTCTTTTTGAATTTTCTTTTTCAATAACAGAAATAATACAATTACCAAAATCTTTAATACTATATTCATCTCTAAAAGCTGAATTTCCCATTCCAGGAAGATCAACGGCAATAACATTAGCAACATCTTTAAACTGAGGAGCAATTGGATCCCACCAATTCTTATGAGCACCCGTTCCATGAATAAAAATTATGAGACTATCGTTTTTTTCGTTCGCATCCCACCGCGTATAGGAAATATTTCCATGAGGACTTTCAATATTTCCGTCTGTTGATTTTTCTGAAATAGCCTTTTTAAACCATTCAGGAGCATCAATAATATCTTGATTAAGATTGTCAGTTATTTCCATAGACAGTATTCTAAGCTAAATTAAATGAATTTATGAATAAACTTAAACTTACTCCAGCAGCAACAGTTTTAATACTTAGAGATTCTCAAGATGGTATGGAAGTCTTAATAGTAAAAAGATCTAAAAGACCCCCATTTGGAAATCTATTTGTTTTCCCTGGCGGTAAAATAGATGATGATGATTCAAGTCAAGAAATTGCTGATTTATGTGAAGGCATTACAGATAAAGAGGCTTCCCTTAAGCTTGGCCTTGAATCTGGTGGTCTTGCGTACTGGGTTGCATGTATAAGAGAGTGCTTTGAAGAAGTTGGTATTTTATTAGCTAGAAAAAGAAATGGTGACGATTTAGATTTAGATGTTCAAGAAAAAGAAAAATATAAAAATTACAGGGAAAGGCTTCTTAAAAATGAAATTAATTTGTATGAAATTCTTAAAAAAGAAGACTTGATATTGACAACTTCAAACCTAGCTCCATTTTCACATTGGATAACACCAGAAATTGAAGAGAGAAGATTTGATACCAGATTTTTCATAGCATACTTGCCTGAGAATCAAACAGGAGAACATGATGGAAGTGAGCTAACACATAGCCTATGGATTAATCCAAATGTTGCTTTAGAAAAAGCTTTCAAAGGAGAACTTCAGATGATAATGCCCACAATTAAAAACCTACAACAATGTGAAGGTTATACTTCAGCATCAAAATTATTAGAAGATCAAAAAAAACTTACCAATAAAGATTTTCCACCTATATTGCCAAAATTTTTTAAAGAAAACGGCAAATGGTTTGGATTACTTCCAGGTGATACAGATTATGACAGTCACTAAAGTATTTATATGGAACTTGTAACCAAAATAACAGCGCCAAATCCAGGAATTTTTACTGGAGGAGGAACTAATACTTATTTGATTGGTAGAGAAGATGTAACGTTAGTAGATCCAGGCCCTAATATTTCAGAACATATAGATGAAATAATTAATACAGCAGATGGAAAAATAAAAAGAATTCTAGTAACCCATACCCATACTGATCACTCACCTGCTGCATTACCTCTATCTAAATTACTTGATATTCCTATGTATGGAAGATTGGTCGATGGTGAATCCACATGGGAAGACGAAACTTTCATTCCAGATATCGTTCTTAGTGACAAAGACATATTAGAAACTGAAGAATATACAATTGAAGTTATACATACACCTGGACATGCATCTAATCATCTATGCTTTCTTATAAGAGATATAAAATGTCTTCTAACAGGTGATCACATCATGGATGGGTCTACTGTTGTCATAGGTCCACCAGATGGCAATATGACTAGCTACATTAATTCACTAGAAAAGTTATCAAATTTCGAGATAGACTATTTTGCACCTGGACATGGTAACTATATTTATGAGCCTAAAAAAACTGTCCAATCAATTATTAGACATAGACTATCCAGAGAAGGCAAAGTTCTTCGAAAGCTTGAAGAGGAGGGCAAGGCTAGTTTGGATGCTTTAACTAAACTTGTCTATGATGATGTTTCTGAACAACTTCACCCAATAGCTAAATTTAGTTTAGAAGCACATTTGATAAAACTTATTGACGAGAAAAAGGCTAAAAAAGATAAAGGTTCATATAAAAAAACTTAGTCTTTTTTTGTTTTCTTTATAACTTTTTCTTCTATGGCATCTATATCTATATCATCAATAGAATCTTTTTTAGCATCAGGCAATTTTTCTACCTCCTTTTTATTTTCAAGGACTATTTTAGATTTGCCAAAAGAAAACTCTAGCTCTCTTTGATCTTTTAAGAGTAGGTCGTCATAACAATCGTTTTGATCATAACTTTCTCTGGTTTCCCCCTTTTTATTTATTGGCGTCGGTCTTTGGGGTGGAGCCATTTGCATACACTTTATTGTTTCAGCTGGTGAGTAATATGAAGTTTTGTCTGCATATAGTTCCTCCATTTTTTTTGGAGACGCTGAACAACCAACAAAAATAAATAGAAGAAATATAGCTAAGAGTTTTTTCATAGGCTTTGTTTATTTTCTATTAAAGAATCAACAACAGATGGATCAGCAAGTGTAGTTGTATCACCAAGATTCGTTAAATCATCTTCAGCAATTTTTCTTAAAATTCTTCTCATTATTTTTCCAGATCTAGTTTTTGGAAGACCAGGAGCATTTTGTATAAGTTCAGGCCTAGCTATTGATCCTATTTCTCTTGAAACAAATTGCTTTAGTTCATTACTAAGTTCGTCATTAAAATCTTCACCAGACATTAGAGTTACAAATGCATATATAGCTTGACCTTTAATCGGATGATCAAATCCAACTATGGCTGCTTCAGCGACTTTTGAATGAAGGACAAGTGCGCTTTCGATTTCAGCTGTTCCAAGTCTATGGCCTGAAACATTAAGGACATCATCAACCCTTCCAGTTATCCAGTAATAACCATCATCATCCCTTCGTGCACCGTCACCAGTGAAATAGATATCTGGATACATAGAAAAATATGTATCGATCATTCTTTGATGATCTCCATAGATGCTTCTGATTTGACTAGGCCATGATTGTTCAATGACTAGGTTCCCTGAGCAAGAACCTTCAAGTGAATTACCATGCTCATCATAAAGAGCAGGCTTAACTCCAAAAAAGGGAAGAGTAGCAGAGCCTGGTTTTGTTGGAGTAATGCCAGCAATTGGAGATATAAGAACTGATCCAGTTTCTGTTTGCCACCAAGTATCAATAATTTCACATTTAGACTGACCAACAACACTGTAATACCAATCCCATGCTTCAGGATTTATTGGCTCACCGACAGTTCCAAGAATTCTTAGACTATTCCTTTTTGTTGTTAAAACAGGCTCATCGCCTTGAGCCATAAGTGCTCTTATTGCTGTTGGGGCAGTATAAAAAATGTTTATTTGATGTTTATCACATATTTCCCAGCATCTTGATGCAGAAGGATAGGTTGGTACTCCTTCAAACATTAAGGTTGTAGCCCCATTAGATAAAGGGCCATATAAAATATATGTATGACCGGTTATCCAACCAACATCAGCTGTACACCAATATTTATCTTCAGACCTAATACCAAAAAGATATTTAAAACTTAAATGAGCACCCAACAAATAACCTGCTGTAGTATGCAACACTCCTTTTGGTTTTCCAGTTGAGCCTGAAGTGTAAAGTATAAAAAGAGGATCTTCTGAGTCCATAGGTTCTGGTTCACATGAGGTTTCAGCATTTTTTGATAATTCGTCATACCATACATCTCTTTTGTCATCCCAAGAAATCTCACCACCAGTTCTCCTTACAACCAAAGTATTTGTTACATCTGGACAGCTTTTGAGCGCCTCATCAACATTTGTTTTTAAGGGTACTTTTTTACTTCCTCTCAGCCCTTCATCTGCCGTAATGACTATCTTACAATCAGCATCAAGAATCCTATCCTTTAGAGATTCTGGTGAAAAACCACCAAAAACTACAGAATGAACGGCTCCTATTCTAGTACAAGCAAGCATTGCAAAAGCTGCTTCAACGATCATTGGCATATAAATACAAACCCTTGATCCTTTTTTTATTCCTAAATCCTTTAAAACATTTGCAAATTTACATACTTCGTCATGAAGCTCCTGAAATGATAATTCGTTAGAATCATTTGGGTCATCTCCCTCCCATATCAAAGCAGTTTTATTTGCATGATCATCAAGATGCCTATCAATACAATTTTGACTTACATTAATTTTGCCACTTTCAAACCATTTAGCATCAGAGAATTTATTATTATGTGTAGTTTCAAAATCTTTAATCCAATGCAAATCATTTTTTGCTAATTTACCGAAGAATTCTGAGGGATTTTTAATTGATTGATTGTATAAGTCTTCGTACTCTTGAATATTTTTAATGTGAATATTAGTAGATTCGGTTTGGGGTTTATAAATCTTATCTACCATTTAAAAAACTTAATTAAATAATTGAGGGCTGTGGGTTGATAAAATTTTTACCTTTTGGATTCGACATAATGGTTGTTATTAATGATTCATAATCACCTTCATTTGATTCCAAATTAATATCTGCAGCATTAATGATTAAGAGTGGGGCATTGTTATAATCTAGAAAAAATCTTGAATAAGCATCGTTTAATTTCTCTAAGTACTCAAGAGTAAGGTACTGCTCATTAATATTGCCTCTCTTTGTAATTCTATCCTTAAGAACATCTATTGGCGCTTGAAGGTAAATCACAAGATCTGGAGTTGGAGCATCAAGGGTAAGGTGATCATAGACTTTGTCATATAAGTCCATTTCTTCCATAGAAAGAGTAACTTCTGCAAAAAGCCTATCTTTTTCAATTAAAAAATCAGCCACTCGAACTGTTTCAAAAAGACTTCTTTGTTTTAAATCCTGAATTTGCTGCATTCTCTGGAACAAGAAAAATAGTTGTGTGGCTAAGGCAGATTGACTAGGGTTTCTATAAAAGTTTTTTAAAAAAGGATTTTCTGCAGGCTGCTCTAAAAAAGCATCGTAATTAAAAGTTTCAGCAATCTTGTTTGCTAAAGTAGTTTTTCCAACACCAATAGGTCCTTCAATTGCGATGTATTTAGGAAGAGGTACTTCTTTAATAGCTGGCTTCATTTTTAAAGTTTATATTTTTATTCTAGATTATCTCAACTCGTTATAGAAGCCAAATTTTTTAGATGATTCTTCATCATTCTTTTCTTTCATTTGAGCTATTATTGATCCTCTCAAGGAGTCATCATTCTTTTGAAAATCAGTCCACCATTTGCCAAGACCATTTTTATCATTAGCCGCTCTTTCTCTGACCAATAAGAAATCATATGCTGCTCTAAATCTAGGATGCCTTAGAGTTTTATATGGCTGGCTACCAATTCTGCTATGAAGTTTTAATTGAAGAATCCATATATCCTTTATATAACTAGAAAATTTTCTTGGTACTGCAGTCAATTTCTGCTGGTTTCTAAGAACTCCGTCCATAGATCTAAAAAATTTTCTGATATTTATCTCCCCATCCCTTGAACATTTTTCTAATAAAGTTGGCCATAATAATGCTGCCATTAGGAATCCTGGCGTAATAGATTGTTGGTTTTTAACACGATCGTCAGTATTTTTAAGGGCTTGTAATATGACGTCGTTAGAGAAATCATTTTTTTCTGGCCTTGAAATTATTAAGTACTTATTAAGATTAAAGGAACACAACTTAATAAAGTTTTTCTCTCCCATGCCATTGAGAAAAATCTTACAAAATTCATCAAACATTCTTGCATTTGAAATATTAGAAAGAAGATGGCCTTTGTCATATATAGCATCTTTAATAGGGTTATCAATTTTAAAATTGAGTTTATTACTAAATCTAATGGCCCTCAGGCTTCTTACTGGATCCTCTTCAAATCTTCTTTGTGGATCTCCAATAGAAACAATAATTTTTTTATGGATGTGCTTTAGTCCATTATTATAATCCTCTATTTTTTTAGAAATTGGGCAATAGTAGAGAGCATTTACTGTGAAATCTCTTCTTTTACAATCTTGTTCAAGAGTTCCCCAAATATTGTCTCTGATTATTTTCCCAGAGGAGTCTGTAATGAGATTATCAGGATCATTTTTATCATTATCACCTGATCTGAATGTAGCTACTTCAAGAAGTTCAGACCTATTAAATACATGAACTAATCTAAATCTTTTACCTATAATTCTTGATGCTTTAAATATTTTGCGCACTTGCTCAGGTGTTGCATTTGTAGCTATATCAAAGTCTTTAGGCTCGATACCCGAAAGTGCATCTCGGACACATCCGCCGACTAAATAAGCTTGAAAATTATTTTTCTGGAGATCATCTACAACAGATATAGCAAATTTGCTTATCTTTTTGTTATCTATCAAATTAGTTCGAAAAATTAAAGATATTAGCCATTTAGCTGTTTTTCTTTAATCTCGTCAAGTGTTTTACAGTCAATACAATGTGTAGCAGTTGGCCTGGCTTCTAGTCTTTTAATTCCAATCTCATCTCCACACGATTCACACCAGCCATAATCATCATTTTTAATTTGTTCAATCGAAGTAGCAATTTTACTTATTAACTTTCTTTCTCTGTCTCTTGTTCTTAATTCAAAAGCAAATTCTTCTTCTTGAGAAGCTCTATCGACGGGATCAGCGTAAGTTTCACCTTTAGTTTTAAGATGATCAAAAGTTTTCTTCATTTCATCTTTCAGGTGCTCTTTCCACAAAAGAAGAACTGCTATGAAATGTTTTTTCATTGCAGCACTCATATACTTTTCTTTCTTCTTTGGCTTATAAGGCGCAATTTTGGATTTATTATTAGCTATGGTTGAGGGGGCTTTATTAGTTTTTTTAACAACAACTTTCTTTGGTGCTTTTTTAGCAGTTACTTTTTTTATAGGTGATTTTTTTATAGGTGATTTTTTTACAGGTGCTTTTTTAACTGAAGCTTTTTTTACTGGAGCTTTTTTTACTGTTTTTTTTGTAGCCTTAGTTTTTTTTACGACCATTAAAAAGAATTATATTGTTTTTTAGGGCTGTGAAAGTATCAGATACTGACCAAATTAGCTAGCTTTTTTTTAATTTATTTAAAACTTCTGAATATCCTTTAGCATCCAATCTAGGCCCAAACGTTTCAACAACTCTTGAAGAAGCATAGTTGCTAAACTTTGCACAAGTTTGAATATCATGACCCTCAAGGTAAGCATGCATAAAAGAACCTGCAAACATATCACCTGCTCCATTAGTATCAATTGGAATTATTTCCTCTGCTTTTGTTAGATGAACATTATTGTTCTCTATTACAACACTTCCTTCTGAGCCTTTTGTTATAGCTGTCATGTAGGATTTAGACTTATAGAATTCGACAGCATCGTCAAAGCTGTCCTTTCCAGAAAATGCTATAGCCTCATCGTCATTACAAAATATCATATCTATTCCATAGGACTCTATTAGATCAAACTTTTCTTTAAACCCATGAACTATTCCAGCATCAGATAATGAGAGAGCTTTTAAGGTTTCACTTGCTTTGAGATTTTCTAAAACAGATATCACCGCATTAAAATTGTCATCACTCGTTACCATGTAACCTTCAATATAAAAGATCTTAGAGTTTTGCACTACATCATAATCAATATCAGATGAACCCAAGAAAGCACTAACACCTAACATGCTAATCATCGTTCTTTTTGCATCAGGAGTTACTAAAATTAAACATTTTCCTGTTGGCATATCAGTATTCTCTTCACTTACACCTATATGCTTAACTCCTGCCGATCTGAGGCTATCAAGATATTTTTTGCCATCTTCATCATCAGCCACCCGACAAACATGATGACAATTAGAGCCATAATTTGCAGCCGCAACTAAAGAGTTTGTGGCTGAGCCACCACAGTCTGACATTGATTCAGATCCTATTTCAATTAATTTCTTTAGTATTGGAGCTTGCTCTTCAGATGAAGCAAGAGTCATCGCATCTGCTTCAAGACCAAAACTGTTTAAAAAATCATGATCAACTTTGTATTGTGTATCTACTAGTGCATTTCCAAGAGCGCTGATGTCATACTTCATATTAAATCCCTTTTTTTATAATATCTTTAACTATACCTAATGTTTTATCAATTTCTAATTCTTTGTGCATGAATGAGATGAATCCTGCCTCGTATTTTGAAGGGGCAAAGTAAATTCCATTATTCATACAGGAGTTAAGAAAATTAGAAAATAAATTATCATCAGTTTCTGAGACTTCTTCTATATTTTTAGGAAGTTTTTCAGAGAAGAAGAAACCGAACATTCCGCCAATTTGATTAGTGGAGAATGGGATTCCTGCAGAATTCATGATATTTCTCATTTCAACTAATAGCATAGAAGCATGATTTTCTAATTCTTGATAGGGATTCTCTTCGATGATTAGATTTAAGAGACTAGATCCTGCTGCCATAGCTAATGGATTTCCAGAAAGAGTTCCTGCTTGATATACAGGCCCAATAGGAGACAAGCAGTCCATGATTTCTTTTTTTCCACCAAAAGCTCCAACAGGAAGGCCGCCTCCAATAACCTTGCCAAGTGTTGTTAGGTCTGGAGCTATATCAAATATTTCTTGTGCTCCACCAAGAGAAACTCTAAAGCCACTCATTACTTCATCAAATATTAATAATGAATTGTTCTTAGAGGTCAATTCTCTCAAAGTTTGTAAAAATTTAAGCTCGCCTGGAACAAAACCCATATTTCCAGCAATAGGCTCAATAATTACTGCTGCAAGATCATCTTTTACTGAATTAAAAGCTACAACAAATGCATCGATGTCGTTATAAGGTGAGCTTAAGGTATGTTTTGCTAAATCATCCGGAACGCCTGGAGAATCAGGAAGACCAAAAGTTGAAACCCCTGATCCAGCCTTTATAAGAAGCGAATCAACATGTCCGTGATAACAACCATCAAATTTTATAATTTTATTCCTTCCTGTATATCCTCGGGCTAGCCTTATTGCACTCATAGTCGCCTCAGTTCCAGAATTGACCATTCTAATTTTTTCTATACTCGGGATACATTTTTTTATAAGCCTAGCAACGTCTGATTCAAGACCGGTTGGAGCTCCGTAACTTGTTCCTAATTCAACTTGATTTTTTACCGCCTCAACTATTTTAGGGTGAGAATGGCCCATTATCATTGGCCCCCATGACCCAATGTAGTCAATATACTCATTACCATCAGCATCATATAAATAAGCTCCTTTAGCTTTTTCAAAAAAAATAGGGTTGCCGTTAATATTTTTAAATGCTCTTACAGGAGAATTTACACCACCAGGCATTAACAATTCTGCTTCTTTAAAAAGCTCAAGTGATTTATTTATATTATTCAATTAGAAATTATTTTGTTTTGTTTTCATTATATATTCATCTTATGTGCAAAGGCATCTACAGATTGCCAATTTGTAAACTCATAACTCCCGTTGAGATTAGTAGGCCCTTTACCGATCCACATAATCAAACGAATCATATGCCTATCAATAAACTTATAACTTTGATAATCAATCTTTCCTGCAAAAACAGCTAAATCTTTTGGTTTCCAAGGCGATAACTTTATAAACTTTTTCATATACGGATTAGTCTCTGGAGTATTCTTCTCTGATTTTCTAGCAACTACATTTACAGAAAAAAAAGCGCTATCTATTTTATTTAGGGTATCTAAATTTTCTCTGATAAAGCTATATAGCTCTGGCTTGTGTTTCCCATATCTAATACTTGCACCAATAATTATTTTTTTGTAGTTAGAAAGATTTAATGTTTCAGCATCCTCAAAAGATGCTATTTTAGAAATTGACTTTGTATTAATTATTTTAGCAATCCTTTTACAAATATCTAATGTTTGACCATCAGTTGTAGAGTAAATTATTAAAGTAGAGTTCATTTTTTAATTTTGTATATTTATTAAATTAAGCATCAGAATAGTATATTTTACTCTATATTGGTCTTGATAAAAATTCATAACGACCCATAAATAATTTAAAATGTAGTATATTTAATCTATGAAAAAGTTGATTTACATATTCGGATTTATTTCAGTAGGGCTAGTTTTTGCTAAAGATTCACCTAGTGATTGTGCAAAGATAGAATCTAATGCCAGTAGGTTAGCTTGTTATGACAAATTTTTTAAAAGAGAAAAGCCTAACCAAAATAAAAAGATCTATTCATCTAAAGAAGACACCCTAAAGAAGAACTATTTAATAAATAGGAATAAAGAAAAACTAATTGTTAATAACGGTAACAAAAAAAATAATGAAATCGAATCCAACTTCGGCCTTACATATAGTCAAATCAAAGAAAATAATAAAAGTGAAGAAACGAAAATTATTGCTTCATCAATTATAAAAGCTACAAAACAAATAACTAGAAAATTCACATATCGGTTAATGAATGATCATATTTGGCAATCTGTTTCACCTGTTCCGCCAAATAAAATTTCTTATTTTAAAAAAGGAACTAAGATCGAATTGAAAGAATCAAGAATGGGAAGTTTTTGGATGGTGAACGAATCTAATGATATGAAAATAAAAGTAAAAAGAATTAATTAAAAATGAGCACAAATAATATAGATTCAATTACTCTCACCAAGCCAGCCGCCTCAAGAATATTAAATGTTTTAAAACAAAATGAAGGCTCTCAATTTAGAGTTTATGTAACTGGAGGAGGTTGCTCTGGTTTCCAATATGGATTTAAGTTTGATTCTGATGCAGCATTCGATGACGATATTATAGAGTGTGAAGGTTTTACAGTATTGGTAGATTCTATGTCATACCCATATCTTTATGGAGCAACTCTTGATTTTGTTGAAGATCTTTCAGGAGCTAAATTTGTTATTAAAAATCCCAACGCAAAGACCACTTGTGGTTGTGGAGAGTCTTTTACCGTTTAGACTGAGTAATAGAACCCACTAAACCCTTGTTAAATTTATTATTACCTGTCTGTATTTTTATTGGCATAAGATTTAATCTTTTATATCCAAGCCATGCAAATGCCATTGATTCAACTGCATGAAGGTTGTAACCATAAGTATCTGAAAGTTTTACATTAGTATTAGTAAGATTAGAAATTCTTCTTAAAAGATCCTTATTTCTAGCACCGCCACCGCATACAACTATATCCTTCACAACATGTTTGTTCTTATTAATTGCCATTAATACTGATTGTGCTGAAAATTCTGAAAGAGTTGCAAGGACATTTGATGGATTTTTTTTAAGAAAAGTTTTAGATAGCATAGTTAGATTAAAAATTTCTTTACCTGTTGATTTTGGAAACTTTGATTTAAAAAACCTATGATTTAATAGTTTTTTAAGTTCAGAATTTATAACCGTTCCCTTCGCTGCTAAAGAACCGTTGTTATCAAAAGGGATATTAAGAAATTTTCTGCAATAAGCATCCATTAGAGCATTTCCTGGACCAACATCCGAACCCCAAAGACTTTTTTTATCTTTAACAAAACTATAATTAGCAATCCCACCAATATTTAAGATAATCTTAGATATATTTTTTTGATAGAAAATCTCTTGGTGAAACTCAGGAACCAATGGAGCTCCCTGACCTCCAAGTGCAATATGCATATTCCTGAAATCGCTTATCACAGGTACTGATATCTTTGAGGCAACAATATTAGGATCACCAATTTGCATTGAAAAACTATGCTTTTTATGAATTTCATGTCTTATAGTTTGTCCAGAAATTGCAATACAAGCTATATCTGATATTTTTGTTTTACTTTTTTCAATAGCTTTTTGTATAGCATTTGAAAATGAATTACCTATTTCTTTGTCAAGTATTCCAAGATCGGAAAGTGTTGATTGATTAAACTCTATTTGATTAGATATTTTTTCTTTTAAGGTAGTCGAAAATTTATGAGTATAAAAATACAATAAATTTACTTTATCTTTAATCTCAATGATAGACACATCGATGGCATCATGACTGGTACCACTCATTGCTCCAATATAAATCGTTTTATTCATTTTCATTCGGCAAAAGTTTAGTAAATTCTTTAAGTAATAACTTATTCTCTGATACGAGTGTATCAAAACTTGTTTTTAAATTTTGTGATATTGGTTCTGCAGATGGGAGTTTTACTTTTACAGGATCAGTATGTTTATTTCCAACCTTGAATTCATAATGAAGGTGGGGCCCAGTAGCAAGACCAGTACTCCCAACAAATCCGATTACATCGGCTTGTTCTACTTTAGAACCTTTCTTGATATTTTTCTGAAATTTTTCCAAGTGACAATATCTTGTAGAGTATTCATTGGAATGTTTTATTACTATCTCTTTTCCACATCCACCTCTTTGACCCAGATATGAAATTGTTCCATCACCAGTTGTTCTGACTGGAGAGCCTCTTTTCGCTGCATAATCTACCCCATTATGAGCTCTTATTTTATGAAGCACTGGGTGCATCCTATTTGGATTAAAATGGGAACTAATGTACGCGAAATCAAGCGGAGCTCTTAAAAAAGCTTTTTGCATATTGTCTCCCAGATCATCAAAGTATTCTTTTTTTCCAGGCCTGGTAAAGAATCTGTTTGCAAAGTAAGTTTTATCATCGTTTATAAATTTAGCTATTACTATGTCTCCATTTTTAACTTTTTCTCCATTAGAGTAGGGCGTATCGTATATGACATAAAAAGCGTCCCCCTCTCTTATATCAAATACAAAATCTATATCCCACCCAAAAATATAAGCAAAATCCATGATAACGCTATCAGGGATATCAGACTCAAGTGCTGATTGATAAAAAGACGATTTTATAGTTCCACTTTTAAAGGAAGTAATAAGTTCAACATTTTTTTCAATTTTTTGTATAGATATATCATTATTAATGTTGATTAATAATGAATTTATCTTATCTTTCATGATTTCAATGCTTGTTATCTTATCCTCAAGATAACTAAACCTCATTTCATCTCCAGGTTTTATTTTTGATAATAAATTTTGAGAATCTAACCTAAAGATTTTATATGCTGTATTCAAAGGTACTTTAAATTCTTCAAAGATAATTGATAAATTTTCACCATCCTGAACTTCATGCATCATATAGGTTGGCATTTCTGGAAGTTGTTCTTGAATATCTTCACTTATTTCTATTTCTTCTACTGGCAAAGCATCGTATGTCTCTAGATCTGTATAAAGAAGAAGTATTAGCAATATCGAAATAAAGAAAATAATTGAAATGGCCTTTGTAGGGACTTTTTTAAATCCAATCATTTTTCTTCTTGTATATTAAGTAATTCAGCATTGCCACCAAATGCAACTGAATTCTTTGAAACAACTTTTTCATTTAAAAATTGTAGTAGATAATTTGGCCCACCAGCTTTATAACCGCTTCCTGAAAGTCCTTGACCACCAAACGGCTGAGAGCCAACAACGGCTCCAACCATATCTCTATTAATGTAAATATTGCCAATGTTGCATTTTTCACTGAACATATCTGCTCTAGATTCGATTCTGGTATGAATTCCCATTGTTAAACCAAAGCCACTATCGTTCACCTCCCTTATAAGCTCATCAACCTCGTCAGATTTAAATTTTAAAATATGTAGTATTGGACCAAACTGCTCATTTTTTAAATCAGACAATTTATCAATTTCAATAATAGTAGGCGGGATATGATTTGAGAATTTTTGATCAGTTGACTGATGAACTGGTATTCCACTCTCTTTAAAGAACTCAATATGGCTAGATAATTTTTTAAATGACTCTTTATTAATTATCGGCCCCATATCAGTATCAAGGTCCTCTGGATTACCAATTTTGAGTTCACGCATGCTTCCATTAAGCATTTTTAATAAATCATTATATATCTCATCTTGAATACAAAGTAACCTCAAGGCTGAACACCTTTGACCAGAGCTATCAAAAGCAGATCTTATAATATCATCAGTAGCTTGCTCTAGTAGCGCACTAGAATCAACAATCATTACATTTATTCCACCTGTTTCTGCAATTAATGGAATTATTTCTTTATGACTATTATTTAGATTTGTTTGAATTTTTTTTGCAGTTTCTAGAGATCCCGTGAACGCAACACCTTTTACTGTTTTTATTTTCGAGAGCATATCACCATAAATGCCATCACCAAGAATCAACTCAAGTGCGTCAATTGGAACACCATGCTTATGAAACTTTTGAACAATCAGATAGCCCAGTATCGAAGTATGCTCAGATGGCTTAATGGTTACTCTGTTGCCACATGCAAGAGCTGCACTTATTTGCCCAATCAAAATTGCAACAGGGAAATTCCATGGACTAATGCATAGGAAATGACCTTTGCTTGAGTAAGATAGGATATTTATTTCTCCAGTTGGACCCTCTAAAGTATTATCTTTTTTTGTGAGATCAATTATTTCCTTAGAGTAGTATCTTAAAAAATCTATTGCCTCTCTAATTTCATCAATTGCATTTTGTATAGTTTTACCAGCTTCATGCATCAAGTAATAAATTAACTCATATGGTTCATTTTCAAGATCATTAGAAATACTAGTTAATATTGCTCCTCTTTCTTCTGGCAACATATTTGCCCAATCATTTGTATGATTAGCATTAAGACAATTTTCTATTTCTTGAAGATTATCAAATACGCTAGTGCCTATTTCAGATGCATCACCTAAAGAAAAAATTTTATTCTTTGATAAATCATTATCATTTCTTCCTTTATAAATAGATGAAACATTCTGTAAAGAACCTTTATATTTATTAATCTTAGTTTTAATTTCTTCTAAGTTTTTCCTTTCAGAAATATCCATTCCTTTTGAATTCTCTCTATCGTTATAAATTTTATTAGGCAAAGGAATATCTTTGCTCTCATCTGCTATTTTAAGGTGGGGGCTACTAGATAACCAATTAGAATCTGTTTTAGGATCAAGTAATCTATTAATGAAGGAACTATTAGCTCCGTTTTCAAGCAATCTTCTTACAAGATAGGGCAGAAGATCTTTATATTTTCCTATTGGAGCATATATGGATGTTTTCTTTTGATGATTGAGAACGTTATCTGCACATTTATACAACAACTCTCCCATTCCAAAAAGTCTTTGAAACTCATAATCTCTATCGCCACCCAAATGATGTATGGCAGAGATAGTATGAGCATTATGTGTGGCAAATTTTGGATAGATAGAATTTATTTCAAAGATTTTTTTTGCACAAGACAAATAAGAAAGATCAGTAACAGATTTTTTAGTGAAGACTGAATAATTTTCATATCCAAAAACCTGAGCGTGTTTTATTTCATAATCCCAGTAGGCTCCTTTAACTAACCTTAAGTGCATAGAGCCTCTGCTTTTTAATAGATCACTCAACCAATCAATTACAAAAGGTGCTCTCTTGCCATATGCTTGTAGGGCAATTCCGAATCCTGGCCAGTCTTGTATCTTTTGTGAAAGTGCCATTTTTTTTATTATCTCAAGACTGACACCAAGTCGATCTTGCTCTTCAGCGTCAATAGTAATTTCAACATTCTTATCTATAGCATATTCAGTTAATTCTATTAACTTAGGAACAAGAATTGACTTAATCTCATTAAATTTTCTCATTTCATAATTAGGGAAAAGAGCTGATATCTTTATTGAAACACCATTTAATGTATTTTTTGATTGATTAATCTTTCCAACCTCATCAATAGCATTTTTATATGATTGATAATAAGTATCTGCCTGATCAGCATTTCTAGCAGCCTCTCCGAGCATATCAAATGAGTAAATGTTATTTTCAATGTCTCTTATCTTTTTGATGTCATCAAAATCTCTACCCATTACAAATTCTTGGCTTAATATATGCATTGCAGCAACGACTGCATTTCTAATAGGGAACTCTCCAGATTTAGAAATCATTTTATTTAAAAAGCTATTAGGGTTTTTTGACCACTCAGATGGCGTTGTTATTACCTTGCCGGCAAGAAGCAGGCCCCATGTTGAAGCATTTACAAATAGACTATCTGCTTTATTTAAATGATCTATCCATCTGCCTTCTGAAAGCTTTTCAGAAATAATTAAGTCTCTTGTTTTACTATCTGGAATTCTAAGAATAGACTCAGCCATGCACATCAGGGCTACCCCTTCTTGATTATCCAGACCGTACTCACTTAAAAAAGCATCTAATTTAGTTCTTTCACTTTTTTGATCTCTGCAAGAATCTATTATCTTCTTTGCATTGCTTGAGATGGACGGATCATCGAGGAAAGTTGAATCTTTTAAAAGACCAGAAACAATTGAAGTTTCAGAAAGAAATTTATTCTTTGATAAGGCCATATACAATATTTTAATCCTAAAGTAATAACTAGCAACTTACTGTTTTTATTAATTGATTAAAAATACTATGATAGTCATATGAAAGAAGCACTTGCATTAATTAAACGCGGCACGGATGAAATTCTTACAGAATCTGATTTAAAAAAGAAATTAAAATCTGGTAAGCAGCTAATTATAAAAGCTGGATTCGACCCAACCGCTCCTGATCTTCACTTTGGACATACTGTACTTTTAAACAAACTAAGGCATTTCCAGGATCTTGGGCACAAAGTTATATTTTTAATAGGAGATTTCACGGGTCAAATAGGAGATCCTTCTGGCAAAAATAAAACGAGACCTACTTTAAGTTCTAAAGAATTAACATTAAATGCTAAAACTTATGAGAAGCAAGTTTTTAAAATTCTTAAAAAAGAACTGACTGAGGTTAAATTTAACTCAGAGTGGTGCAATAAGTTAGGAGCAGCTGGAATGATATCTCTGGCCTCTAAATATAATGTTGCAAGAATGCTAGAGAGAGACGACTTTAATAAACGTTATAGCGCTAATCAAAGCATAGCAGTCCATGAATTTTTATATCCATTAGTTCAAGGATACGACTCAGTTGCTTTAGAGGCTGATGTTGAATGTGGAGGAACTGATCAAAAATTTAATTTACTAGTTGGAAGAGAGCTTCAAAGAACATATGACCAAGAGCCTCAAGTTGTTATAACTGTTCCAATTTTAGAGGGTTTAGATGGGACCAATAAAATGTCCAAGTCTCTTGATAACTTTATTGCCATTGATGAAGAGCCAAATGATATGTTTGGAAAGATAATGTCAATCTCAGATACTTTAATGTGGCGATGGTTTGAATTATTAAGTTTTATTTCAGATAAAGAAATAAAAAATTTACAAAAGGAAGCAGATTCTGGGAAAAACCCTAGGGATATTAAATTTATATTAGCCGAAGAGCTTGTAGACAGATTTCACAAAGAGGGCGATGGTAAGAAATGTAAAGAGGCTTTTTTAAAAAGGTTTCAAAAAGGTCAAATGCCAGATGACATTCCTACTTTTTCATTGAAATTAGATACAACATCAATTCCTTTAGTGAATTTGCTCAAAAACGCTGATATGACTTCAAGCACCTCCGAAGCAATGAGATTAATAAAACAAGGCGGAGTTAAGATAGATTCTGTTAAGGTTGAGAATCCAAAGTTAGAGATTCAGAAAGGATCTGAAGCTATTTACCAAGTTGGTAAGAGAAAATTCCTTAAAATTAAGACGTAAAAATGAACAAAGTACTTCAATTATCATGCCTATTATTTTTATTTGCTTGTAATCAAGATAGTCTTAACGTTAAACAGATAGCTAACATGCAATTCTTTATTGATAATATTAAAAATGCTGAAGTTAACGAGGTTGAACCTGGGCTTCAATATATAGTTTTGAGTAGCGGTGATAAAAATTCAGAATCACCTAAATTAACAGACACGATAACTGCTCATTTTCACGGAACTCTCACAGACGGAACAGTTTTCTGGAGCTCTGTTGATACTAATGAGCCGTTGACTGTTCAATTATCTGGACTAATTACAGGCTGCCAAAAAATTATTTCTTTGATGAAGAAGGGAGACGAATGGAGGGTATTTATCGATCCGAGCATGGCTTACGGAGATGAGGTAAGGCCTGGTATCCCATCTAACTCTATTTTAATCTTCGATATAGAATTATTAGATATTCAGTAAGAATTAAATACCATTTATCACCGATAAAGCATATCCGTAAATTTCAGCTATTTGATTAATTCTTTTCTCTCTAGGCGTTCCCGCACCATGACCTGCTCTCATTTCAGTTCTAATTAATATTGGATTATTGCATCCCTGATACTCTTGGAGTTTTGCAGTAAATTTAAAAGAGTGAGAAGGCACTACGCGATCGTCACGTTCTGAAGTTGTAACAAGAGTCGTTGGGTAACACTCATCTTTTTTAATATTATGAAGAGGTGAATACGCTAATAGATTCTCGAATTCGTCTTTTTTATCTGGAGAGCCATAATCACTTTCCCATGCCCAGCCAATGGTAAATTTATGAAATCTAAGCATATCAAGAACGCCCACCTGTGGAATAGCAACTTTGAATAAATCTGGATTTTGTAGCATAGTCGCTGCTACCAACAAGCCGCCATTAGATCCTCCTTGAATAGCGGTTGAATTTGGTGATCCTATATTTTTACTATGGAGAAATTTAGCTGCATAGGCAAAATCATCAAATACATTTTGCTTATTAAATAGCATTCCCTCTTCATGCCATTTG
>CABXTT010000011.1 GCA_902515155.1 uncultured SAR86 cluster bacterium | reverse complement strand
TTGTGGAAAAGTTCAAGATGATGTTAAAAAACTAATTGCCGGACCTAGTGTATATATTTGTAACGAATGTGTTGATCTTTGTAACGATATAATTGAAGAAGAAATTAAAAGTGAAGAAGATGTATCGGTTGAAGAATTACCATCTCCAGTAGAAATATTTAATAAACTTGATGAATATGTAATCGGTCAAGAAAAAGCAAAAAAAGTTCTGTCCGTTGCTGTTTACAATCACTATAAAAGATTAAGAAAAAACAATTCTAAAGATGCTGTTGAGCTGCAAAAGAGCAATGTTCTTTTACTTGGCCCAACCGGAAGCGGTAAAACTTTATTAGCTCAGACTTTAGCTAAAATCTTAAATGTTCCTTTTACAATAGCGGACGCTACAACATTAACTGAGGCTGGTTATGTTGGAGAGGACGTAGAGAATATTATTCAGAAATTATTACAAAAGTCTGATTATGATCCAGAAAGAGCTCAATTAGGAATAGTTTATATTGATGAAATTGATAAAATTGCAAGGAAGTCAGACAATCCATCAATTACAAGAGATGTTTCTGGAGAAGGAGTTCAGCAAGCTTTACTGAAATTAATTGAGGGAACAGTTGCATCAATTCCACCACAAGGTGGCAGGAAACATCCTCAACAAGAGTTTATTCAAATAGATACATCGAACATATTATTTATATGTGGTGGAGCATTCTCGGGTTTAGATAAAGTAATAAATAATAGAAATAGTAATATTGGTATTGGATTTAAAGCTGAGGTCAGTAAAAAATCTAATGTCCTCCCCATCACAAACAATATCGACGACTTAGAGCCAGAAGATCTTGTTAAATATGGCTTAATACCTGAATTTGTTGGAAGACTTCCTGTAATATCAAATCTTCATGAATTAGACGAACATGCACTTGTAAGAATTTTAAAAGAACCAAAGAATGCATTAGTTAACCAATATAAACATTTATTTGATATTGACGATGTTGAATTGACATTTAGAGATGAGGCATTGGTAGAAATAGCAAAACAAGCTATTAAAAGGAAAACAGGAGCCCGTGGTCTTCGTTCAATAATGGAAGATCTTCTCATGGAAACTATGTTTGGACTACCAAATACAGATCTTGAAAAAGTAATAATTGATGAAAACACTGTCATATCCAAATCTGAACCAATTAAATTATTAAAAACCACTTCAAAAAAATCATCATCAGCTAATTGATATTTTCATAACTATCCCTATATTTAGTTTATGAAAGAAGTAAAATCAGACCTCCCGTTAATTCCACTTAGAGATGTTGTAGTATTTCCTGGAATAGTTACAACTCTTTTTGTTGGAAGATCAAAATCTGTTGAAGCTTTAAATGTAGCAATGTCTTCTAATAAAAAACTTGTTCTTGTAAGTCAAACAGATCCAGCAATTGAAGATCCACAATTTGATGACTTATATAAAAGTGCATCAATAAGTAATCTCCTTCAATTAATTAAGCTTCCAGATGGAACAATGAAAGTTCTTGTTGAGGGATACAAAAGATGCTCTATTGAAAAATTAATTGAAAAAGATGGATATGATGTTGCAAGAGTAATAAATATTGAAGACATACCATTAAAAGAAGCAGATGCATCTAATCTTGTTAGATTTATTAAAGCAAAGTTTGAAGATTACATTGGAATAACAAAAAGAATCCCACCTGAAATAGTTTCTACTGTCGATTCTTTGGATAATCTTTCAAGGCTGATAGATACCATAACAGGTCACCTGCCTATTGAAACATCAAAGAAACAAGAAATTTTAGAAATACCTGATCTGAAAGATAGAGCTGAAAAAGTTTTAATGTTTATAGAATCTCAACTTGATGTTGTTGATGTTGAGAAAAAAATTAGAGAAAGAGTTAAGAAGCAAATGGAAAAATCTCAGAGAGAGTATTATCTTAATGAGCAAATCAAGGCAGCACAAAAAGAATTAGGAGAGATCGGTGAAGAGGGTGACGAACTTGAGGCCCTAGAAGAAAAAATAAAATCAGTGGGCATGCCAAAAGATGCATTGAAAAAAGCTAAAAGTGAATTAGCTAAGTTTAAGCACATGTCACCGTCATCAGCAGAAGCATCTGTTGTTAGATCATATCTAGATTGTTTGGTTGATGTTCCTTGGAAAAAGAAATCTAAAGTAAAAACAGATATACAAGCTTCCTTAGATATTTTAGAAGAAGATCATTATGGTTTAGAAGAAGTTAAAGAAAGGATTATTGAATATTTAGCTGTCCAAAAAAGAGTCAAGTCAATGAAAGCACCTGTCTTATGTTTAGTTGGTCCTCCTGGAGTAGGAAAAACCTCACTTGGAGAATCCATTGCTAGAGCTACAAACAGAAAATTTGTCAGAATGTCTCTGGGCGGGGTGAGAGATGAGTCTGAGATTAGAGGACATCGAAGAACATATATTGGATCTATGCCAGGAAAGATAATACAAAAACTTTCAAAAGTGGGAGTAAAGAATCCACTTTTCCTGCTTGATGAGATTGATAAAATAGGCATGGATCACAGAGGCGATCCAGCTTCTGCTTTATTAGAAGTACTGGACCCGGAACAGAATAATACCTTTAGTGATCACTACCTTGAAGTTGATTACGATCTCTCTGAAGTAATGTTTGTTTGTACTGCTAATAGTTTAAATATACCAACACCGTTGCTGGATAGAATGGAAATAATAAGAATACCTGGTTACATTGAAGATGAAAAATTAAATATTGCTTCAAAGTATTTATTACCAAAACAAATGGAACGAAACGGAATTAAAGAAAAAGAAATTAATTTTAATAAAGAGGTAATTTTGTCATTAATTAGATATTACACAAGAGAAGCTGGTGTGAGAGGCCTTGAAAGACAATTAGCAAAAATACTTAGAAAAGTTGTAAAAGAGAGATTGCTCGCAAAGAAAAGTCTAACCAAGCCGACTGTAATAACTAATAAAAATTTAGAAAAATTTTCAGGGGTTAAAAAATTCAAATATGGAATAGCAGAAAAAGATAATGCAATCGGACAAGTTACTGGTCTAGCATGGACAGAAGTTGGGGGAGAACTCCTTACAATTGAAGCATCTCATATAGAAGGCAAAGGCAGAATTATCAAGACTGGATCTCTCGGGGACGTTATGCAAGAGTCAATTCAGGCAGCTTTAACTGTTGTTAGATCAAGAGCAAATTCTCTAGGAATTAAATCTGATTTTTACGAAAAGCATGATGTTCATATTCATGTTCCTGAAGGAGCAACACCAAAAGACGGACCAAGCGCTGGTGGGGCAATGGCAATATCATTGATATCTGTATTTACTGGTATACCTGTTAGGGCAGATACGGCTATGACAGGTGAGATAACTTTACGTGGTCAAATATTAAAAATTGGTGGCCTAAAAGAAAAATTATTAGCTGCAAAAAGAGGCGGCATTAAAAACGTAATAATACCTAAAGAAAACGAGGCTGATCTGCAAGAGATACCTGATCAGATCACCAAGTCTCTAAATATAATTCCAGTTGAGTGGATTGATGAAGTAATATCTTCAGCATTAGTTAAAGAACCTATTCCAAGTTCAAAGAGTGCTCCTAATGAAAAAACAAAAAATACTAAGAGCACAAGAACAAAACCTGAAAATAAACAAGCACACTAAAAAGCCTTTATTTACTTGACTTTTAGCCACAAAAAGCTTTTGATAGAAGGGTATTTATATAAATAAAATTACACAGAGGAGTATTTAATATGAATAAATCAGATTTGATTGATGCAGTAGCAGGTGACGCAGATATTTCTAAAGCTTCAGCAGGCAGAGCTGTTGATGCAGTTTTAGGAGGTATCGGTGATGCTTTAGGTAACGGTGATTCAGTATCACTTGTTGGTTTTGGAACATTTTCAGTAAGACATAGAGCTGCTAGAGAGGGTAGAAATCCTCAAACTGGTGCATCAATGCATATTGCTGCTTCTAAAGTTCCAGGTTTTAAAGCTGGTAAAGGCCTTAAAGATAAGGTTAAAAACAGCTAAGAATTTTTTAACTTTAAAAAAGGGTGCTCGCGCACCCTTTTTTTATTTATAATGTCACCACTATGATGGAATCACTCAGAAATTTCTTAACTGGACCAAGACTCTTTATTGTTATTGCAGCATGTGCATTACCATTTGTTTTTCTAGGCACCTCATCATTGGGGACTGTATTTGGAGGTTCGCTGGGAACAATTAACGGCGAAGATGTATCTGAGGCTGATTTAAATGTTGCTCAAAATATTACGATTCAAAGATTTAAAAATATTTATGGAGAAGAATTTGACTTCAATCTTTTAGATGAAGAAATGCAATTCGATCAAATAAAGCAAGAATTAATTGTCCAAAAAGTTCTATTATCCGAAGCAAGATCTTTAGGTTTTGTTAATGAAAATACAAGAAGAGAGGCCAAAAAAGATATTATTAAAAATCCTTTATTTCAACTTGATGGTGTTTTTGATGAAAATATTTATGAAGCTCAAGTTAATTCTAATGGACAGACTAAAGATGGTTACATTGATCTTATGACTGATTTAAAAGCCATTGAATTGTATAGAGCCTCTTTAGCTTCACTAAATTTTTCTACTGATAAGGAAGCTTTAGACATAGCTTACTTACTTGAACAAACTGTTGATGTTAATTTTGTTAAGATTGATTCCGATGCCTTAGAAAGAAATATTATAAATACTGATGAGGAACTTGAAGAATTTTACAATTCAAATCAGGTCTTATTTTATTCAGAAGAGAAAAGATCATTTAAATATTTAACCTTAAGCCCTAAAAATTATGAAGAAAAAGTTGTTGTTCCAGAAGGTTATCTAGAGAGCGCTTATTCAGAGTACTTGTCTAAAGCAGATGAGAGAACCCAAATAAGGTTTTCTCATATTATGATTGACAAAGCTAAATATGATTCCTCTTCAGAAGCTTTCGATGCGATTCAAGAAATTGAATTAAAATTGCTCTCTGGAGAAGATTTTTCTGAATTAGCGTCCATTTATACTGATGACGAAGCGTCCAAGGCTTCTGGCGGTGATCTAGAATATTTTGCTAGTGATATTTTTCCTGCTGAATTTGCAGATGCAATAACAAACCTTAATTTAAATGACATAAGCTCAATTGTTGAATTAGAGGATACTTTACATATTCTCAAAATTACAGAATTTAATGAAGCTGAGACTCTTTCAATGGAAGACATGAAAAAAGATATTATTGGTGATTTGATAGATACCGAATCATTAGCACTTATGACTGATGATGCGGGTATATTAGATGAAATGATATCCTCTAGTAACTCAATCGAGTCTATTGCAAATGCTGTAGAGCAAGATGTTTTAGATTCAGAAATGTACTCTGTAAACAATTTTAATTTTTACGAACAGGACTCTAGAATTAAAGAATTTATATTTAATCCTAACTCTGAGATTGAAGTTCCTACAATATTAGAGTTGGATGACTCCATTATTATAATTGCCCTAAGTGAAATTCAAGAATCCGCTCTTAATGACTTTGAAAGCATAACTATTGAAGTTAGTGAAATGCTATCTAAATCGAAAGCCATCGAAAAACAAAATCTATTAATATCTGAAATTGAAATGGCAAAGTCTAACAATAGCCTTGATTCATTTATATCTGCCTACAACTTTATATCCAAAGATTCTTTTATAGAAGTAAATAGATATTCATCATTAATGCCACAAGAAATATTAGAAGAGGTATTTAAGCAAAAAAAAGGAAATTCAATTTCATTGAGTGCTAGAAATGGCGATAGCTATATTTTAGATCTTGTAAATATCAATAGTCCAACAGAAGAATCAATTGAAGTTCTTCTAGATCAATACGAAAGTTTTTCTGAAGAAAGGCTGTCAAGTAAAATGTCTGAAATCATTAATGATGATGTGTTTAATAATGCAAGAGTAAACTTAACCAATCTCGTATTTTAAAATGAAAAAATTATTTATATTGTGTTTGTCATTTCTATTTTTAACAAGCTGTTCTTCAAGTGTAACTCCTGTTGATAGTGGACTAGAAGATCAGGTTTTTCATTTTGGAAATGGCTCTGAACCTCAAGGAATTGATCCTCACATAGTTACTGGAGTTCCTGAGCATCATATTTTAATTTCTTTATGCGAGGGCTTAACAATACCAAATGCTTTTGGTGATGGAAATTTACCGGGAGCTGCTCAATCATGGACAGTAAGTGATGATGGTAGAGAATATATCTTTAATCTTCGTAACAATGGCATGTGGTCAAATGGAGATTCGGTTACAGCCGAGGATTTTGTATGGTCATGGAAAAGGATTCTTACAGCCAGTCTTGGTTCCCAGTACCCAGATATGTTGTACTATCTTGAAGGAGCATACGAATATCACAATGGATTAACAGATAACTTCGATGATGTTGGTGTAAAAGCGGTTGATAAATTCACATTAAAGATAAATTTAAAAGCTCCAACACCTTTCTTTCTTGGTCTTTTAAGTCACTACAGTACTTGGCCTGTTCACAAAGAGACAGTTTTAAAACATGGCTCAATTGATGATAGAAATGGACAATGGACTAGACCAGGAAATTTTGTTTGTAATGGCCCTTTTAATTTAAAATCTTGGGAGCTCAATAATAAAATTGTTGTTGAAAAAAATCCAATGTATTGGGATGCAACAGTGGTAAGATTAAATCAAATTCATTTTTATCCTGTATCAAATGTTATGACAGAGGATAGAATGTTTAGAGCTGGACAGCTTCACGTCACATCTACTCTTCCATCACAAAAATGTCCAATATATATTGAAGAAAAGAATCCTGACTTAAGGATTGATCCCTATATGGGTCAATATTTCTATCGTCTAAATACTGAAAACCCAGCCTTAAAAGATACTAAGGTTAGAAAAGCATTAGCGTATGCTATAGACAAAAAATTATTGGTTGAAAAAGTTACAAAATGTGGACAAATTCCTGCATATTCTTTCACACCTCCTGGCTCTAATGGGTATCAACCCGATACAACAATTCCATTTGACCCTGAGCTTGCAAAGCAACTATTAACAGATGCTGGATATTCTGATGAAAATCCTTTTCCAAAACTTGAAATACTCTTTAACACCAATGAAGATCACAGAAAAATAGCATTAGCTGTTCAGCAAATGTGGCAACAAAATCTTGGTATTGAAGTTGAATTAGTTAATCAAGATTGGAAAGTCTATTTAAGCAGAGAAATGGTTGGAGATTTTCAAGTTTCAAGAGCAGGATGGATAGGCGATTATGAAGATCCCAATACATTTTTGGATTTAATGCGACCAAACAGGGGGAATAATAAAACAGGATGGGAAGACTTTGAATATGATTCACTTATAGAAACAGCCAATAAAACTACTGATCAAGAACAAAGATATGAGTTGCTCAAGCAAGCTGAAAGAATCCTTATCGATAATATGCCTGTAATACCTCTTTACACATATGTAAGGTCATATCAATTATCTTCAGATGTAAAAGGATACAATCCTCACATCCTCGATCATCATCATCCTAAATTCATTTATTTAGAAAGAGAATAAATTTAGATGTTAAGCATTTTTATCAAAAGGGTATTAATGGCGATACCTGTTTTGTTAGCTGTTGCTAGTCTCACATTTTTTCTTGTTAAATTAGCTCCAGGTGGGCCTTTTGATGCTGATAAAGCAGTTTCTCCTCAAGTGCTTAAAAATTTAAACGAAGCATATAACTTAAATGCTACCGAATGGGAGCAATATGTAGACTATATGTCTGGAATTATTCAAGGAGATTTTGGTCCTTCTTTTCGTTTTCCTGGAAGATCTGTCTCTGAAATGATAGCTACAGGACTTCCTATAACATTTGAATTAGCATTTTATTCAATATTAATTGCTCTTTTAATTGGAGTATCATCTGGCGTTTTGGCTGCTTTAAAAAGAAATACATATCTAGATTTTATTCCTATGGCAATTGCAATGATTGGTATCTGTGTGCCTACTTTTTTAATGGGACCTCTTTTAGTTTTAATATTTGGAATAAATTTAGAACTTTTACCTGTTTCTGGTTGGGGTCAATTACCCGGAGATAAACTTTTGCCATCAATAACACTTGGTTTCGCCTATGCAGCATATATTGCCAGATTAAGTAGAGGTGGCATGCTTGAAGTTTTAAATCAAGATTTTATTAGAACAGCTCGATCCAAAGGGTTATCTGAAAGAAATGTTGTTATTAAACATGCCATGCAAGGCGGATTAATTCCAGTTGTTTCATTTCTTGGACCTGCAATAGCTGGACTTTTAGCTGGTTCTTTTGTTGTTGAAACAATATTTCAGATTCCGGGCTTAGGTAGATTTTATGTTGAAGCAGCATTTAATAGAGACTATACGATGATATTAGGAACAACTATTTTCTTCTCAGCAATGATAGTTTTCTTTAATCTTTTATCGGATTTAGCAGCAATGTGGCTTAATCCTCGATCTAGGGATGTTTAATGAGTAGTAATTCCTCTTTATGGTCTGATGCAATTTATAGACTAACAAGAAATAAAGCTGCAATGTTTGGAGCTTTTATATTAGTAATTTTAATTCTCTGCGCAGCTTTAGCTCCATACATAGCCCCTTATTCTTATTCATTTCAAGATTTAAATCTAGGTGCATCACCTCCATCAGCTGCTCATATACTTGGAACTGATGTTCTTGGAAGAGATCTATTAAGTAGAATTTTATATGGCGCAAGAATTTCACTTTTAGTTGGTTTTGTTGCAACTGGAGTTGCACTGGTAATTGGAGTTTCATGGGGGATTATCGCTGGCTATGCTGGCGGCAGAGTTGATTCTATTATGATGAGAATCGTTGATGTTTTATATGGATTACCTTTTATTATTTTTATCATTCTATTGATGGTAATTTTTGGAAGAAATCTTTGGTTACTTTTTGGAGCTATTGGAGCTGTTGAATGGTTAACAATGGCAAGGATAGTTAGAGGTCAAGTTATAGGACTAAAAAACCAAGAATTTGTCATGGCAGCAAAAGCAATGGGAGTAAGTAATTTTTCAATGTTTAGAAAACATTTGCTACCAAATATCCTAGGCCCGATCGCCGTATATGCCACTTTAACTATTCCTCAAGTAATGCTTTTAGAAGGCTTCTTAAGTTTTCTTGGATTGGGTATTCAACCACCTATGAGTAGTTGGGGAACCTTAATTAAAGACGGTGTTGAATCAATGGAAGAATATAGCTGGCTTCTGATATATCCAGGCATTACATTTACAATCACTTTATTTGCATTAAATTTCTTTGGAGATGGGTTAAGAGACGCTCTTGATCCAAAAACAACTGATAATTAAAAAGCCCGAATTGCTATTTTAATTATTTGTCCTGGCATTAAATCAGAATTTTTAAAATTATTAATTTCTTTTATGCTTTGAACGGTAACGTCAAATAAATCTGATATTTTGTATAAATTGTCACCCTGTTTTACAGAATAGAGTATGGTTCTTTTTTTTGATTCAATATTCCTGTGAATATTTTTATTACCTATTGTTAATTGCTGACCAAGCTGTAAGTATGAATTTTCATTTAATGAATTCATTCTAATGAGATCACTTATTTCTATATTATATTTTTTAGATATATCCCAAAGAGTATCTCCTTCAGAAACAATATGCATTTCATAAGGTATAAAATTATTCATTTTGGTTTTACTCAATGGTATCAAAAGAGTGTCATTGATTGATAAGAGACTAGTTTCAATATAATTTATTTCTTTAATAATATTTACTTCAGTATCATATTTTGAAGCTAAGCTCCAAAGACTATCTCCTGAGACTACAATATGCGAAATCCAATTTATTTGATTGACTCCTTCAAAAGGACTATCTGGGCTTTCTAGTAAATAAGTTTTTTCAATGGGAACATAAAAAATACTCTTATCTTTTGGCGCTGATGCCCATTTTGTATAACCAGCATTTAATTTATAGATTAGTTCCGGTTTAATTTCTAGATATTCACTAAGAGTAAGTATTTCAACTTGTCCAGGAATTTCAATCTTTTTAACTACAGATTCAAATGGTACTTTTGGTAAAGTAATTCCATACTTTTCTGAGTTGAACACCAACTCTCTTATGGCAACATATTTGGGTATGTAATTAGTAACTTGATCGTTTAGATTTAGAGACCAAAAATCTGTTTCTAGGCCTTTTCTTTTGTTTTTTCTTATCTGTTTGTCTAAATATGTAGGACCTGCATTATAAGCAGCAAGTGCAAGGTATATATCATTATCAAATCTTTCAAATAGATATTTAAAGTATCCTATTGCAGCATGAGTTGATCTAAAAGGATCATGCCTATCTTCACTCCACCAGGACTTTTCAAGATCAAACAATCTTCCTGTTCTTGGCATGAACTGCCAGAGGCCAACCGCCCCAGAAGGTGAGATAGAAAAAGGATCATAATTGCTCTCAATAAAGGGTATCAAGGCAAGTTCAACTGGCAGATCAGCTGCTTCTAATTCCTGAATAACGTAATAAATAAAGTAGTAGGATTTATTTAAGTAACTATTAAATTTATCTAAATCTTTTATATGATTATTCATAAAGATAAGAGTTTGCTCGTTAATGATTACATTTTTATTTAAAGAGGATTTTGTAATCATATATTCCCAAACATTCTCAGGAATTGGTTCAATGTGTGTAATTTCTTCTTCAGATACATTTTCTTCAACAGTAATAGACTCTAATTGAGTTTCACGAACTGGTTCAGATAATGAGCTTGTAACCTGACAACTTGATATAACTAAAAAGGTAAAAGCAAATATTAAAGAAATTTTCATTTTCATTGTTTATCTTTTATAGCTAATTTCTTTCATTTATTATAGGTACTTCTATTTCTTAATTCTTTTTGACCCTTCATTAGTTGTAAGTAACCAAATATAATTATTGATAATAGCCTTGAGTGGTTTTATATAAATTATATGCAAATTTTAAATTAATTTTATGAAAACAGTAAATATTTATACTGACGGAGCCTGCAGAGGCAATCCAGGAATTGGTGGCTGGGGTGCTTTAGTTGAATACGGAGACGTAAGTAAAGAATACTGTGGTGGAAATAAAAAAACCACTAACAATCAAATGGAGCTGCAAGCTGCAATAGAAGGATTAAAAATTCTTAATGAGGCATGCATTGTAAATTTAACAACCGATTCTAAATATGTAATGCAAGGAATTACAGAGTGGATTGAGAACTGGAAGATAAACAATTGGAAAAACTCTTCAAAAAAGAATGTAAAAAACAAAGAGCTATGGATAGAACTTGATCAATTGGTAAGTAAACATGATGTAAGATGGCATTGGGTAAAAGGGCACACTGGCCATGAAAAGAATGAAATAGCAGATCAACTTGCAAACAAGGGTATAGACTCCCTCTAACAAGACTATGGCAAATAAATACATCATTTTAGATACTGAAACTACAGGACTTGAGGTTCAACAAGGACATAGAGTTATTGAAATAGGTGCTGTACTTTTAAATGATAGAAAAAAATCAACCGATCACTTTCATACCTATCTTAATCCATCAAGACTTATCGATGAAGAAGCATCTAAAGTCCACGGAATAACCAACGAAGACCTCAATGACCAACCAGCGTTTGAAGAAATAGCTGAAGAATTTTTAGAATTCATAGAAGGCTCAACCATCGTTATACATAACGCGGCTTTTGATGTTGGATTTTTAAATAATGAGCTTAAGTTAGCCTCTTCTAAATATCCAAAACTTGAAGAAATATGTGAAATTGAAGATTCGCTATCTATAGCGAGGGATAAATTTCCTGGTCAAAGAAATTCATTAGATGCTCTAGCTAGTAGATATGAAATATCTGGATATGACAGGACATTCCATGGTGCGTTATTAGATGCAAATATTTTAGCTGATGTTTATATGTTCTTAACAGGTGGACAAAGTAAGTTTGAGTTTGCTCCTACCAGCAATGAGCAAAAAGAAAAAGAAGATAAGCTTGAGATGAAACTATCTAGTGAGGATTTCCATTTAACAAAAATTATTGCTAATAAAGATGAACTAAATGAACATGATGCTAAATTGAAAGATATGCAAGAAAGAAACTCTATAGAACCTATTTGGAGAAAGTTCTAATGAAAAAAGTAGTTACAAGATTTGCTCCAAGCCCAACAGGAACTCTCCATATTGGCGGCGTTAGAACTGCATTATTTAATTACGTTTATGCAAAAAAAAATGATGGACTTTTTCTTGTAAGAATCGAAGATACAGACAAAGAAAGGTCTTCAAAGGAATTTGAAAAAAATATCCTTGATAGCTTAAGATCTATTGGCTTAAGCCCTGATTTAGACCCTATAAATCAATCCGAAAGAAACGATATTTATACCGCTGCGGCACAAAAATTAATTGATTCAGACCAGGCTTATTATTGTGATTGTTCAGTTGAGGAATTAGATCAAATGAGATCTGAACAACAAGCAAAAGGTCTTAAGCCTCAGTATGATGGAAGATCTAGAAATAAAAATCTTACTAAATCTGAAAATACTGTCTTAAGACTTAAAACTCCTCTTGATGGTGAGGTTATTGTAAAAGACTTCGTAAGGGGAGATGTAGTATTCAATAACTCTGAGTTAGATGATTTAATTATTTTAAGAAGTGATGGAAGTCCTACATATCATCTTTGCAATGTAGTTGATGATTTCGAGCAAGGTGTAACGACTGTGATAAGAGGAGAGGACCATTTAAGCAATACACCAAGGCAAATGCATATTCAAAATGCACTTGGTTATACTAATCTTGAGTATGCTCACTTACCTCTAGTTTTGGGTGCAGACAAAAAGAGACTTTCTAAAAGGCATGCAGCGACAAGCTTAGAGGAGTATAAGGCAGAAGGTTATCTCGATTCAGCAATATTGAATACACTAGCAAGGCTTGGGTGGTCAAAAGGCGAAAATGAAATATTTTATTTAAGTGATTTAATTAAAGAGTTTGAAATATCAGAAGTGCAAAAGGCTGGAGCTATTTTTGATATTACAAAGTTGAATTACTTAAATGCCCAGCATATGTCAAATTTAGATATAAATAATTTTACTGATTGTTTGAGACCCTATCTTAAAGACATAGGTATTGAGTTAGAAAATCATCCAAAATCAGATCTTTTAATAGAATCTATGAGGTCATCTGCTGATACTTTGAAGGGAATCGCATCAAACTTAGAATGTTATTATCAGGATGTTTCAAATTTTAATATGAAAGCTATTGAAAAGTTCATCGGCAATTCAACTGATATATTATCAGATCTCAAGGACAAGCTTAGTAATTTAGAGATATGGAGCGAGAGTTCTCTTGATAATACTCTTACTGAATACAGAAACCAAAAAGAGTTGTCAGTACCCAAAGTAAATCAACCAATCAGGATTGCTCTTACGGGCTCGACTAATTCTCCTTCTCTAGGATTAACTATGTTTCTATTTGAAAAAGAAGAAGTTATTAAAAGAATTAATGATTTAATTAAATTTGTTCAAGCAAATAATTAAAAAAATTATTACATTGGTTGCTTCCAATATCTTTTTTCATAATAGCATTCACGTTATATTTAAATTCGGTATCAAGAATATTAGATATATTTACAAGATCATTATTAGCTTTTGAAATAGTATTATCATCAAGAATAGATATTCCAATTCCCTCTTGAATGATAGATAAAGCTGCTGAATATGAGTCTGATTTAAGATAAAAATTCATATCTAATTCATTATCTATAAAATAATTCATGATGCTTTCATCAGAATAAAGAGATAAAAGGTTTGTTATTTCAATATAAGGCAAATGGACTATATCCTTTAAATAAATTTCTTTTCTTAATTTATATTTTTTTGGAGACACAAGAAAATGTTTACCATGTTTAATGATAATATTTTTTGAATTTGGAACTGTTTTTGCATTAAAGCAAATAGTTATATCTATATCAGGCTTATATCTTTCTTCGATAAGATCAATGCTATTTAAGTTAATAAGATTAAACCGAGCACCAGTATCAAACAGATTATATTGTTTAATTATTTTGGGTACTAAAGTTTCAGCAAGAGAGGGGGTTGTCCCAATATTAATAAAATCTAATGAACGTGACTTATATGTATTAGCAATGTAGTTAAAGTTTTTAAGCTGATTAGTTACTATTGATGCATGTTCAAAAAGCTCAGCTGCTTCACTGGTAGCTATTAATTTTTTACCTTTTCTAAGAAAGAGTTTAAATCCAAGATTTTTTTCAATATTTCTAAGTGTTTTGCTAACAGATGGTTGAGATATTTCCATTTTATTTGCAGCAGCAGTCATTGACGAATGCTTGAATACTTCATAGAAAATTTCAATCTGTTTTGATGAGAGCATATATAACCTCAGGTTATGTATATATTAATATAATAATACAATTTTATTAGACATTAAAACTTTATTGGAGATATACTAGACAAGTATTTTTAAATATATTTAGGGGATTAAACATGTTAAAAAAACTATTCTTAATATTTCCGTTGGTTATATCAACAAGTATCTTTGCACAAGAGGCAGAAGATGCTTCATCTGATGTAGAAGAGGTGGTTGTAGTCGGATCACAGATCAAAGGAGCAAAAATTACTGGAGCCTTGCCGGTTTCTGTTATTTCATCAGAAGACATTGAAGCTCTTGGTATAGATTCAGGTGATGAACTACTAGATAACATTGCTGAACTTGGTCAAAACACTTTTAACCAAAACGAATTTAGCGGTGGATATAATGCATCAAGGGGAGACGTTGGTGCTTTTAACTTAAGAGATATTGGAACAGGTAATACATTAACTCTTTTAAACGGCAGAAGATTAATTACATCACCAGGATATCAAACAGAACCTATATTAGGTGGTTCAATGCCTGTCATGACTACAAACTCAAATGCGATCCCTGTAAACGGAGCTGATAGAGTTGAAATCTTAAGAGATGGCGCATCTGCTATTTACGGAGCTGATGCTCTGGCTGGTGTTGTTAATACCGTTCTCAAAACTGATTTTGTAGGGGCAAGGGTTAGACTTAAAAATAGCTACTACGATGCTTATGATGCTGAAGATTCAAAGCTAAGCATTCAATGGGGTAAGGATTTTGGTAATACAAATGTATCTTTATATTTTGATAGATACGACAGACAAAAAATAGCTGGAAACGAAGATCCAAAATGGTTAGCTCAAGATGCAAGAGTATCTCCAGGTTTAGGTGAATTTGATGGAACTGATTGGGATGATACTTCTTGGAGAAATACTAACGCTGCTTCTCCATGGGGTATTTGGAGTAGTGGATCAACTACAGGTGGCAAACCTGAATATTGGCATGTAAGACCATGTGGAGGCTCTAGTCTTGATTATTCAAGTAATGATGGCTCATCAAATTGTGTTTATAACAGCACATCTACCAATCCATCTTCTTCGTTGAGGGCACAATACAATACAACAAGATGGATGCGTCCTGATCTTGAAAGAACAAATCTATTTGTTTTTATAAATACTGAATTAGACAGTGGTGTTGAAGCTTATTCTGAAATTGGTATGTATAACTCACTTGCTACACAACAACTTTATGGTGGTACAACACTTGGTGCAGGAACATGTGCTACAACTGGTGCTTGTACACAACCTATGTTTGTTCCAACTTCAAATTACTGGATGAATCAACTTAAGGACAGTAGTGGTAGAAGTTTCGTAGACAGAGAAATTAAGAATGGTTATGGCGGAATTTTTAAAGCAAGACATAGGTTTGATACCCCAAGAGGCTATGATTCTCACAGAACCACAATAAGACTTTTACAAGGATTCAGAGGCACTAGAGGTAAATGGGATTGGGATACTGGTTTCTTAATGTCTCAAGCTAAATCTAAGCAAAATAATACTGGAAGACAGTCTTTAACTTTATTAAATGAAGCTTTAGCACTTTCAACTTCAGATGCATATAATCCCTTTTGTGGAGCTAGCTGTAATGATGAAAGTTCATTCACTATTGATATAGTAAGAGGGAACACAACAGCTTTATATTTGATGGATTTTAAAGCGTCAACTCCTGAATTATTTGACGCCCCTGCAGGTCCCGTTGGCATGTTGGTTGGATTTGAAATTAGAAGAAATAAGTATAGCGACGATAGAGATCCTAGAATTAATGGTGATGTTACTTATACAGTTCCAGTTGGACCAAAAACTGGAGAAACCTTCCCTATTATATCTGACATAGTTAATTCAAGTGCAACGCCAAACTCAAGTGGATCAAGAACAACAACTTCTTTATTTACAGAATTTGCCATACCACTGCATGAAACTATTGATGCACAGTTAGCTATTAGACATGAAGATTCAGATGATTACGGAGATGCTACAGTAGGAAAATTTGCAATAGGATGGCAGCCAATAGATCAAGTTAAAATTAGATATTCTACATCTGAAACTTTTAGAGCTCCGGCTATGATATTAGTTAATGAAGGCTTCTTAGGAAGAAGTGCTTCAACAGATGATGCTCTTCTTGCATTAGCTGCTGGTGGCGTAGATCAAGAAAATTATTCTATGCAGAGAATTACTGAAGGCAACAAAGGACTAACACCTGAGCTTGGTGAGAATGAATCGATAGGTATTGTTTTTGAGCCAATCGATAATTTAATAATTACTGTCGATCAGTGGTCAATTGAAACTGAAGATACTGTTGGTGTATTTGGTATGACTAATGCAGTTTTATTAGACGCTCTTATCAGAGCTGAAGGTGGAGTAACAGAATGTACCGGTAATCCAAACGTGACCAGATTTCCTACAGCTACAAACGAGCTATATGAGTCTGATGGTACTACCTCTATAGCATGGCCATCAACTCTTTGCCCTGCAGGTCTTGTCCAACAGGTTAATGATTTTTATGTAAATACTGACACGAGACTTATAGAGGGTATGGATACTAGTATCCTTTACTCTATTGATACAAATTATGGTGATTTTGGATTTAAGTTTGTAAACGTTCATTATGATACTAAGAATCAAGGAGCTGGAGGAGACGCCAGAAGATTAAGTGATGCAGGTCTGCCTGGAGGTGTTTTAGAAGGTTTAGCTCCTGTAAGAGGTGTAGATAACTTATTAGGTCTTAACGGCTCAATTGAAGATAAGTACACAATGAAGATGACATGGAGAAAAGGTCCTTATGAGGTTTTCTTATCTGGAACTCAGTGGGGAGAATTCTTTGAATCTGCTCATACTGAAACTATCAATGGTGTTAGAGAAATGTGGGTTGTTGATGAAATGACGATGTTAAATCTTACCTTAGGATATAAATTTGATAATGACTTTAGGGTAAGACTTCAGGTTAAAAATCTTGAGGATGCTAGGGCGCCTCTTGCTGACGAAACTTTTAGTATGTATTGGGGTGACCTTCATACAGATTTCGGGAGAAACTATAACGTAGAGTTTTATAAAAAATTCTAAGAAACTTTAAATAAATATAAATTAAAAAGGGAGTTTATAGCTCCCTTTTTTGTTATAAAATAAATTCATGCAAGCACATCAAAATAAAGGTTTTTTTATTGGAATCGCAGCTTTTTCTATAATAGTTATTTGTGGGATATTTGAACTGATACCTTCAAGCTTAATTGCTCTTGAAGGATCTTCATTCGAAACTAATAAAGGTATTCAATTCGTAGACAGTCAAGCAGCTTGGTTTGTTTTAGCTGTACTTGTTTTGATGGCAATATGGTGGGCGACTGAAGCTCTTCCTGTTGCCGTTACCTCTTTACTCCCCTTAGCTTTGTTTCCTTTGTTAAATGTTGCAAGTTTTCAAGTTTCTGCAAATCCTTATGCAAATAAAAATATCTACTTATTTCTTGGTGGCTTCATATTAGCACTTGGTATAGAAAGCTCAGGTTTACACAAAAGAATGGCACTTAAAATGATTATTTCAATTGGTTCAAGCGGCTCAAAACTTATTGGTGGTTTTATGCTTGTTGCAGCATCAGTAAGTATGTTTGTCATGAATACATCAACAACACTAATGCTTCTGCCAATAGGTTTGGCAGTATGCACGGTTGTTGCCACCACAATTCCAAATATATCAAATCAGCAGCAAAAATATTTTGATACAGCATTAATGTTAGGTATTGCATATGCAGCAACCATTGGAGGTATGTCGACCATAATTGGCACCGCACCAAATCTTGTTTTTGTAACTTTTATGAGTGAGCAATACGGTATTGAGATAGACTTTTTTAATTGGATGAAACTAGGAGTGCCTGTAGCCTTGGTTATGTTAATTTCAGCCTGGTTAATACTTACAAAATTTGTCTTCCCAACAAGCTTTATTGCTACTGGTGAAACTAAGTCAAAATTATCACAAATGCTTGACGACCTTGGCCCATTAACAAGAGATGAAATCAAAATTTCATTTATATTTGGATTTGCTGTCATTGCGTGGATGACAAGCCGAGTTGTAAGAGATTTTTTTGGTATAGGTCTTGAGGATGCCGGCATCGCAATTATTGTAGCTATTTTATTGTTTATGATTCCGTCTTCCTCAAATAAGAATTCTGATTTGATGGAGTGGGACAAGACAACTAAATTGCCATGGGGCTTATTAATTTTATTTGGTGGCGGACTATCTTTAGCAGCTCAAGTTTCTAGTTCTGGTCTTGGTATATGGATTGGACAAGGCTTAACTGTTCTGCAAAACGTTGAACCAATAATTTTAATACTAGCCGTAGCAACCTTAATAATTTTTTTAACTGAAATGACCAGTAATGTTGCTACAACAAGTACTTTTCTTCCTGTTATTGGCGCGCTGGCAATTGCAATTGGTGTGGTGCCAGTTTCTTTAACTATACCGGTATGTCTTGCAGCAAGTTGTGCCTTTATGCTTCCAGTAGCAACACCTCCAAATGCGATAGTTTATGGCTCTGGTAAATTTACTATTGCAACTATGATGAGAGCTGGATTTTTTCTAAATTTAGTTGGCATTCTTGTAGTAACTTTATTTTCATATTACTTGGCGCCTATGGTTTTCTAATGAAATATTATTTGCTCACTTTTTTAATAATATTTAGCAACATAACTTCTTCGCAACAAAGCTATATTGATTATTTATCTCCTTATCATCCTGTTACCACTTCATCAGGAATGGTAGTTACACAAAATCACTTATCATCAGATATTGGAATAGAAATACTTAATAAAGGCGGTAATGCAGTTGATGCTGCAGTTGCAGTTGGCTTCTCATTGGCTGTTACTTTACCTAGAGCAGGCAATCTTGGCGGCGGAGGTTTTATGCTTGTATATATGAAAGAAAAAAATGAAATTTTTTATATTGATTATAGAAGTAAGTCTCCTTTAAATGCATCGATTGATTCTATTTTTGAACTAAAAGGAAAAAAAATAAAACCCAGTGACTTCAAGGATGAGATGTATGACAAGACAAGATATGGATATAAGGCTCCCGCTATACCAGGAACCGTAGCAGGACTTTTGGAGGCACATAAAAATTTTGGCAAGCTAACTCTCGAAGAAGTGTTAGCTCCTGCAATAAGACTAGCTAAAAATGGCATAAAAGTTTCCTATGATTTAGAAAAGGCTATTGAGGACACAGCTCAGCTTAGAAAAGATCCTGAGTCATTAAGTATATATTTCCCAAATGGCGAAGCTGTTAAAGAAAACTCTATTTTTAAAAGGCCTGATCTTGAGAAAACATTAAATATAATTGCTACAGAAGGTGTAGATGGTTTTTATAAAGGCGATATTGCTAAATCAATGATAATGGCTATGAATGAAAATAATGGCCTATTTACTATGAAAGATTTTGAAAGTTATGAAGCTCAGATAAGGGAGCCTATCATTGGGTCTTATCGTGACAATTTGGTATTTACTTCAGGACCGCCTTCGGGGGGAGGAATAACCTTATTAACTGCATTAAATATTTTGAGTTATTTTGATTTAGCTAAATTTAAAAGTGATTCAGCTCTAACTTATCATTTATTAGCTGAAGCTTTGAGAAGAGGCCACAATAATAGATCTCATTTTGTTGGTGATCCTGATTATTTTGATGTACCTGTAAGTCAACTTCTTTCAAAAGAGAGAACAAAAGAATTAGCTAAAACTATAGACTTAAAAAAAGCTACAAAGTCTACTGTTGTAAAGCCGCTTGAGCTTACTACTGAAAGCAGGGATACAACCCATTACTCAATAATTGATAATGAAGGTAATGCTGTTTCAAATACCTATACATTAGGTTATTCATTTGGATCTGGTGTAACTATACCTGGCACAGGAATATTAATGAACAATCAAATGAATAATTTTGCTTATAGATATGGAGATAAAAAAGAAAGAGGCAGGGGTGCAAGCACCGGCAATAGGTTTGAGCCAGGAAAAAATCCAATGAGTACTATGGCTCCAACAATGATTTTTAATAAAGATGGTGAGTTAATGTTGGTAACTGGCTCTCCAGGTGGGTCTTTAATACCTGCAGCCATTTTAAGGGTTATAACAGGTATTATTGATTTTGATTTAGATATTGGACAAGCAACAATGTTACCTAGAGTTCATAAAGACTGGCCGACTACGGGCATATTATATGAAAGGACAGTTAATTCCGATGTTGTAAGAATTATTAATAAAAGGATTGGTCATAAAATGACACCTGAGCATACTATGGGAAGTACACAAAGTATTCATATTATAAATGGTGTAAATTATGGGTATGCTGATTTACGAAGACCTGGAGCTTCGGTCTCAAGCCAAGAAAATTAATTAACTCTGTAACTTAAAGGTGGTTTTCTGTCACCTAACAACGCTTTATATTTAAAGTCTTCACCAACACGCATTTGAAGCTCGTTTTGAGCACTAATAACTATTGAAGGATTTTTATATATATCTAAAGCAGTTGCAGCTATAGTTTTAGCAGCTAATTCAGTCCCTTTAATTCCAATGGACATACCTCCTGAAGCAACAGCTTGCCAAGAATGTGCTGCTGTTCCTGGAACCCATGTGGCTGTTCTAACCCCGGCAGTTGGCACAAGCCAACTAACATCACCAACATCTGTTGAGCCATATGAATGATTATTTTCATACTCCTTAACAGTTTCTTGAGATCCTATTTCTTTGTCAGGCTTAATAAAAGTTTTATATATCTCTTTTGCGTATTCATTTTCAGTCTTGTTATAAGTAATTCCACCAAAGGATTGAAGATTTTTGTGCATAAGTTTTTGTATACTGTCATTTGGTAGTAATGAGTAATTCCCATGCATTACTTCATATGTCATTTTAGTTTCAGTTCCTCTAGCAGCCCCTTCAGCAGTTTTTACGACTCTTTGGAATAATTCTTCAACTACTTTCATTTCAGGATGCCTAACATAATAATAAACCTCTGCCAGATCAGGAACTACGTTTGGAGCCAAGCCACCCTTAGTGATTACATAATGCATTCTAGATTCCTGTGGAATATGTTCTCTCATCATATTGACCATCATATTCATAGCTTCAACACCATCTAAAGCTGATCTACCAAGTTCTGGAGAGCCTGCAGCATGAGCAGATATCCCTTTAAAGGTAAACTTTGCAGATTTATTAGAGTTTGACGTCTTTGGATTAGCCGAATTTACATCATCAGGATGCCAATGAAGTACAACATCTACATCATCAAATAAACCCTCACGAACCATATAAACTTTTCCAGACCCGCCTTCTTCTGCAGGAGTGCCATAAAACCTTACAGTTCCGTCAATATCATTTTCAACTAACCATTCTTTAATAGACACCGCAGCCCAAGCTGAGGCAGCTCCAAATAAATGATGACCGCATGCATGGCCACCACCGCTGTCATTAATTGCTACTTCTTTAAACGGTGAATTTGTTTGTGCTAGTCCAGGAAGCGCATCAAATTCTCCTAAAATACCAATCACCGGACCACTCGAACCAAATTCTGCTACAAAAGCAGTAGGTATTCCAGCAACCCCTTTGGTTATTTTGAATCCTTCTTTTTCAAGCTCACTAGCTAACAAGTTAGAGCTCTTAGTTTCTTGATAACCTAATTCAGCATATTCCCAAATCTTTAATGCTACTTCAGAAAACTGTTCTTTATGAAGGGCAATATTATCTTCTATATCACTAGATAAATTACTTGCAAGTGCAAATAAAATTAAGAAACTAAATATTTTCGTTTGACTTGAATATTTTTTTCTATTCATTTTTTATCTCCTAATCTTAAGATTTATATATTGGCTTCACCCCAATAATTATAACCAACAATTTTTGGCGTACTGGGAAGATACATTTGATTTATATTAGTAATATTAAATCCACCGTCAGAAATTATTTTAGGTATATTTCTATTTATATTGCAGCCACCAAAAAATATTCCCCAAATTGGATTAATTCTTCTTTGCCAATTAATAATATTTTTATCAGGAGCAATGCCGTGCTCACAAAAAATAAACTTGCCATCTGACTTTAGAACTCTTTTCATCTCTGACATTGATTTGTTTAAATCAGGTATTGTGCAAAGAGTGTAAGTTATTAAGATTGTATCTACAGAATTATCTGGCAAGATGATATCTTCAGCACCATTTATGAGAAAATCAATCTGTATTCCATTATCATCAGCTACTTTTTTTGCTAAAACATTTAACTCTTCTGATGGATCAAGACCAATAATTTTCTCTATATTATTTTTATTATAAAAAGGAATATTTAAGCCAGAGCCAACTCCAACTTCTAAAACAACTCCTTTTGCCAAAGGAACAACTTTATTTCTTTGATAATTAATTGGTTTTGTGCCGCAGCATTTGTCACATAGCTTTGGAAGTACTAATTTTTCATATAAAGCTTTAATCATTATCCTTTATCATTAAGCGGCATCGCAGCTGTATTAAAACCAGCATCAACGTAGGTAATTTCTCCTGTTATTCCACTTGCATAATCAGAACATAGAAAAGCAGCGACATTACCAACTTCTTCTGAAGTTACTGTTCTTCCCAAAGGTGCTCTCTCAGAATGTTGAGAAAGCATTTTTCTAAAATTCTTAACCCCTGAGGCAGCCAAAGTTTTAATTGGACCAGCAGATATAGCATTTACTCTTATATTATCTGAGCCCAATGATGCAGCTAAGAATCTGGTATTAGCTTCAAGGCTAGCTTTTGCAAGACCCATTACATTGTAATTAGGTAGACTTTGCATTGCTCCAAGGTAAGTCAAAGTGAGCAGGGCAGAGCTATCATTTAGCATTGGTTTAGCTGCTTTTGCTAAAGCAGTAAAACTATAAGAGCTTATATCGTGAGCAATCTTGAAACCCTCTCTGGTTGTGACGTCAACAAAATCACCTAGAAGCTGATCTGCGGGTGCAAAACCTATTGAATGGACAAAGCCATCAAAAGTATCCCAATGTTTTTTTAGTTGTGTAAAAGATTTTTTAATTGAATCATCAGAAGAAACATCACATTCAATTAAAATACTAGAACCAAGTTCATTAGCAATGGGCGCTAAATTTTTAAGCATTCTTTCGTTTTGATAGGTAAATGCCAAACTTGCTCCTTCGCGGTGCATTGCATGAGCAATGCCAGCAGCGATGGAATACTTATTAGCTAAACCAGTTATTAGGATTTTTTTATCTTTCAAAAACATGCTTTTTTAAATAATTTAAAAACTAGTATTACATTCTAATTTAGGAATGCAAACGATTGTTGGATTTAGATGGGATCTATAAAAGTTTAAGAGACTTAACAATGAAAGGGTTGCACATACAACCCTTTTTTTATTTATAATAATTTAAATTTTAATTACACCTAATGATCATAAAAAAATTTAAAAGATTAAAAATTACAACGATGATAAAATTGTTTTCAATTTTTTCTAAAGTATCAATAAGACTAATGAATATTTACATGAAACATTCATCTAGAAAATAGTCTTTATAATTAAATGTTAAAATTTTCCAATGAAAGTTATTCAATTTGTTCCTACTCTTGAAAGTGGTGGTGTTGAGCAAGGTGTTTTAGAGATAGCCAGTGCTTTAGTTCAAGACGGTCATGATTCACATGTAGTTTCTGCCGGTGGAAGGTTGGTAAGTGATTTAATCAGCGATGGATCTATTCATCATCAATGGAGTCTCCATAAAAAAAATTTTTTTACGTTTAGATTAGTTAGACCATTAAGAAGATGGATTCTCTCAATGAATGCAGATATTTTGCATGTAAGGTCAAGAATGCCTGCTTGGCTTGTTTGGATGGCTTGGAAGGGAATGCCTGTAAACAAAAGACCAAAATTAATCTCAACAGTTCACGGTCTTCATTCAGTAAACTTTTATAGTGCTGTCATGACAAAACCACAAAATATAATTGCTGTGTCTGAAGCTTCAAAGAATTACATTACAAAAAACTACGTCACAGAGTCAGAAAAAAATATCAAGTTAATTTATAGAGGAGTTAATAATTTGTATTATTATCCAGAATTCAAGCCATCTGTTAATTGGGTTGAACAATGGTATCGAGATTATCCTGAAACGAAGGGATATAGATTGCTTACTATAGCCGGGAGGATTTCACCCTTAAAAGATTTTGAGAAATTACTATATCTTGCCCACGACTTAAAAAAGAATTCTACTCATCGTTTTAAAATATTAATTGCAGGTGAGGTTAAAGATAAGCATGTTAAATATCTCAAGCATTTAAAAGATAAAATAATCAGATTAGATATAAGCGATGAGGTGATATTTTTAAATTTTAGAAAAGATATCAAAGAGATTTATTCAATATCTTCTGTAGTATTTAACACCTCAAATAAACCAGAGTCATTTGGTAGAAGTATTTTAGAACCTTTATCTTTAGGAATACCATCACTTGGCTACAATAGAGGCGGAGTAAAAGAAATCCTTGAAGAACTGTATCCTTTTGGAGCAATAGATCCTAATAAGCCTAAACAACTATTCGAAAAAACCTTAGAAATTTTAGACGGTAATAATTGTGATATAAACTCTAATAACAAGTTTTTAACCTCACTAATGTGCAAGGAAACGTTAGAATTTTATAAAGATTCATCACAATGACTGTCATTACGTTTATATTTTTCATTCTTGTTTTATTATTTTCACTTAAATATGCTTGGTGGGCGCCGTCAATAGACAAAAACGAAACTAGAATCATGATGTATCACATGATTTCTGATCAACTAGCCAATTCAAAAAAATCAGGTCTTAGAGTATCCCCAAATATGTTCGAGCAACATCTTGAATACTTCTCGAATAATGGATGGACATTTATTAAGATGTCAGAGATAGAAGAATATGATAATTCTGAAAAGGTTGTTGCAATAACCTTTGATGATGGCTACTTAGACAATTATACCCAAGCCTATCCTTTGCTGAAAAAATACAATGCTTGTGCAACTTTATATCTAGTAGTTGATAGACATGATAATGATTGGTCTATTAAGAAGAACCCCAAGCACAATAAAGGCATTTTAGCTAAAGAAAAAAAACTTTCAGATGATCAAATACAAGAAATGATACTTTCGGGAGTTTTTGAGTTAGGAGGACATACAATTTCTCATCCATACCTTCCGGATTTAACCTTTAATGAAAAGTTTGACGAAATAAATAATTGCAAGGATGTTCTAGAGAAAAAATTCAATACTAAGGTTCACAGTTTTGCCTATCCTTTTGGTATATATGAAGATGAGGATATTAAGATAGTATCTAATAGTGATTTTAATTCTGCAGTATCAACAAATGAAGGAATAGCTTCACTCAAAAGCATATATGACTTAAAAAGAATAAAAGCATCTGGTAAAGATAATTTTTTTGCATTCAAAATAAGGGTCCTAAAAGGATTTAGAGGATACATATAAATATTTTAACTTAAACTTGTATCTATCCAATTATATATAACTTTTATATATATAAGTTTTATACTTATTTTCCTATTATTCGCTTTTTCACACGTAAAATCGCCCCAAATCTGCTGAAAGTGGTAGAGACAATATTTTTATAACGGGGACAATTATGAAAAATAATTACTTATATGGAATTCTATTGGGATTTTCAATCATTTCTTTTGCACAAGATGTTGAAGATGTCGTAGAAACAGAAATTGGACAGGCTGAACAGTCTGAAGCGGTTGAAGAAGTTGTAACAACTGGTTCTAGAATCGCTAGAAGTGCGTTGGATATGGCACAACCAGTTACTATAATTTCTGGTGACGAATTTAAAATTAGAGGTTACACAAATGCAGCTCAGGCATTAACTGATTTACCTGAAGTATCATCTGTTAATAGTTTATCTGGTGATCAGAGCTCTCAAGGAGCTGGACAACAAGTTGCTTCAAACTTTGGTTTAAACTCTGCAAGGACTGTTACTCTTGTAAACGGCAGAAGATTTGTAGGTTCTCAGTCTCCTACAGGTGGAGCAGGTTCAGGATTAGCTGTTGATTTAAATAACATCCCTAGTGCATTAATCGATAGAATTGAAATTGTACCTGTAGGTGGAGCAGCTGTTTATGGTGCTGACGCTATTGCAGGTGTTGTTAACTACATACTTAAAGACGACTTTGAAGGCGCAGAGTTTACTCTTAATCAATCTGATTATGCTGGAATGGAAACCGACTTAAGTTTTAACTTAACAATTGGTGGAAACTTTGCTGATGGTAGAGGAAATATTGTTTTTAATGCTCAAGTAGAAGAAAGAGGTCAAGTATTCTACGATCAAGCAAATTCTAGAATTCAAAACTGTACAGATGGTTTCTTCTATGAGAATCCTAATGATGCAGATCAGGATATATTCGCAACTTTAGGACATACATATGAAAAAACTCTTGAATCTACAAGAGGAGCAAGTCTTCAGGATTCAAATGGTTACAGATCTTATGGTGATCTAAACGGAGATATGTGTGCACATTTAGTATCGAACCCTGTTGAAGGACTTTTAACCTCAGCTGGAGATAATGAGGTTGGAGCTGTTGGTTATTCATTAAATGGTAACCTTAATGGAAGTGGATCCGCGCCTTTATGGTACATATTCGGTGGTCCTGGTGATTTGGTCGCAATGGACGCAGGTGTACCTTATGGTAGAAATTATTACACCAGAGGTTCAAGCATATACAACATACAAGATAATAAAATATTAAGAGCTGGTTTTGAAAGAAAGAACATAAGCATGATGGTTACTTATGATGTTGCTGAAAATCACCAATTCTTTATGGATGTTTATAATAATAATTTTTATGCTGAAGATGACGGTTCATCATCATCTGCTCATTACAGTGACTATTGGTTCGGTTATGTTGATAGAGACAATTGTAATGCTGGAGGTTATGTAGCTCCTTGGGGTGGCGCAACATATAATGGTGACGGTACTGGAACCGCTGCTAACTGTTGGACTTTATCAGGAAGTATACCTATTACTACTGATGATCCATTCTTAACTGCAAATTCTGTAGCAATTATGGAAGGTCTAGGATACAGCGCGACATCTCCTGCATATTTACAAAAATTACACGTTGATCTTTCACCATCTTTGAGAGGTGACGGATTCAATAATGAAAGTACTACACAGTTCTATTCAACTGGTATGACTGGTAATTTTGATGTTGCTGACAGGAATTTTAATTATGAAGTTGGTTACAGTTGGGGTCAAACTAGAATCTTAGGAACAGCACCCTTTGTAGTTGGAGCAAGATTTGCTGCTGCTATGGACTATGGTATCAACCCTTCTACTGGCGAAATAGATTGTAGGTTTAACTACGATGAAACATATAAATTACCTGCAACTCCTGCGTTTGGGTATGATGAATCATGGGGTTCATACTTAGCTGGTGGTATTGGTCTTGGATCAGTTGGTGATTGTAGTCCTTATAACGTAATGGGCTTTAATAATCCGGGCAACGCAGATGCTAAGGAATACTTTACATCTTATGCCAATGACGGCTCAAAATTAAATCAAAAATCTGTTTTTGGCTCCATTTCAGGTGTTGCATATGAATTGCCTGCTGGTCCATTAGAGTTTGTTGTAGGTTTTGATAAAAGAAAAGAGAATGCTAGATATGATGCAGATCAATTTGCTCTTCTTAGTGTTGCTATGAGAGGTTCTCAAACAAGGGGTACAGTGGGTTCTTTTGAAATTGAGAGTGAATATATAGAGCTTTCTATTCCTATTATTTCAGATATGCCTTTTGCTCAAGATGTTCGTATCGACTATGGTTACAGAGAACTTGAGAATACAAATACACTTAGAACTAACGCATACGATGTTGATGCATTAAGTTTATTCTGGAGAGTTACAGATGAAGTAGCAATAAGAGCTTCAGAGCAGACTACTACTAAATCTCCAAATATTGGTGACTTATATGGACCTAAAAATCCATCATTCCAACAAGCTTTAGATCCTTGTGACACAAGATATGTTGCTGACGGCGATTTCCCTGCAAATAGGCTAGCTAACTGTACAGCTGCAGGTATTGATACAACAGACTTTAGAAGTTTTGTAGCTGGTGGAACTGTTCAAGGTTATTCTGGTGGAAATCCAAGATTGCTTGATGAGGCTGGTGATACTAGTTCTGTTGGTATCGTTTATACACCTAATAATGCTTTCCTAGCACCATATGGTAACTTTACTTTCTCAGCAGATTATATTGAAATTTTATTAACAGATTATGTAACAACATTTGATCTTATAGATTTTATGGAGGCTTGTTATGATGCGGCTTCTTATCCTAATAATTTCTGTGGTAGCTTTACAAGAGACGTTGATGGTCAAGTCAATTCATTTGAAGTTGGTGCAGGAAATTCAGGTATTATAGATTTTGCTACATACATATACAGAGCAAACTGGGATAAAGATACTCAATACGGTAATTTCTCAGTTGCTTGGAGAGGTATGCAACAAGACAAAAGGAATCAAGCTGACTCAGGAGATCCTGCAGACCTAGTTGATAAGACTGGTTGGTCATCAGATCCTGAATGGACGCATGACCTAACAATTGCTTGGGCTTATGATGATTACTACACATATTACAAAATGGACTTTGTAGATGGTGGTTATATTAATAAACAACAAACAGATATAAGAGCTGATAGATACATTGGTGCTAACGGTCAGGCTATTACTCAGTATGACGGTTACTTCATGGATACTCTTGGATTTGCTTGGACACCGAGAGATAATATTACATTTACAGCTAGAGTATATAATCCTCTTGATCATGATGGTTCAGAGAGCCGTTATCAAACAGAGAGATCTTTAGCATTTACTGGAAGAAACATAACTACATCTTTAGTTGTTAAGTTTTAATATTTGTTATATTAAAAAAAGAGGGCTTAGGCCCTCTTTTTTTTTATGAAATATATAGTTATATAATATTAGTCATTAACATATACTAGATCACTGAATTTGGGGCTATAGCTCAGATGGGAGAGCGCTTGCGTGGCACGCAAGAGGTCGGCGGTTCGATCCCGCCTAGCTCCACCAATCTTTTGCTTGAAGATGTTTTTCTTCGCATAATCCTATAAGGTAAAATATATTTAGCGGTTCCAATTTTTCTATCTATTACTTTTCTATCACTTTTGATAACTTATTTTTTTTGTTATCTCTAAATAACTATGACACTATAAGGGTGGGTTAATTAAATTAAATTAAATTAAATTAAATTAAATTAAATTGAATAAAAAATTACTCTCCATAACTTGTTGTATTTCATTCATAGTCTCCTGTGGTGGAGGTGGCGGTGGAAGTACACCTACAACTCCAACAACTCCAGCTGCAACAGTTAATTTATCAGCCGAACCAAACTCAGTTCTTCTTGAAAGTACTTCAACTCTTACTTGGTCTACTTCAAATGCAACCTCTTGCTCAGCATCAGGTGCTTGGTCGGGAACAAAAGCTACTTCTGGAAGCGAGGCTGTGACGATTTCAAATGCTGGCGATAATTCTTTTACCTTATCTTGCACAGGAGCTGGCGGTTCTGGTTCAGCATCCGTTACTGTTGAAGGATATAGAAACACTGATGGCGTTGTTGTTGATGGTTATATTTCTGGAGCTGATGTTTTTATTGATGAAGATGATGATTGGGTTGCTGATTCCAATGAGAGTTCAACCACTTCAGATAATGATGGTAAATTTACGATCAAGTATGCCAACGGCAATCTTGTATCAATCGGAGGAACAGATTTAGATTCTCAAACTCTTTTAGATAATTTATTAATCACGCACAAACTTTCTGGCCATACAGACTTTAAAGCTGTTACTCCAGTAACATCTATTGCAGCATTCATGGCAGATAGTTCTTCTGTAAATGTAGCATTAGGCATTGATGCCTCTATAGATGTCTTCACCTTTGATCCGGTTGCTAACAAAGGTGATGGTGGTATTAACGATTACTTGTATGAGAAGGGTAATCAGCTAACAGTTCTTGCTTATACCCTCCAAAATATAACTAATAACCTAAATACAACTACTGAGACTACCCAAGATTACTTTAAGGCAATAACTGAAGAAATAGAAAAAGAATATACCGAAACTGAAACTAGAGTAGATATTGAAACTAAAGCATTTGTAACTAAAGTTTTTGACAATATTGTGGCAGCTAAATCAGTCACTGTTGATGAAACAGCTAAATCAAACTCCATTGCAGCCTTGGCAGGGGTAATGCCAGTCATCGAAGTTAAATCGGAAGACAATTTAACGACAGCTGTGATTCGTTTTAGTATCTCAACTTTACAAACCGATATTCAAACAATAGCTAACGGTTCAGCTTCAGCTGTAACCGTCACAAATTACACAGAAGATATTCTGAATTATATAGCTACTGATCAAAATGTTGATGCTAGTAAAATAGCGCCTGATATTAAAGCAATAGCAGATTCAGCCACCACGCAAGAAGATACGGATGTAGCTATTAATATTCTTGTAAATGATTCATATGTAGAAACATCGCCATTTTCAATGAGCATTAATAATCCATCGAATGGAACAATAGCAACAAATAATAATATTGTTACTTACACTCCTGATGCGGATTACAACGGAAGTGATATATTTACCTATAGTCTTACCCAAGGAGACAAAACTGCAACTGCTGAAGTAAGCATCACCATTGAATCTGTTAATGATGAGCCATCTATTGACATAGCATCTACTGTGCAAGCGGACGAGAATCAGATATCTGTAACTACAGTTTCTGTATCAGATGTCGACGGAGATGACTTGACATTAACACTTGGCGGAACTGATGCAGATAGTTTTAATCTCTCAAGTGAAAATGTTTTAACTTTTAAAGAAGCACCAGACTATGAAACTAAAAGTACATATACAGTCACTTTATCACTAACTGATGGAACTATAACTGTAACGAAAGATATTACAATTTTAATTAATAACCTTAATGATAATGCACCAATTATTTCATCAGTAGATTTTAGTGTTGAAGAAAATCAATTAAGTATAGGTGCTATTTCAGCCAGTGATTCTGATAATGACGCACTTATATTTAGTTTAGATGCTTCGGCTCCATCATCAAACTGTTCTTCAAATGTGTGCATATCACTAGATTCAAATTCTGGATTATTATCTTTTGGAATTGAGGATGCTATTGCTCCTGATTATGAAACCATTACTTCATATACATTTAATGTGAAAGTTTCAGATGGGATATATTCGGCTATTAAGAGCATCACTGTAAATATTCTAAATGTAAATGATGTATTTCCTGTAATTGATACAGATGAATTTTCTCCAGAGGAAAATCAAAAATCTATTGGGCAGATAATAGCATCAGATATAGAAGGCGATACTTTGACATATTCAATTGTTGGCACTGACGCAGATTTACTAACCCTCAGTGATTCAACTCTTACATTTAAAACTTATCCTGATTTTGAATCAAAAAATTTATATTCGATAACTATTGAAGTTTTTGATGGATTAAACACAACATCTAAAGATATAGATATTAATATTCAAGATATATGGAGCGAATATGCTTTTAACGGAGGAAGATATTATGCTCCTCAAATAACTTACAGTCTTGCTGACCCAATCACAGGACAATCTTATACATATAATTTTGATGCAGATTGGTATTGTTCTGATAAGGATCAAGGAGATGCTGGATATGATGCCACTTATGACTATCTTTATTGCCCAACTATTGAGCTAAGTTTAAAAGAGATGAATAAGCCATATCACCCATATAGTGATTCTATAACTGGAAATTACTATTCAACTCCTATGAGTAGAATTGGAAATACAAATGAAATTAATTGGACTTTATCTTTTTGGATAAGACCAGATGTATTAGATTGTTTAGAAAGATACTGTAGAGGAAGCAGCCCATATGTGCCTGACAGGAGTGCAGAGATCATACGAGGGATAAACAATGTTGCTTATGTTGCTGGAGAAGGCTCTGGTCAGGAGGATTTACGATTTTGGATGTATAGAGGGCCAAACAATGAATTATATTTTGAAATTAAAGATGAGCTTGCATTAAGAAATAACCAAAACGATTATGAATCTGATTTTAGGTATCAAGTATCGACAAAAAATAATGTATTAACATTACATCATTGGACTCATGTTTTATTGCGCTGCAAGGTTCCAAGTTTAGTATCGAATACAGAATGCGAGTTCTTTGTAAATGGTGAATCAGCAATCGATATTGCAAAACATGGCAATAATTATAGGGGATTGTCAGTAACTACAGGCAATGCATTTAATGATGCAAGAGAGCTAAAGTGGGAAGCAATATCAGTTAACGGAACACATCAAATGCTTGATGATATAACTTTATGGAGTGGCCTTGCATCAGATACTCAAGTTACATCAATTTATAATGCCGGAATTCCAAAAAACATGAAGGACTTTACCATACAAAATAATAAACCTTCTATGTATTATAGGTTCGAGAAAGAACATCTTGGGATTTATGAATGGATCAATGGTCCTTTAATTGGAGGCGGCACCATTGCTAATGCTGCTTATGACATAGATACAGATTTAGATAGAAATAATCTTGATTTAATAACCGAATATGTTGATCTTCAAAAAAATATAATAAGAGATGTACCAACTAATAAATCTCCAGAAACCATTTCAGTTACTGTAGCAGCAAATTCTTATGGAGATGGCAATGTGTATGTTATCGATGGAGAACAAAAAAAATCTATAACATTAGAGCTAGGTAAAACATATATTTTTAATTATCCAGAAGCACATCCATTAAAGTTTTCGGAAACTGTTAATGGCACTCATGATGGAGGTGAGGAATATATAAGAGGTATAAATACAACAAGTAATGGCATCACAATTATTACACCAAGCATAGATACTCCTCAAACATTATATTATTACTGTTCAGTTCATTCAGGCATGGGAGGAAGCGCCTCCATTAATTAAAATAATTTTATTATGCTAACTATTTCTTATACCATCACCACGAACACTGCCATATATATTGGTGTTTCAGGTTCTCAATGGCCTAACTATTCTTCAAGGACATAGTCTAATCTCTTGAAGAAGGGGACTAGTTGGTTCCAGTTTTGAAACAATAGCTCCACCATCGAATTGAGGACGCAAGAATAATTTAATATGCCTTAATAGAAGGCTTTAAGCCTTAAACAATGATGTTGTTCTGTTGACACTTTTCAATCATCAACATCCATAGCCACACTTAATCTTTAATATCTATGCCACGTATACGCCATGTGGAGTTATTTATATTTACTGAGATTAAATATCGACTTAATTAGCCATTGCCGCTTCGTTATAGGCAGATATTAGTATTTGCCAATCGGCCAGTTGCCAATAAATATTACGTAATCGTTTTTCTTTTTCAAACGATCGCCTTAAACGCGCCATGTTTGAGTTTTTCCAATTACCGCCTTGTCTAATTCCGCATTTATCAAAATCAATTAGCCAAACCTTGTTTTCTATATCGAGCATAATGTTGTGGATATTTAAATCGTGGTGATAAATCTGATGATGATGAAATTTGGCAATGGTTTGCCCAATTTTTTTCCATACATCAGCGGTTAACCTGGTTGCTAGTAAAATATGATGTAAGTCTTTAGCGCTGGAAATTTTTTTTAGAATGATATCGGCTTGGTAATATAAGCCTGTCTTCTTCAAGATCGCAGCGATGGGAGTTGGACAATTTAAATCCATATTTTTCATGTGCTGTAGTAGCTTAAATTCTTGCCATACTCGTGATTTTTCAATACCTGTATAAATATATTGATCACTTAGTACTTTTCCAATCAAGCCACCGCGACGATAGTGCCGTAACACATATTCAATTTTGTTATGTTGAAAAAAGTAGGTGGTGCCACGGCCGATTGCCTGTCCTGTTATAGCATTTTGTGTCTTCCAATATTGACCAGTAAACATTTTTGGGACAAGTACAGGGAAATGGCCTGCATCAAACAACATGATGTGGGACTTAACTGCTTTTTGTTGTATGTATGCCATCTATTTTTGGCTTAAACGGATATTACTACGCACTTTAGACAATTGAGAATTTTCAGTATAACGTCCTTTTGTAACATGACGAATATGAAAAACACCATCAATATGCTTAGGCTCGCCATCAGTGCCAAGTAGCCAGCGAAAGGCGGTGTCTTCATAGGTTTTACGCCAACGGTCAGATTCAGTTTGGAATATTGACAGTTTTTCACAATAACCTATAGCACGAGCAACGTCACCATGAACAATTTGAAATGCTCCGCGTGCTTTATCGCGGGATTTATCACGCTCGTATAAACTGAAATTTTCTGTTTCTATATCGATAACTTGTGGTTGGGCATCATTTAACAATAATGGGTCATCATCTTTTAACATCTCAGTGATTTTTTCTTCTTTAGGAAAAAACAATGAACCTTTCTCACCTTGTAAACTATCGGCAAGTGAGTCTAAACAGTTCTTATAAAAGACAATGTCGCAATCTGTAAACCATATCCAGTCAGCTTCTGTTGACCGCGCAGCCATATTTCGGCCTATGCCACGTCTAAAGAGCTTTCCTTTGGAAAGTGGGTGGAAATTCCAAGTGATATTTGGCAAGGTTATTTGACTAAAGAAGTCCAATGTAGCCTTTGTTTTGGTATCTTCTTCAGCATAAAAAACAGTCACAGTTAAATTTAGTTTTGTTGGTGGGTAGTTTACAAACGAACTTAATTGATAGGTTAACATGTTGGCATAACCCCAACAGTGACTAACAATTTCTAAATCAAACTTTCCCTTTACTGCCTTGCGATCTACTTCAGCAGGTATTTTATCGCGAAACAATGACTGTGGTAAAATACGACCAAACACTAAACGATAAGCTTGTATAGCAAAGCTATTATAGCCATTTGGTGAAAATGTTTTTGTTTCTATCATGATAAATAAGTAAGCCAAAAAAAAGGAAACTCTTCTAATAAAAGGATACCATATTGCTTAACTTTTCTGCCAATCGAACTGAGCATTAAAGATATAAAAATAACTTTATCTACATCACAAATGATTAGAACTTTAGCTTTAATAATATTCATAAATTTTTCTGTAAATTCATTTGCTCTTGAAAGACCAAACATATTAATAATTATGGCTGATGATATGGGTCCAAGGATCAATGCTTTGGGTGATAATGTCTCAATTACCCCTGCACTTGATGATTTTGTTAAGTCTGGAACTTCATATGTAAATGCATTTGCAACAGCTGGTGTTTGTGCCTGTAGTAGATCAGCATTTTTAACAGGAAAAAATCAGATTTCGATTGGTTCCATGCACATGAGAACTTCTTCAGGAGGTTATGTACCGTATCTAGCAGTTCCTAGTCCAGAAATAAAAGCATTTCCAGAAATTTTAAGAAAATTTGGATATTACACTTTTACTAACGATAAATTAGATTATCAATTTAGTGGAATTTTTCCTGGTTCAGGACCTTTTACAATTTGGGATAATGAGAATGATCTTTATGGATGGAAGAAAAGAGATATAACTCAACCATTTTTTGGCATTATTAATCTTATAGTTACCCATGAAAGTGGTTTATTTTATGGCATTCCTGACAGTCTTGCTTATTTACCTATAATGACCATGCAAAAAAAAATTCAAAGAGATTATGAAGCTCCAATAAGCCCAGAACAAGTATTAATACCGCCATTTTATCCTGATACTGATTTAGTTAGAAAAGATATCTCAAGATTGTATAACAATATATTTATACTAGATAAACAATTTAAAGACATTCTTAATGAACTAGAAAAAGATGGTCTTCTCGAGAATACAATAATTATATTTTCTTCAGACCACAGCGATGGTTTACCAAGATACAAAAGAGAGTTATTTGATACTGGAATAAAAGTACCATTTATAGTCAATTGGTCAAAAACCAATTTTGCTACACAATTTTCAAAGAATACAATTTCAACCGATCTAGTAAGTTTTATAGATATTGCTCCAACAGTTTTAGATATTGTTGGAATTAATATACCAAGTTATATGGATGGAATATCTTTACTCTCTAAAAAAAATAAATACATATATGCAGCTAGAGACCGCCTTGATGATATGCCAGGGAGACTTAGAGCAATTAGAAGTAAAAATTTTAAATTTATTAAAAATTATATGCCTGAAATAGTAGGAGCACAAAAATTAGCTTTTAGAGAAAATTTAAAAATAATGAAGGAGCTAAGATCATTTCATAAAAATGAAAAGCTTGATGAGGTTCAATCACAATGGTTTAAACCAATACCTTTAAAGCAACTTTATAATTTAGAAAATGATCCTTTTGAAATAAATAATTTGGCTCTGAAAAGAGAATATCAAAATATATTAAATGAGCTTGAAGCAGAATTAGATAATTGGGTAACAGTTAATAATGACAATGGCGCTATTCCAGAAATGGATTTAATAAATGAATTTTGGCCTAATCAAAATCAACCACTTACTAAAAAACCAACAATTCAAATTAAAGATAACAAAATAATAATAAATAATGATCCAAGTAATCCCTTAGCTTCAACTGGATACAAAATAAATAGTGGAGTATGGAAAGTATATTCTGATGCAATTGATTTAAAAGGAGTGAAGCACATTACATCAAAGTCAGTTAAATATGGCTGGAAAGAAAGCGAAGAGGTATCTCTAATAATTAGATAAATTTATTATATCTATCACCGATTCAATACTTGATAAGCAATTTCTTGCTGAAAAAATAATAATAAGGATCATTATAAATAGATAATTTTAATAAAGCATAAAAGCTTATCCTAAAAAACGTTTCTTTAAGTTGGTATTTTTCTTTGAATTATAAAAGTTAAGATTAGGTTCTATTATTGAAAAAAATCTAACAGAAAAAATATCTTTTAAATAATTTTGATAATTTTTCCATGGAGCCTTATTGCCTTGCTTTGGCATATGATGAAGACCTCTTTTAAAGTATCCAGAAGTAAAGTCAATTAAATCATCATCACCATAAGCAGTTTCATCATCAATAGGCGCGCAGCATCCCATACACTTTTTATCCATTAAGTTAATTAACCTACAAACATATTCACATGTTAGGTCTGCTCTTAATGTCCAAGATGCATTTACATAACCGAATGAGAGAGCAAAATTAGGAACACCACTCAGCATCATTCCTTTGTAAGTTAGTCTTGAATGAGCATCTACTTTATTTTTATCAATAGTAACATTAATATCATTTAATGAATTAAGCTCGATTCCTGTTGCTGTAATTATGATATCAGCTGTAATTTTTTGACCTGAATCAAGCATAATACCTTCTGGAATAAATTCTTTAATAGTATCTGTCACTACAGAAGCCTTCTTTTGTTTAATTGCTTTAAATAAGTCACTATCAGGCACAAGACAAACTCTTTGATCCCACGGTTTGTATGAAGGTGTGAAGTGTTTATCAACATCGTAATCTGAGCCTAACTCATCTCTAATTAAATCAAGAATACTATTTTTTATTTTTTCAGGATAATTTTTTGCCATGAAATACATGTAGCTTTGATAAAGAATATTTTTCCATCTAACTAAAAAATATGTAAGTTTAATGGGAAGAAATTTTTTAAGAAACTTATTTTTTGCATCTTCAGAAGGCCAAGACACAACATAGCTTGGAGATCGTTGAAGCATAGTTACATGCGCAGCTGTTTCAGCTATGGCTGGAACTATAGTTACTGCAGTGGCTCCACTTCCTATGACTATAATTTTTTTGTTTGCATAATCAATTTGATTATTCCAAAACTGTGGATGGATTATTTGACCTGAAAAACTCTCTTGGTTTTTAAAATCTGGCATATGAGGTTTTGAATAACTGTAATATCCACCACACAGAAACAAAAAACTACATGTCATGTTTTTTAATCCATCTTTATCTTCAATTTCTAGTTCCCAAATTGAATCATTTGAGTTCCAGTTTGCTGAAGAAACCTTATGATTTAATAAAATATTTTTCCTTAACGAATGCTCGTCTACTGTTTCATGTAAATATTTTAAAATAGAAGGGCCATCTGCAATAGATTTGTCATGTATCCATGGTTTAAATCTAAATCCTAAAGT
>CABXTT010000010.1 GCA_902515155.1 uncultured SAR86 cluster bacterium | reverse complement strand
TAACCCTGATGGCTTTAGGATATTTTTGTCAGGTATCAAGGATTATTATGATAGCTTAGTTATTGTTTTTGGATGTGGTGGAGATAGGGATAAACTTAAAAGACCAGAAATGCTGCAAGTAGCTTTAGAATACGGCAGAGAAATAATATTTACTTCCGACAATTCAAGAAGTGAAGATTTCAATGATATTTTATCAGATGCAATAAGAGGCAACGATAACAATAAAGTAACAGCAATAGAAGATAGAAAAGTAGCAATTATGAAAGGAGCTGAATTAATAAAAGACAATGATTGTTTAGTTATTCTTGGCAAGGGCCATGAAGAAACCCAAGAGATAAAAAATTCAATTATTTATTTTAGTGATTATGAGGTAGTCAATGAAATTTATAAGTAATTCTAATCAACTATCAAAATTTCTTCAAAAGCCAATTAAAAAGAATATTGAAATAAGATCTATATCTATTGATACACGAACTTTAAAAAAGAATTCTTTGTTTATCGCAATCAAAGGTGCTTCTTTTAATGGGAATGATTATGTTAATGAGGCTCTTAAAAAAGGCGCATGTTTGGTAATTACGGACAATAAAAAATTTAAAGACTCAAAAAATACTAAAGTAATTTTCGTCAATAACTCACTCACAGCTTTAAAAAAAATAGCAAAAAACATTATTAAAGATTATGAAGGTAACGTTATTGGTATCACAGGAAGCAACGGGAAGACAACCACCACGAGAATAATTTCTAATTCTTTAGAGAGAAGCTCCAGAACTATTAAGAATTTTAATAATGAAATTGGAATGCCCTTAAGCATCATGAATGCTAATCCAAAATCAAAAAATCTTGTTATTGAAATGGGGGCTGCAAAACCAAAAGATATTCATTATTTGAGCTCTTTTCTAAAGCCAGATATTGGAGTGATAACAAGCATAGGTAACTCACATCTTGAAAATCTTAAGAATATACAGGGTGTCTTAAGCGTCAAGTCAGAATTAGTATCAAATATTAAGAAAGATGGATGCCTTATTGTTCCTTCTGATAATAAAAGCCATTTAAAATTTTGGAAAAATATCAGAAAAGATATCAAAATAATTACTTTTGGTCTTAAAGACTGTGCAGATTTCTATCCTGTGGATATTGATTATGACTTAAACAAATTAAAATTTACTATTTATAGTGATAAATATGGTTCTGAAATCAAAATAAATTCTTCTATGTTAGGCGAGCATAATGTTTTGAATATCTTAGCAAGCTTTGCTGTTTTAAATTATTTAAATTCATCTGTAGATAAATTTCTTACTAGCTTAAAAAGTAATCAAAATTTATCAATTAGACAAAGGCAATTAAAATGGATAAATAATTCTTTGCTAATAGATGATACTTATAATGCGAATCCAGATTCGGTAAGAAGATCTATTGATCTTTTAAATACATCTTCAAAAAGAAAAATTTTATTACTTGGAGATATGCTCGAACTAGGAAGACTCAAAAGGAATATGCACATTGAAATCGGAAAATATGCACTTACAAAAAAAATTGACATTCTTCTTGGTTTTGGAGATTTAACAAAATATGCTGTAGAAAGCTTTGGTAATAACGGAAAGTTTTTTGATAGTGAGAAATCATTGAAGAAGTTTTTGAATGACAATATCAATTCTAGTGATGTTATTCTAATTAAGGGCTCAAGAGGAATGAAGATGGAGAGATTTATAAATGTTTGAATATTTAGGAACAGTTTTAGTTAGTATTGATCCTGGGTTTGATGTGCTGAGGTATCTTACCGTGAGAACACTTGGCGGAACAGTAACAGCTCTTTTAATATCAATTCTTTTGGGACCAATAATAATAAATTTATTAAAATCCATGCAGTTTGAACAATATGTTAGAAAAGATGGTCCTAAATCTCATTACAAGAAATCAGGCACACCAACAATGGGTGGGTTGTTAATAATTTCATCATTAGTAATTTCTACTTTATTATGGGCAGATTTAAGCAATAGATATATTTGGGTTGTTCTATTTGTAACACTTGCCTTTGCATCTATAGGTTTTCTGGATGATTTTATTAAAATTAAAATGAAAAGTTCAGATGGCCTTTCATCAAAACAAAAAATTGCTATACAAACTTTTTTTTCATTTATAACAATGTATTATTTATTCTACTCTGCTGAAACAACTCCCGAAACTTCTTTCATTGTTCCTTTTTTTAAAGATTTAATTATTCCAATGAGTCCATTCATTTTTATCTCATTTGGCATGTTGGTTCTAATTGGATCTTCAAATGCAGTTAATCTTACGGATGGCTTGGATGGATTGGCAATTTTACCTTCGGTCTTAATTGCTGGTGCTTTAGGTCTAATAGCTTACAGCATGGGAAACCAAATAATTGCTGATTATTTATACCTTCCTCATCTAGAGCTCTCAGGAGAATTAATTGTTTTTTGCGGAGCTTTGATAGGTTCAGGTATTGGATTTCTTTGGTACAACACATATCCTGCTGAGATTTTCATGGGCGATATTGGATCATTAACGATAGGTGCTATTCTTGGAATTATTGCAGTAATGCTTCGACATGAGCTTGTATTTGCAATTATGGCTGGCGTCTTTGTAATTGAGACAATGAGCGTTGCAATACAAGTTATTTCTTTTAAAACAAGAGGAAAAAGAGTTTTTTTAATGGCACCAATTCATCATCACTATGAATTGAAAGGATGGCCCGAGCCCAAAATAATTGTACGCTTCTGGATAGTAACACTTGTATTGATTCTTATTGCTTTAGCGACATTAAAATTAAGGTAATCTTTCAATGAAATCCTTAATTTACGGTTATGGGATTACAGGCAAATCATTTGAAAGGTATTTAAAAAAAACAAAAAAAAATTACGATATTTATGACAGGAATATCCCAGAATATTCTAGTGAGCCTAATCTCGGTCTTTATGATGTTATTTATTGCAGTCCAGGCATTCCTAAAGCTGAATTCTTGAATTTAAAAAAAAATAACATGGTCATGACGGATCTAGATATTTTCTTTATTGAAGATGAGTCTATTAAAATTGGAGTTACTGGAACAAATAGAAAAAGTACTACATGTTTTCATTTGTTTCAGATCATAAATCTAACTCACTCAGTTAATTTAGTTGGTAATATTGGGAATCCAATGCTAGACGTAATCAATAATGGAAAGAAATATTCAATAATTGAGCTGTCAAGCTATCAACTAGACAAGATGAATCAAAATAAACTTGATTATGGTATTTTATTAAATATATCCCCAGATCATATCGACTATCATGGCAACTTTGAAGAATATAAAAAAGTAAAAGAAAAAATACTGAGTTCAAAAAATTTTTCAAATGAAAATGATCCATATAAATTACAAGAGTGGATAACAGGTGATGTTCCACAAAATATTCACTTAAATGATCTTCCTTTTAGATTTCAAAAAATAAGAAGCTCGATTATCAACGACTCTAAATCTACTAACTCAGATTCTTTAGCCTATGCAATAAAAAAAGCTAAAGACTTATTTGCTGGAAATTATTCGCTAGTTTTGTGTGGCGATCCAAGCAAAGAAGGTTTCACAAAAATAAAGATTAATGGACCAGATGAAGTAATAATTTTTGGCAAACATAAAGATGACATCAAGAATTGCATTTCTCATAATAAAAAATTAGATTTCGAAGACCTTGAAGGGGCTTTAACTTATCTAAAAAATAAAAAAAATATTCTTTTTTCACCTGGATATCCAAGTGGCAAAGACTATAAAAACTTTGAAGAAAGAGGAAATCACTTCAACTTTTTAGTTAAAGAGATAATAAATGGAAACTAAATACAATAACCTTTTTATATTAATACCTTTTATAAGTTTAATGTCATTGGGTTTACTAATGGTTACTTCAGCAAGTATATATATTGCAGATGATATTTTTGGAAATCCTTTTCACTTTGCCTCAAGACAGATGTTTTTTATCTCAATCGGCCTCATAGTTATGCTGCTTTTTCTTTCAATACCTTCAAATTTTCTATATAAATTAGACTGGGTATTTATGCTAATAAGCATATTATTACTTTTGGCACTATTCATTCCTGATGTGGGAACAAGTGTAAATGGAAGTATTAGATGGATAAGATTAGGGCCAATTAATATTCAGCCATCTGAAATATGTAAATTTAGTTTGATTCTTTATATTTCTGGTTACTCTGTAAGAAGAATATCTGAAATAAACTCACTAAGAAGTTTCTTAAAACCATTATTTTTACTTTTTATAATTTCTGTTTTGATAATGGGGCAACCAGATCTGGGATCCACAGCAATTATATGTTTGTTAGTAGTTGCAATATTGTTTTATGCAGGCATTTCTTTTTTTCAATTTAGTTTGTTATCTATTCTTATAGGCCTATTAGGAGTAGTAGCGATATCTAGTTCTCCTATGAGAATTGCTAGAATGATGGCTTACATGGACCCTTTTGATAAAGAGGTTGTTCTTGGAAGTGGATATCAGCTATCTAATTCATTAATAAGTATAGGACAAGGCGGATGGCTAGGCTTAGGAATAGGAAACAGCTTCCAAAAGAATTTTTTTCTTCCAGAGGCACATACAGACTTTATATTCGCAATTCTTGTCGAAGAACTTGGAATCATAGGCGGTCTTTTTTTAATATTATTGTTTGCTCTTTTGTTCTTTGGCATTCTTAAAGTTGCACTTGATTCTCTAAATAAAGGTAGATTATTTCAAGGTTATACTTCATTTGGAATTATGATTCTTATAGCCATACAGGCTTTATTTAATATCGCTGTTAATATTGGACTATTGCCAACAAAAGGACTAACTCTTCCTTTTATTAGTTATGGAGGAACAAGTATTATTGTAATGATGTCTTTAATTGCTATTGTTCTGAGAATTAATAATGAAAACAAATTAATATAGTTTTATGAAAATATTAGTATCTGCAGCAAAAACAGGTGGACATGTATTTCCTGCAATCGCGATTGGAGATGAACTTATAAAAAGAGGTCATCAAGTTATTTTCTTGGGGTCAGGAGCAGAAATAGAGACAAATGCGTTGAAAGGTAAGAAATTTTCTTATTATCAAATATCTATGACAGGCTTTAGAGGTAAGAATATATTAAATAAAATAAGCACACTTTTATTAATACCATTAAGCGTTTTAAAAACCATTCAAATTCTAAGAAAAGAAAGGATTGATGCGATGATAGGTTTTGGTGGATTTATTACATTACCGCCCGCATTTGCTTTTCTAATAATGGGGAAGCCTATTTTCACTCATGAACAAAATTCAGTTATTGGATCTGCTAATAAGGTGCTATCAAAATTTTCAAAAATAAATTTTATTGCTTTTCCAACAATTTCAAATATTAAAAATACTTTTGTGTCAGGAAATCCTATTAGAGCAGTCTTTACTTCAAATACAGATAACAAAATCAGAGCGGAACAAGAAATACGAATTTATGTAACTGGAGGTAGCCAAGGAGCTGAATATATAAATTTAAATATTCCAAAGTGTTTTAAGGAATTTAATAAATATCTCAAAATTAAACATCAATGTGGTAAAGGCAAAATTGACCAAGTAAAGAGTCTTTATAGGCATATTAAAGTGGATGCCGAAGTTAAGGAATTTTATGATAATCCACAATTCATTATCAATTGGGCAGATTTTGTAATAACTAGATCTGGAGCTTTAAGTATTTCTGAGATTTCTTCCATGTCCAGAGGTATGTTGATGATACCACTCCCATCTTCTATAGATAATCATCAATTTTTTAATGCTAAACATATTGAAGGAATTGGAATGGGCATTATTCATAATCAATCAGATAAATTTGAGATTCTAAATAAAAAGCTTTCAGATATTATTAAACAAAAAACATACAATAAATGGAAAGAAAAGAATAATTTAGAACATATTAATGCCGTAACTAAAATCGTTGATGAAGTAACTAAATACATAAGTAAATAAAAAATGAATTTTTTTAAAAAGATTAAGCATATACATTTTGTAGGCATTGGTGGAGCTGGAATGATTGGTATTGCAAGAGTTCTTCTAAAAAAAGGATATAAAGTATCTGGCTCTGATTTAAATGGTTCATATGAATTAACAAAAATTAAAAAGGATGGCGCAAAAGTATTTATAGGGCATTCAAAATTGAACATAAAAGGGGCTAATCTAATTGTCGTCTCTTCAGCAATTGATAATAAAAATTCTGAAATAGTTGAAGCTAAAAAAAATTCAATAACAATAATTCCTAGAGCAGAAATGCTTGGAAGTATTATGAGAGGCTATGAGAGTATTGCAATTGCTGGCAGTCATGGAAAAACCACTACTACAAGCATGATTGCAAAAATTTTTAGTGCAGCAAAGCTAAGTCCAACATATGTCGTAGGAGGTAAAGTACTTAGTACTGATGAAAATTCAGATCTTGGTAAAGGAAATTATTTAATTGCTGAGGCTGATGAGAGTGATGGTTCCTTTTCTCATCTTCAACCCGATGTAGCTGTATTGACCAACATTGATGATGATCATTTAGTCCATTATGATAATAATTTTGAAAATCTCTTGGATTCATTTGTAATGTTTTCAGAAAATGTTCCTTTTTATGGCTATATGGTAATTAATGGGGATGATAGAAATATAAGAAAAATTGCTAAAAGAATATCAAGAAGACAAATTACATTTGGCAAATCATCTAAAGCAGATTTTCAAATTCTCGAATCAAACTACTATAACGGTTACCAAGATTTTATTCTAAAAGACAATCAAAGAAACAAAATTCATTCCTTCAATATTAGGCAACCAGGTATTCATAATGTTTTTAATGCAGCAGCTTCAATAGCAGTATGTATTGAAGAGGGCTTGCCCATAAAAGCAATAAAAACAGGCATTAAGGAGTTTTCTGGAGTTGGTAGAAGATACGAAAAACACTCACTTTCAATTAATAAAAAAAAGAAAATTCTTATAGATGATTATGGACATCATCCAATTGAAATTCTTGCAAATATAAGAGCTACTAAGGAAGAGTTTCCAGATAAAAAAGTTTGTATGATTTTTCAGCCACATAGATTTTCAAGAACTGCACAATTATTTGATGATTTTGTAAATGTTCTTAAAAAAGTCGACTCTCTAATTCTTTTAGATATCTATTCTGCAAGTGAAAAACCAATTAAGGGAATTGATTCCAGAACTATCGTTGAAACAATAAAGCAAGAGGGACGCAAAGATATTTACTATGTTAAAAATCACAATGACGTAACTGATCTATTAGATAACATTGAAAAGGATTTTGACATTTTAATAACTCAAGGTGCTGGAAGTGTTTCAGGTGTATGTGAATTAATAAAAGATACATGGAAAGCGTAAAGAAAGTAATAGTTATATGTGGTGGCTCTTCTTCAGAGAGGGAGATTTCATTACAAAGCGGTCAAGGTGTATACAAAGCTTTGTGCGACCTGGGCTATGAGACGACTCTAAAAGACTTTAATGATCTTAAAGATCTTTACGAACTAAAAACTTTTGATTTTGTCTTTATAGCATTGCATGGTCATGAGGGTGAAGGAGGCCAGCTTCAAAGAAAGTTAGATGATTTAAAAATTGTATATTCTGGTTCCAAATCGAAAGCATGCAAAGATTCATGGAATAAAAAACTAACAAAAGAAATACTAAAAGATAATAAAATCAATACCCCAATCTGGCTTGAAGTATTTTTTGATAGGAATCTTGCTAAAAATGGACTGAAGAAATCATCGTATGACAGATTTAGGCCCTTTAATTATTTATTCCTTAAGCCAGAAGAAGATGGGTCAAGCACTGATATTTTTAAGATTAGTAATGATAAAGAATTAATTGATGCTTATGAAAGATGTTCCAATCCAAATAGAAATTTTTTATTTGAAGAGTATATCGATGGAAAAGAATTAACAGTAACTATTATAGATGGAGAATCTTTTCCTCCCTTAGAAATAATCACCGAAAATGAATTTTATGATTACGATGCAAAATATATTTCAAACAATACCAAGCTATCTAAAGCAAAGTTATCGAATGATGAATTAAAAGAAATAAATGCTATTTCATTAAGTGCATATAATTTATTGGACTGTTCTGGTTGGGCCAGAATTGATTTCATTCAAAATAAAAAAGGTATTTTTTACATAATCGAAATAAATACTGTTCCAGGAATGACAGCTCATAGTTGTGTTCCCAAATCTGCAAGCCTAGTTGGTGTATCCTATAATAAAGTTGTTCAAAAAATTGTTGATGCTTCGTTTTAATATTATTCAGATAAAGTTAATACTGATAATTTTTTGCTCTAATGCTTGGACTAAGAATTTTAATATAGATATTATTTTTGAATCTGGCTTCGTCTTTGAATCTCAGAATATTTTTATAAGCAACATTAAAAATACTAAATCAAAACAAGATATAGAGGAGTTAATAAAAAGTCAGGATTGGATAGCTAGATATTCCTTAAAATTTACTCCTTTTTCTAATAAAGCAACACTTAATATTTTAAATAGAACACCTCAATTTATTTTAAATAATGAATTTTATGTCGATGAAAAATTACAGCTATTTAAATTTGATAATACTCTTTCAAATTTGATAATAGTAACTGGACCAATTGACGATATGGCAATAGTGTTTAAGTTAATAAAATCAATAGAAAATAGTAATATGAGGAACCTCCTAATTATTAAAAAAATTAATTTTAACTTCACATCTGGATGGATTATCAAGACCGATAGATATGTCATTAAGCTTGGCAATGATCTTGATGATAATAAATTTAAATCCTTAAAAGATACTTTAAATTACTTGTACGATAAAAGAAAAATACCTAGTATGATAGATTTAAGGTACAAAGACGGAGTAGCTTTAAATTATGGTAAATAATACTAAAAATTCTAATATGATTGTTGGATTAGATATTGGTACTTCCAAAGTTGTATGTATTGTTGGAAGATATAATGATTCGAATAAGCTTGAGATAGTTTCATTAGGAGCTTATCCATCTAGCGGCCTCAAAAAAGGCGTTGTTGTAAATATTGATGCTACCACTGATGCTATCAAAAAGGCCGTTGAGCAAGCTCAATCTATGATTGAAGAAAAAATAAATTCTGTATACGTTGGTATTGCTGGAAATCATATAAAAAGCCTTAACTCTCAAGGTGCAGTAGGCATAAAAGACAAAGAAGTGACACCTTATGATATTGATAGGGTAATTGATTCTGCTCAAGCAGTCTCAATTCCATCTGATCAAAATGTTTTGCATGTTCTTCCACAAGAATATGTTATAGATAATCAGGAAGTTAGTTTAGACCCTCTTGGAATGTCTGGTGTTAGATTAGAGGCAAAAGTTCACTTAGTTACTTGTGCAAATAGCGCAATAAAAAATATTGAAAAGTGTATAAAAAATTGTGGTTTGTCTGTAGACGGATTCGTTTTAGAGCAGTTAGCTAGCTCTCATTCAATCTTATCTGAAGATGAAAAAGAACTTGGAGTATGTCTTGTTGATATAGGAGGAGGAACAACAGATATTGCTATTTTTAACTCTGGTTCAATTGTTTTTACAGGTGTAATACCAATTGCTGGCGACCAAGTTACAAGTGACATAGCTCAAGCACTAAGAACTCCAACTCCCCAAGCAGAGGAAATTAAGCAAAAACATGGTTGCGCTGTTGCAGAATTCACTAAAGATGATCAGAGTATTGAGGTTCCAGGAGTTGGCGGAAGACCAACAAGAGAACTATCAAGAACAGCATTGGCCGACATTATACAACCAAGATACACTGAACTATTTGAATTAGTTAGTGCTGAAATTTCTAGAAATGGATTCGAAGATAAAATCTCTGCTGGAATTGTATTTACTGGCGGAACATCAAAGATGGAGGGTGTTGTTGAGCTAGCTGAATCAATATTTCAAACTTCAGTAAGACTAGGTATTCCAAACAAATTTTCAGGTATGGAAAGTATCCTTCAAAACCCAATATATGCAACCTCAATTGGACTTGTTGACCACGGGTTTAAGCAAATGAATGATGAATTAATATCAGAACAGAATCAAAGCTGGCTTTCAAAGCTACTAAAAATAGTTAAAAGCGAGTATTGATTCTGAAAATCAATTCTATTAGAATGCATTCTCCTTGGTTTTTGTCAATTTAGATAAAAATCTTTAACCATAAGGTAACAAATGAAAAAGTACGAAGCAGTCATTATTCTAAATCCTAACCTATCTTCTAAGGTTAGTGAGTTTAAAAAAGATTTTGAAAAATTACTTTCTGATAATTCCTTCAGTATTGCTAAAATTGAAGATGTTGGAAGAAGACAATTAGCATATTCAATTAATAATCATAATAAAGGCCACTATATCTTATTTAATTTAGAGGGAAATCCGTCGAAGTTAATAGAACTTGAAACAAAGATTAAATATAACGAATCCATTATTAGGCATTTATTCATAGTTGTTAAAGAGCATCAAGGCAAGGATTCAAGTCTTTTTACCGAATCAAAAAATAAAAAATCAGAGCCTGTTGATATAGAAGTAGAAAAGGAAAGAAAAGCTGTCAAGCCAAAAGAAGATCAACAAAATAAAGAACCTGAAGAATCATCTCCTGAAAAAGTTGATGAAGATGGAGAAGAATAAGATGAGTAAATATGAGTTACCAATAAGATTTGATCATAAAGATATAGATGTACTTAAACAGTTTATAACTGAAACAGGAAAAATTATTCCAGCAAGAGTAACTGGAATATCTGCTGCAAATCAAAGAAAAATTACCAAATCAATTAAGATTGCTAGGTTTTTAGCACTATTACCATATACGGATATGCACCAATAGAATCATGAAAATAATACTTTTAGACAAAATACAAAGGCTTGGTGAAATTGGAGATGTGGTTGAAGTAAACTCTGGTTATGCTAGGAATTTTTTAATACCACAAAAAAAAGCTGCGTTTGCTAGCGATAAAAATATCGCCGATGTAGAAGCAAAAAAAGATGAACTTGCTGCTGCATCTGCTAATCAACTTACACGCGCTGAAGCAAGATCTGAAGAGATTAAAGGCTCGGTATGTGAAATAACTGTTCCTGTTACTGAAGAGGGTGCTTTATATGGCTCGGTAGGAACAAGAGAAATCTCAGATGCTTTTAAAGCTATTAATATTGAAATTGATAAAAGTGAAGTCCAATTACCAGACGGACCAATCAAAGAAATTGGTGATCATGCTATTACTATAAGTGTTCATCCTGAAGTTTCATCTGAAGTAACAGTAAAAGTATTAGCTGAGTAGTTGTATATTTTAAAATATGATGTAAAAATCATATTCCAATGTCTGAAGTATCTGTAAACCAAAACGAGCAAGCTAGGGAAGCTGAGAAAGCTGTACTTGGCGGTCTCATGCTCGAAACTCACCGATTTGACACTGTTATACAAGTTATCAAAGATAATGATTTTGATGGCAAAGATCATCAAATTATCTTTCAATCAATGGCTGAGCTGATTGAGGAGAATAAACCACTTGATCCCATAACAGTATCTGAAAAGCTTGATAATAAAAATTCATTAAATAAAGTTGGCGGCAAAGATTATTTAATAGAGCTAGCAACATCAACTCCATCTGCAGCAAATCTTGAAGCTTATGCTGAAATTATAAGACAAAGGTCAATCGTAAGAAGATTAATGAAAACTAATTCTGAAATTTCAGAGCTAATAAAAAACCCTCAAGGACAAGATGGAGTAGCTCTGCTAGATCAAGCAGAAAGTATGATATTTGCTTTGAATGATGAGGCTAGCCAAGACAATGAAAGTCTTAAATCGATGAAATCTTTAATACCATCAACAATGGATAGACTTCATGAGTTGTCTAATAAATCAGGTGGACTTATAGGTTCTTCAACAGGATTTAAAGATCTTGATACTAAACTTCAAGGTATTCAAAACGGAGATTTAATTGTTATTGCTGGAAGACCAAGTATGGGTAAAACTTCTTTAGCAATGAATTTAGCAGAAAATGTTCTATTAGATGAAGACTCAGGAGGAGCAGTTTTAATCTTCAGTTTAGAAATGCCTGGAGAGTCACTTACAACAAGAATGTTATCTGGTATGAGCAAATTAAATCAACAAAATGTTAGGTCTGGAATGTTGAAAGATAACGAATTAAAACTTCTTCTTCAAGAGGGTGAAAGATTAAAAAATCTACCGCTATGGATTGATGATAGCTCCTTATTAACACCTATGGAATTAAGAGCTAAGGCAAGAAGATTAGCAAGACAAGAAGAAAATGGACTTTCATTAATAGTGGTTGATTATTTACAGTTAATGCAACTTCCAACTTCTGCAGAAAACAGAGTAAATCAGATTTCTGAGATATCTAGATCATTAAAATCACTAGCAAAAGAATTAAATGTTCCTGTTATAGCTTTATCTCAGTTAAACAGAGCAGTTGAGCAAAGGCCAAATAAAAGGCCTATCATGGCGGACCTTAGAGACTCTGGAGCTATTGAGCAGGATGCTGATGTAATATTATTCATATACAGAGATGAAGTTTATAACGAAGATTCTGATCAAGGAAACAAGGCTGAAATTATTATTGGAAAACAAAGAAATGGCCCAATAGGCACTATCAATCTTACTTTCTTAAAAGAATATACTCGTTTTGAAAATTTCTCTAACGATGGTTTTTACGAATCATATGAATGAGTAGGCTATCGACTGAACTCTTAATAGAACCATCTATAGTAAGAGACAATATCCTTGAATTAAAAAATCAAATAGAAGATAAATCCAATTTTATGGCAATTATAAAGTCTGATGCCTATGGCCATATTCTTACTAATATCGTGAGAGACATCGATGATTTAGTTGATGGTTATGGAGTTGTTCGTCTCGAAGAAGCAATAGAATTACGTAAATTATCTAAAAAGAAAATTTTATTAATGCAGGGCGTATATTCAAATGAAGATTTTTTAGAAGCATGTGAGAACTCATTAGATCTTGTAGTTCATAATTCACATCAATTTGAGATTATAAAAAAGAATAATTATTTTAATAATTTATGGTTCAAAATTAATACTGGAATGAACAGACTTGGTTTTGAAGAAGAAGAATTTTTGAATATCTATAAAAATTATTTGACTGAGAAAAAATTTACTTTAATGTCTCATCTTTCAGCATCTAATGTTCCCAGTGAACGATCTAATGAAAATCAGTTTAAACGCTTTGATAGGCTATCCAATAAATTACATTCTGAAGTTTTAAAAAGTATTGCTAATACAGGATGCATTTTAAACTTTCCTGATAAGTCATTTGATTGGGTTAGAGTCGGTATAGGTATTTTTGGTGGATATATTGGAAATAGTCAATTAAAGACTGCCATGACACTAAGATCTCCAATTATTAACATTAGAGATATTAAGAAAGGCGAAAAAGTAGGTTACGACGGAAGAGCAATCGCATCAAAAGACATGAAAATTGCCACCGTTTATATGGGATATGCTGATGGACTGCCTAATAATATAAATGATGGGACTATTGTAAAAGTCAACAATCAAGATGCTAAAGTATTTGGTAAGGTTAGCATGGATGTTACTACCGTTGATGTAACGAACATTAAAAATTGCAAAATTGAAGATTGGTGTGTGTTTTTTTCACCAAAACACTCTATTAATAATATGGCTTCGTCAAACAAACTAATATCATATGATTTAATGATTAGAATTAAGTCAAGGGTTAAAAGATCCTATAAAAAGTTAGTTTAATTTGGTCATTTCTAAAATTATTATTTAACTATTTATTTTATTCTGTTATTCTGTTATCCCATCATGATTCAATTAAATGATGGCAAATACTAAGTATATTTTTATAACTGGAGGAGTGGTTTCTTCACTTGGTAAAGGTATAGCAGCAGCTTCTTTGGGTGCATTACTAGAATCTAGAGGCCTTTCAGTTTCACTAATTAAGGTTGATCCATACATAAACGTTGACCCTGGAACTATGAGTCCATTTCAGCATGGAGAAGTATTTGTAACTAATGATGGTACCGAAACCGATCTAGACTTAGGGCACTATGAAAGATTTGTAAGATTTGAAGCATCAAAAAAAAATAATTTTACTGCTGGAAAAGTATATGAAACAGTAATTAGGAATGAACGTAAAGGAAAATATCTGGGAGGAACTGTTCAAGTAATTCCTCATATCACCAATGAAATTAAAAAAAGAATAAAGCAGGGAGGACAAGGAAAAGATATAGCTATTGTGGAGATTGGCGGAACTGTTGGTGATATTGAAAGTCAGCCTTTTGTAGAAGCAATTAGACAAATGGCGCTTGAACTTCCGGCATCTTCTTGGGCCTTTGTTCACCTAACCTTAGTACCTTATATAAAAGCCTCAGGTGAATTAAAAACAAAACCTACTCAACATTCTGTAAAAGAGCTTAGATCTCTAGGAATAAGCCCGGATTGCCTTATATGTAGATCAGAACAAGAACTTCCAAAAGATGAAAAGAAAAAAATAGCACTTTTTTGCTCTGTCCAACAAAATAATGTAATTTCTATGCATGATGTAAAAACGGTTTATTCAATTCCCTTATTATTAAATAAACAAAAAGTTGATGAAATCATTTTAAGTAAGTTAAAAATTAAATCTCAAAATCCTAAACTTTCAGATTGGAAGAGGGTTGTAAAAGCAAGTTTAGAGCCAGAAAAAGAAGTAAATATTGCCTTTGTTGGTAAATATACTGAATTACAAGATTCTTATAAGTCTATAAACGAAGCTTTAGAACATGCAGGAATTAAATATAAAACTAAGGTAAATATTAATTTTGTTCTTGCAGAGACAATTACTAATAAAAATGTAGCTAAAGTTTTATCCAAGACAGATGCTGTTTTAGTTCCGGGTGGTTTTGGAGATAGAGGTATCGAGGGAATGATCGAAGCTTGTAGATATGCTCGCGTAAAAAAAATACCTTATTTAGGCATATGTCTTGGAATGCAAGTGGCTTTGATAGAATATGCACGGAATGTTTTAAAATTAAAAGACGCTAACAGTACTGAATTTGATCCAGAAACTAAAGATCCTGTTATAGCACTTATAACTGAATGGAATGATTTTTCTGGAAAAAAAGAACGTAGAAATGAAAACTCTGATCTAGGAGGAACTATGAGGTTGGGGGGTCAGGTTTGTAAATTAAAAAAATCATCTAACGCATATAAAATGTACAAAAAAGATGAAATTATTGAAAGACACAGACATAGGTATGAAGTGAATCCAAAATATATCGAACAATATGTAAACTCTGGGCTTAACTTAGTTGGAACTTCATTAGATGGAAAGCTTGTCGAAATGATAGAGATAGATGACCATAAGTGGTTTTTAGCTTGCCAGTTTCATCCAGAATTCACATCAAATCCTAGAGATGGACATCCTATCTTCAATAGTTATATTAAGAGTACAATTACAAAGTAATTATGAATGATTTAAAGCTAAAAGATTTTTCAATAGGAAATGATCAATCTATGACCTTGATGGGAGGTATGAATGTTCTTGAATCAAGAGACCTTGCCATGATGGTGGCAGAAAAATTTAAATCAGTCTCAGAAAAGCACAATATAAATTATATTTTTAAAGGGTCTTTTGATAAAGCTAATAGAAGCTCAATAAATTCTTTTAGAGGACCGGGCCTAGATGACGGCTTGAAAATTCTACAAGAAGTATCAAATGAATTTAGTATTCCTACTATTACTGACATTCATGAACCTAATCAAGCTGAGCCAGCAAGTGAAGTTTGTGAAGTTATTCAAATCCCAGCTTTTTTGGCACGTCAAACAGACTTAGTGAAAGCTGCAGCTAAAACCAAATCAATAATTCAATTTAAAAAACCTCAATTTTTATCAGCTCCAGAGATGGGAAATATAATTGAAAAATGTGAATCAGTTGGCAATAATAAAATTACATTATGCGAAAGAGGTAATTCTTTTGGATATAACAATCTAGTTGTTGATACCTTAAATTTTCAAATTTTAAAAAGTTTAAAAAGACCTACAATATTTGATGTAACTCATTCACTTCAGCTTCCTGGAGGTCTCGGAAATGCAGCTGGTGGTAGAAGAGAATATCTTTTAAGCCTTGCAAAAGCTGGTATATCTCAAGGTATTGCTGGTTTGTTTTTAGAAGCTCATCCAGATCCTGATAGTGCAAAATGTGATGGTCCTTGCGCACTAAAACTTGAGATGATAGAACCATTTTTAACTCAAATTAAGCAATTAGATGATTTTATAAAGAGTCAGGAAGCTCTTGAAATATCATAGAGTAAATGTCAAAAATAAAATCAATACAAGCTATTCAGGTCTTGGACTCTCGCGGTTTACCAACAGTTGCTTGCAGAGTTTCTCTAGATAATAATCTTACTGCAGGCGTCATGGTTCCAAGTGGAGCATCAACTGGTGCGAAGGAAGCATTGGAGTTAAGAGATGGTGAAACAGCTTTCATGGGAAAAGGTGTTCAAAAGGCAGTAGACAATATTAATAAAGTGATAAGTCCAACCTTGATAGGCCATAATCCATTAGATCAAAAAAAAATTGATGAGCATTTGATTAGTCTTGATGGCACTGAAGATAAGTCGAATATAGGAGCAAATGCTGTGCTGGCTGTATCTTTGGCTATTTGTAGGGTTGCTGCAAAAGAAGTTGATAAGAGTCTCCATAGTTATTTTGGATATATCTATACTGATATTACTGGCAACATTCTTTCTCCAAACCTGCCAATGCCTATGCTTAATATCCTAAATGGCGGTGAACATGCTGACAATAATATTGATATTCAAGAATTCATGATAATACCCAAAGGAGCTAAAGATTTTAAAGAAGCAATTAGATGGTCTTCAGAAATTTATTGGAACCTCAAAGCAATTTTGAAAGAAAGAAATCTTTCAACTTCCGTTGGAGATGAGGGTGGCTTTGCTCCTAATCTTGAATCTAATGAAGAAGCAATTCAATTAATATTGGAGTCTATACAAAAGTCTAATCTCAATGCTGGTGAAGATATCACACTAGCGCTAGATTGTGCAGCAAGCGAATTTTATAAAGATGGTAAATATCATTTATCTGGTGAGGGTAGAAGCTTAAATCCAGGAGAATTTGCTGACTACCTGGAAGATCTGGTCGAAAACTATCCAATTAGTTCAATTGAAGACGGCATGGATGAAAATGATTACAGTGGATGGAAAATACTGACAGAAAAAATTGGATCTAAATGCCAGCTAGTCGGAGACGATTTATTTGTTACAAATAAGAAAATTTTTAAAGAAGGTATTGAAAAAGGCCTTGGAAATGCAATTCTAATCAAATTTAATCAAATCGGAACAATTACAGAAACCATTGAAACTATAAATTTAGCAAATTCAAATAATTATAAATCCATAATTTCGCATCGATCTGGTGAGACTGAAGATACCACTATTTCAGACCTGTGTGTTGGTCTTGGTGCTGGTCAAATTAAAACTGGGGCACCTTGTCGTTCAGATAGAGTATCTAAATATAATAGACTTCTTTGGATAGAAGAGGAGTGTCCTGATTTAGAATTGTCTAAATGAACAAACTTTTTTATTTGCTAATTTCACTTTTATTAATGCTTACTATTATCTTATTTAATAGCACTTTTTTTGGAAATAATAGTTATTCAAAAAAACAATTATTAATCAATGAAAATAATAATTTAGTTATTCAAAATAATGATCTTAAAAATAAAAATGATATTTTAGAATTCGAAATTAATAACGCTCAAAAGTCTGATGATCATGTTGAAAATTTTGCGAGAGAAAAACTAAATCTTTCATATCCAAATGAGGAATTCATTTCATTTAAAGAGGAAGATAAAGACAATGAATAATATATTAGCAATTGTTCCTTCTGCTGGAATAGGACAGAGATTTGACTCTCACATACCAAAGCAATATCAAGACCTTAATGGTAAATCTGTAATTGAACATTCTATTCAACCTTTTATTGATTCAAATTTAATATCAAAGATTTTGATTCCTGTAGCTCCAAATGATGAATACATCAAAAAACAAAGTTTTTATGGCGATTCAAAAATTACAATAGTTAAAGGTGGTTCATCAAGAGCAGAATCGGTTTTAAATGCTTTAAAAAATAAAGAGGTCTCAGGTTTTGATTTTGTTATCGTTCATGACGCTGCAAGACCAAATGTTACTGAAGATGATATTTCTAATATTTATAACGAAATTCTTTCAACCAAAAGTGATTGCTCAATTTTTTATATGCCAATGGTTGACTCCTTAAAAGAGATTTCTAAAGAAAAAGATATTACAAAGGAAAAGTCTAAATTTTATTTGGTACAAACACCTCAAATTTCAAATTTAACTAAATTAAAGTCTGCTCTAGAGGCTTTGTTAGATAGCGGCATAAATGTTCCAGATGAATCTTTTGCAATGGATTCAATTAATGCAAAGATTTCAAAAATTCGAGGGAGATCTTCAAATATAAAGATTACTCATAAAGATGACTTAGATCTTTTAAGAAAGTTTTCTACTAGAACAGGTTCGGGCTATGACCTTCATACCTATAAAAGAGGTAAAGGCATTTTGATTGGAGGGTATCTACTTGAATGTGATTATGAAATTGAGGCTCATTCTGATGGTGATGTTCTTTTGCATTCAATAGCTGATTCTATTCTTGGTGCTTCAGCTCTTGGAGATATTGGTATTTTTTTTCCAGATACCGACAAACAAAATAGAGGATTAAATAGTAAGGTAATAATTGATTTCTGTCTCAATAAAATTAAAGATTTAAAAATGGAAATTTATAATGTTGATGCAACTATTATTTGTGAATCGCCAAAGATAAGTCCTCACAGAAATTATATTTTAGATAGTCTTTCAATTATTCTAGGGTTGCCAAAATCAAAAATTGGCTTAAAGGCAACTACTGCAGAAAAAGTTGGCATTATCGGGAAAAATAAAGCAATATCCGTTCAATCTATAGTGAATTTAAGAGAAATTGTATGAAGATTTTATTAACAAATGATGATGGTTATGATGCACCAAATATTAAAGCACTATATAAACAACTTTCAAAATCTCATGATGTCTGGTTAATAGCTCCTAAAAAAAATTGCAGTGGGATGAGTGCAGCAATTTCTTTTTTGAAGCAAACTGAAATTACAAAAGTTGATGACCAAATATACTCAGTTGATGGCTCACCGGCAGATTGCACTTATTTTGGTCTATTAAGCATTGTCGACTTTGAATTTGATATGGTTGTTTCTGGGATAAATCATGGAGCCAATATTGGCAATGATGTTATATATTCTGGAACAGTCGGAGCTGCTGTAGGCGGTAGAAAATTAAAATATCCTCCTGTAGCTATTTCTGTTGCTTCATATGATAGTGAGAACATAGATTTCATAGTGAATAAATCTATAGAAATTATCGAAACTGTGACGACTCTACCAAAGGACTTTCTTGGCAAAGTTATAAACGTTAATTTTCCTGATTTACCAGAAGAATATTGTAAAGGTGAAAAAGTAACTGCTCTTGCACAAAGAGGGATACCTTCAAAGCCTATAGAAGTATGCTCAAATAAAAATACAAAGACCTACAGATATAATCTTTCAGGAGAACCTATTAAAGAGGGACACATAACAGATGCTGAGGCAGTTAGAGATGGCTATATATCTATTTCTGTTTTGGACTATACCCTTGATCAAAAGATTTTAAGAGATAATTTAAAAGAATACATAAATGAATAGTTCTGGATTTACTTTTAGAAGAGTAAAAGAAGAGATGATTGAGAATCTTCTTGAAATGGGCATAAAAGATTTTAGAGTTCTTGATGCAATCTCACAAGTACCTAGACATATTTTTTTAGATGAAGCTTTAAGATCAAGAGCATATGAAAATAGATCTCTTACTATTGGGTATAAACAAACAATCTCACAACCATATATAGTTGCTAAAATGACAGAGTTATTAATTTCTCACACTAAGTCTAGAGGCAAGGTTTTAGGTAATGTTCTTGAGCTTGGTTCTGGCTGCGGATATCAATCGGCAGTCCTCTCTTATTTTAGTGAACAAGTTTTTGCTGTTGAAAGAATTAAACCTTTAATCCATAAAGCAAGAGAAAATTTAGTAGAGCTAAAAATTAATAATGTTTTATTTAAATACGGTGACGGTTTCTTGGACTGGGATAAAAATATCTCATACGATGGAATCCTTTGCGCAGCAGCGCCAAGACAATATCCTCAAGAATTAGTAGAGTCTTTAAGCAATGACTCAAAAATAGTAATACCTGTAGGCGACAATAAATTTCAACAGTTAAATGTGATAACTAAAATTTCTAAAAATGAAATTAAAGAGGAATTACATGATGAAGTCGCTTTTGTTCCAATGCTTTCAGGTACCTCAATTGATGGTAATGATTCGTGAATGAAAAAATAAAGTACTTTATAGCTGGATTATTTATTGGTTTGTCTGAGTTGTTGCCTGGTATATCTGGAGCAACTGTTGCACTAATGTTTGGTGTATATGAAAAGATTTTAAATTTCTTAAGTAGATTTAAAGATTTTAATTTAATACTGCCATTAATTATTGGAATGATTGTAAGTGTATTGTCTTTTTCAAACATTATTGACTTTTTATATAAAAATTACAGAGACATATTTAGCTTTTTAATAGCATTATTGATGATAGGTTATGGCTGTTTTTTAGTAATTAATACATATTTGAAAGAAAATATTAATAAAGGAAAAGGTTTTTATATTAACCTCTTTGTAGCAATAATTATTGGTTTTACTATAGATCAATTTTATTTATCAGAAATTTATAATCCAAGTTTAATAAGTTTAATTTTGTCAGGATTTTTTGCTTGTTCTTTTTTACTTTTTCCAGGAATATCTGGAAGTGCTTTTCTATTAGCCATTGGCATATATCCAATAATCATCGGAAGTATTGCTAACCTAAATTTTGAAATATTAATTCCTTTTGGTTTTGGTATGTTAATCGCTCTTTCATTAATGCCTAGAGTCATTAAAAGTGCATATAAAAAATACGGAAAATCAATTTTGATATTTTTTGGCGGCATAATTTTTATATCTGGAATTAATTATTTTTTATAAGTATTGCTTTTTACCGCTAATATCTTTGTATTTATCTGCATCAGGCAGAGGTTCTTTGGATTCAGTTATATTTTCATATACTTCTGAAAGTCTTGCATTAATTTCTATAAACTCAATTTGGTCTTCAGGCAATTCGTCTTCTGACAAAATTGCATCAATAGGGCATTCAGGCTCACATAATGCACAGTCAATGCATTCATCAGGATGGATAACTAAGAAATCTGGACCCTCGTAGAAACAATCAACCGGACAAACCTCTACACAGTCAGTGTATTTACACTTGATACATGATTCTGTTACTACAAATGCCATAATATTTTAATAATAACGTAATATTTATGTGATGACTTTAAGACATAAATAATAAAAAATATACTTTAAAGTTGTAAATTGTGTATATTGTATTATACTGTATAAATATACAGTAAGGAGTTAACATGGCTAAATCAAAAGATACGGGTAATAAATCATTAAAAGACACACTGGCAGATATAGATAGTCATTTCGGCAAAGGCACCGTTATGAGGATGGGAGACAGGGAAATACTGGACATTCCTTCTATATCAACTGGATCTGTTGGATTGGACATCGCACTAGGGATAGGCGGAATCCCTAAAGGAAGAGTTACTGAGATATACGGACCAGAGTCATCAGGAAAAACAACATTAACACTTCAAATTATTGCTCAATGCCAAAAAGATGGTGGAACATGTGCATTTATAGATGCTGAGCATGCATTAGATCCACAATATGCAGAAAAGCTTGGTGTCAATGTCGACGAACTTCTTTTATCTCAACCTGATACAGGTGAACAAGCACTAGAAGTCGCTGATATGTTAGTTAAATCAAAAAGTGTTGATTTGGTAATTATAGATTCAGTTGCAGCACTCGTTCCAAGAGCAGAAATAGAAGGGGAGATGGGCGATCATCACGTTGGCCTTCAAGCGCGTTTAATGTCACAAGCCCTGCGAAAAATAACAGGAAATATTCAAAGATCAGGGGCTACAGTAGTATTCATTAATCAAATTAGAATGAAGATTGGTGTTATGTTTGGGAGTCCAGAAACCACTACAGGTGGAAATGCACTCAAATTTTACTCTTCAGTTAGACTAGATATAAGAAGAATTGGAGCAGTAAAAGAGGGTGACGAAATAATGGGCAACGAAACTAGGGTTAAAGTTGTAAAAAATAAAGTTTCACCTCCATTTAAACAGGCTGAGTTTCAGATAATGTATGGTCAGGGTATAAATTCAGAGGGTGAGATTCTTGATTATGGCCATAAACTTGGATTAGTAGAAAAGTCAGGTGCATTTTATAAGATTGATGGCGAAACCATCGGGCAAGGTAAAGTAAAAGCAAGTATGTTTCTAAAAGAAAATGCAAAGATTCGCGAAGGATTATTAAAAGAAATAAGAGATGCATATATAGCGAGTAAAGCAAAATCTACAAAATAGTTTTTTGTTGATACAATTATCCCTATTAATTTAATTAAATTTTAATAGGGATTTTTTATGGCCGAACACGCATATATAGTTTCTGCAACCAGGACTCCTGGTGGTAAGAAAAATGGTTCACTTTCTGGTTGGCATCCCGCTGACATGGGAGCGATGGTTTTAGATGAGCTCATTAGAAAAACTGGAATTGATCCTAAAGATGTTGATGATGTAATATTTGGTTGCGTTGATCAAGTTGGCGCTCAAGCTGGAAACCTTGCAAGAAATTCTGTTCTTGCTTCTAGCCTTCCAGAATCAGTACCGGGAACAACAATTGATAGGCAATGTGGATCCTCTCAACAGGCTCTTCATTTTGCAACACAGGCAGTCATGTCTGGCACTCAGGATGTTGTGATTGCTGGAGGAGTTGAAGTTATGTCAATTGTTCCAATAGGAGCAAGTATAACCGATGGGATGAATGCTAATCACGGTTTTCCATTTAACGCTGACGGCATTGAAAAAAGATATCCTGGTATATTCTTTTCGCAATTTACTGGTGCCGAGCTAGTTGCTGACAAATGGAATCTTTCAAGAGAAGACTTAGATAAATTTGCTTTACAAAGCCACTTGAAAGCTGCAGCTGCATCTAAAGCAGAATTATTTACTGGTGAAATACTTCCTCTTCAAGGAAAAAATGATAATGGAAATGATGCTATGGTTATGCTTGATGAAGGAATTAGATATGATGCATCAATTGAAGCTTTAGCAGGACTTAAAACTGTTACTGAAGGCGGTGTGATAACAGCTGGTAATGCTAGTCAGATAACTGACGGAGCATCAGCGATAATGGTTTGTAATGATGCTGGACTTAAAAAAATAACTAGCGATCCTAGAGCATTAATAAAAACCATAACTGTCGTAGGAGATGATCCTGTGTTCATGTTAACAGGGCCAATTCCTGCATCAAAATTAGCTCTTAAAAAAGCAAATCTAACAATAAATGATATGGATCTATACGAAGTAAATGAAGCATTTGCTCCCGTTCCTTTAGCGTGGTCAATAGAACTTGAAGCAGATCAATCAAAGCTTAATGTAAATGGCGGTGCAATTGCATTAGGTCATCCATTAGGAGCAACTGGCACTAAATTAATGACTACTATGTTACATGAACTCGAAAGAAGAGAGGGTAAATACGCCCTTCAAGCAATCTGTGAGGGTGGTGGAACTGCTAACGCAACCATTATAGAAAGGCTTTAAAGTACTTTAAATTATAATAAGTAAAGTGATTATTTATTCTTAAAGAAATCTAAAATAGTTTTTGTATCACCAATATCATTTGAAGAGCTCTCACCAGTTCTTGCTTTTAATTCAATCTCATTATTTTCTATAAACTGTTTACCGATTATTATATTTAGTGGGATACCCATAAGTTCAGAATCTTTCATTTTAGTGCCATAACCATCTTTTCTATCATCTAAAATGACCTCATAACCCATTGATATTAATTCAGCATAAAGGCTATCAGCAGCTTCTGATATTATTTGATCTTTTTCATATCCAATAGCGATAATATTAATATCAAATGGCGCAATTCCATGTGGCCAAACTATTCCTTTGTCATCATTATTTTGTTCTATAGCAGCAGCAACCAATCTTGAAACCCCAATTCCATAACAGCCCATGTGAAGAGTTGAGGCTTTTCCTTCCTTATTTAAAACATTAGCTTTCATGTCTTCTGCATACACTTTTCCTAATTGAAAAATATGACCAACCTCAATACCTTTTTTTATTTGAATTGTTCCGTTTCCATCAGGTGAGGGCTTGCCTTCGAGCGATGAAATATCTTCACCATCTTTTAATAGAAGTTCTGTATTGATTGCAAATTCTGAAGAATCACTTATTGCGATCGTATCTTCACCGGTTTCTGCTAAAACATGAAACTCTTCTGATGCATCTCCACCAATTGAACCTGAATCTGCTGAAACTATTTTGTAATCTAAACCTATTCTTTCAAGAACAGTTTTATAGGTGTTTCTCATTTTTTGATATGTTTCCTCTAAACACGCTTCATCGGCATTAAAACTATAAGAGTCTTTCATTAAAAATTCTCTTCCTCTCATCACGCCGTATCTAGGCCTAACCTCATCTCTAAATTTTGTTTGAATTTGATAAATGTTTATAGGCAATTCTTTATAACTCTTGACATTATTTCTAATTAAATCTGTTATAACTTCTTCATGAGTTGGTCCTAAACAAAAGTCTCTTTCATGCCTATCTTGTAATCTGAGAAGCTCAGGACCCATCTTCTCCCATCTATTTGTTTCTTGCCAAAGCTCTTTAGGTTGTACCATTGGCATAAGTACTTCTTGTGCACCTGAGGCATCCATTTCTTCTCTAACAATATTTTCTATTTTTCTTAGAACTCTTAACCCCAAAGGAAGCCAGGTATATATTCCAGAAGCAACTTTTCTAACCATGCCTGCTCGTAGCATAAGTTTATGACTAATTACTTCAGCCTCTTGAGGCGCATCTTTTAATGTGGGTAATAGTATTTTTGAAAACAACATTCTATAATTTTATCTTTTTTTTGAAGACTTATGCCGATTTATGACTATAAATGTTCAAATTGTGGACACCAAACAGAAGCTATTCAGAAGTTTAGTGATAGGCCAAAAACCTTATGTCCAAATTGTAATAAAGAAAGTCTTGTCAAGATGATATCAGCACCATCTTTTAGATTAAAAGGCAGTGGTTGGTATGAAACTGACTTTAAAACTGGTAAAAAGAAGAATCTTTCATCAATAGAAGAGCCATCTAAGGATAAATCTTCACAAAATACAACTTCTGACTCCAAGAAAGAGCCTAAACAAGATAAGATTACTAAATAAACAAAGGAAATATTATGAGATCTCACTATTGTGGAGAAATTACATCCGAAAATCTTGATCAAGAGGTAACCATATGCGGCTGGATTCATAAAAGACGAGATCATGGCGGAGTAATTTTTATTGATGTTAGAGATATCAAAGGTATATGCCAGGCCGTAATAAACCCAGATAATGCTGAATCTTTTAAGATTGCAGAAACCTTAAGAAATGAGTTTGTAGTAAAAATTTCTGGAACTATTCGAGCAAGATTGGAAGGTACTGTAAACAAAAATATGACAACTGGTGAAGTAGAATTAGAAGCAAACAACATTAGTATTTTAAGTAAGGCTGTAACACCGGTCTTTCCTCTGGATGATTATCAAGAAGTTAATGAAGATGTTCGTTTAAAAAACAGAGTTCTAGATCTAAGAAGACCTGAGATGAATCAAAGAATTGTTGTTCGCTCAAAAATTAGTTCACTGATAAGAAATTATTTGGATGCTAATGGTTTTCATGAAATTGAAACTCCTATCCTTACAAGAGCAACTCCAGAGGGTGCAAGAGATTTTATTTTACCAAGTAGAGTTCAATCCGGTAAATTTTTTGCATTACCTCAATCTCCTCAACTATTTAAGCAGCTTTTGATGATAGGTGGCCTAGATAAATATTATCAGATTGCAAGATGCTTTAGAGATGAAGACCTTAGAGCAGATAGGCAGCCAGAATTTACTCAAATTGACATTGAAGCCTCATTTATTGATCAAAGTTATATTATGGAAATTGGCGAAGGAATGATTAAGGCTTTGATACAAGAATTTTGCGAAGATGAATTAGGCTCATTCCCTATAATAAATTGGCATGATTCTATGAGAGATTATGGTTGTGATAAACCTGATTTGAGAATACCCCTCAAACTAATTGAAATATCAGAATTGGTTAAAGATGAAGAATTCAAAGTATTTGCAGAACCGGCTAAGGATATTAATTCAAGAGTAGTTGCATTGAAAATCCCAGGTGGTAATTCATTATCCAGAGGCCAAATTGATGACTACACTAATTTTGTGTCTAAATTAGGCGCTAAAGGACTTGCATATATTAAGGTTAATGACAAAAATGATATCAAAAATGGATTACAGTCTCCAATTTTAAAATTCTTAAAAAATGAAACCATATCTTCATTAATCTCAGATTTAGATCTTGAAAATGATGATTTACTATTTTTTGGAGCAGGTAAAAAATCTGTGGTAAATCTTAGTATGAGTAGTTTGATAAAAAAAATAGGAGAAGATTTAAGTTTATACCAAATGAAATGGGCGCCATGTTGGGTAGTTAATTTCCCAATGTTTGAAAGAAATACTGATGGGGATTTAACCTCACTCCATCACCCATTTACATTGCCTGATTGTAGTTCAAGTGAGTTAAAAGCATCACCTGAAAAATCTCTTGCTCATGCATATGATGTTGTCTTAAATGGCTATGAAATTGGTGGTGGGTCATTAAGAGTTTTCGATACAGAAATGCAGAAAACTATATTTGAAATTTTAAAAATCACAAAAGAAGAGGCTGAAAATAAATTTGGATTTCTTCTAAAAGCCCTATCATCAGGATGTCCGCCCCATGGTGGAATTGCTTTTGGATTAGATAGAATAGTTATGCTAGTAACTGATACAACAAATATCAGAGACGTAATAGCTTTTCCAAAAACTCAAAGCGCTACATGTTTGTTAACTGATGCTCCAAGCAATGTTGATAAATCTCAATTAGATGAACTAAAAATACTTAGTACTCACAAGGAAGAATAATAAATGGCCGGTCATTCAAAATGGGCAAATATAAAACATAGAAAAGCTCGACAAGACGCCTCAAGAGGAAAAGTTTGGACAAAAGTTATAAGAGAAATAACAGTCGCTGCTAAAGGCGGTCCTGATCCAGATGACAACCCTAGATTAAGATTGGCATTAGATAAAGCTAATGCGGCTAATATGCCTAAAGATAATATCAAAAGAGCTATTGAGAAAGGCTCTGGAACAGGTGAAACTGGAGCCTTAGAAGAGATTATATTTGAGGGATATGGCCCAGGTGGAGTAGCTATCTTAGTTGAGACTATGTCAGACAACAGAAATAGAACTGTTTCTGATGTTAGACATGCCTTCTCTAAATTTGGTGGAAACCTTGGAACTGATGGCTCTGTTTCCTATTTATTCAATAAAATAGGCATTATCCACGTCCTAAAAAATTATCCTGAAGATAGCTTAATGGAGATTGCTCTTGATTCAGGCGCAGAAGATTTAACAGATGAAGGAGAGTACTTTGAAATTGTTACTTCAAGTTCTGATCTAAGTAGTGTTTTGAAGTCGTTAAAGGATAATAATATTGAAAACGTAAACGCTGAGCTTACACTTCGGGCTGAGACTTCAATTTCCATTGATCAAGAAATGTCTGAAAAAGTTCTTAAAATTATGGATTTTATGGATGAGTTAGATGATGTGCAAGAAGTTCATACAAATGCTGAATTTCCAGATAATTTTGAAATAAAGGAGAACTAATTGCCCATTAATTCAAGAAATAAAGGAGCAACTTTTGAGAGGCAAATAGCTAATGCTCTTATGCAAGATCTTAATTTAAGAAATCCTGTAAAAAGAATACTTGAACAAACTAGAACGAAAGAACTTCCAGACCTTACACTTGGTAATTGGTGTATAGAATGTAAAGCATATGGCTCAGGAGCTGAGCCAAGACCAGATTGGTGGGAACAGGTTTTAGCATCGTCAAAGGGAGATGATTTAAAGCCAGCTTTAGTTTATAAATTCAATAATAGACCTATAAAAGTAAGAGTGCTAGCTTCATCAATTAATGAAAAAATACAAAATAATTTAGTTACTGTAGATCTTTTATGGCCAGACTTCATTCAAATTATTTTAGAGTTATTCCAGAAAGATATAGAACTCCATGAGCAAAATTTTCAAGCATAAAGATTTTTCAATTTATATATATGTTGAAGATACCGACTTTCAAGGTTTTGTATATCATGCTAACTATATAAAATTTTTTGAAAGATCTAGATCAGACTTCTTATCATCAAATAACATCTCTCAAGAAATATTAAGAAAGAACAATTTAGGTTTTGTTATAAAAAGAATAGAAATAGACTATCTTTTTCCCGCGAAGCTTGGAGACATTTTAGTTGTAAAGTCTTCTGTTGAAAAAAAATCAAATGCTCGAATGATTTTCAATCAAAAAATTATATTAAAAAAAGATGAAACACCAATCTGTAAAGGGTTAGTGGAGGTTTGCTTAATAAATATTGATACAAAAAAACCAAAACCACTGCCCGATGATTTATTATTAATATTTGATGAGGACTAAATAAATGAATGAAATATCGATTATAAATCTTTTTCTTGAAGCGGGGATGGTTGTTAAAATTGTAATGATTATATTGCTAGTAGCTTCCCTATTAACATGGATAGTTATTGTAGAAAGATATAATTTTTTCCAAAAAATTAAGAAAATCAATAATAGTTTTCATACAAAATTTTGGAGTGGGGAAGATCTAGATAGTTTATATAATGAAATTGCTAATGAAGAATTACTTTTATATGGATCATTAAATGTTTTTAAAAGCTCCTATAAAGAGTATAAGCAAATAAGTACAGATAAACATATTTCAGAATCAGACTTAGAGGGTATCAATAGATGTATGAGAGTAGCAATTGCATCTGACGAAGAGGAGATGAATAAACATTTACCTTTTTTGGCTAATGTTGGCTCTGTGAGTCCTTATGTAGGCTTGCTGGGAACAGTTTGGGGAATCATGACATCCTTTCAAGGCTTGTCAGATGCAACACAAGCTACCATAAATGCAGTTGCACCAGGTATATCTGAGGCATTAGTAGCCACAGCAATGGGTTTATTTGCAGCTATACCTGCAGTAATTGCTTTTAACAAATATACTTCTGAGCTAGAAACAATGAGTCAGTCAACTTTAATTTTTTCAGAAGAACTCGCAAGCATTTTTTATAAACAATCTATTAAAGATAAATGATTTATAGGCTTGCCAAGAAAAAAAATCTTAAGGCAGAAATAAATGTAGTTCCTTATATAGATGTAATGCTTGTTTTATTGATTATATTTATGGTTTTATCACCTCTTTTAATTCAGGGAATTGAAGTTAATCTTCCACAAACTGACACTACAAAAATGTCAATTCAAAATGAGCCTCTTGTCATATCTATAAATATAGAAGGAAAATATTTTATAAATGTTGGTGAAGAAACATTGCCAATAAATCTCGATGAGCTAAAAAGAAAATCAAGTATTATTTTTGAAGCAAATCCTGATATTGAAGTTGTTTTTCAAGGTGATAAAGGCGTTATGTTTGATAGCGTTGCAAAAGCTATGGCGGCTGTTCAAAGTGTTGGAATATCTAAAATAGGAATTGTGACTACTGGCTATGCAGATTAAATCAGATTACTTAATAGCTTCTTTTATATCTTTTTTATTACATGCATTAATAATTTTATATTTGATGGATTTTTTCTATAGTGAAAAACAGGTAAGACCAATTTTAAGCAAAGCAATAAATGTGAACCTTTTATTCAAACAAGATATTAAGCCTATTTCAAAAACTGAGATAATTGAAGAGAAGGCAACAATCAATTCAATAACTACTGTTGAAAATATAATTTCCTTATCACCAAAAATTGAGTCAACAAATATCAGAAACCTAATTAGAGAAGACCAACTTATCATGTCTAATTCTGAAGAAGATCAATTAAATCAATTTAGCAATATGATGGTTCAGTTAATTCAATCAGCATGGATTAAACCTCAAAATATTCAAGACGGATTAGTTTGCAATTTAAGAATGTTAATCAACAAGAATGGAAGGATTGTAAAAGTTGATTTAATTGAAAGTAGTGGCAATATACGTTTTGATAATTCTGCAATTAAGGCAATTTCAAGAGTTGAAACTTTTAGTTTTTTTAATGAAATTCCCTTTAATTTGTATCAAAAAAATTTTAAAAATATAGTTATAACTTTTAACCCACTATGAAGATTTTTTTATCACTATTATTTTTTAGTCAGTTAATTTTTTCAGAATTAGTTCTTGAAATCACTAAAGGCTCTGAAGATCCATACTCAATTGCATTAATTGAATTTAGTGGATCAAAAAAAATAACAAATGAAATAAATTCTATTATCAATGCTGATTTAATTAGGACGGGGGAGTTTAAAATATTTAGAGAATCTCAGTTGCTTTCAACACCAACAAATGAAGAAGATATTAAATTTGAAGATTTTAAGTTACTTGGAATTGATTTCATTATTACAGGGTCATTAATAAATGAAGATAAATTTAATGTTTCTGCATCTTATCAAGTTTTTAATGTACAAAAAGAGACAAAAATTAGGACATCCAAAGTATTTGGTATTCCAAATAAGTTAAGACAGTTAGCTCATTACATTAGCGATGGAATATATGAAGAAATTAGTGGTTTAAAGGGAGTAGCATCAACAAAATTGCTTTATGTAACTGAGAATATAAACGACGATAAGACAATATTTAAACTTGTTGTTGCAGATGCTGACGGCTCTAATGAACAAACATTACTAAAAAGTTCTGAGCCTATAATATCTCCATCTTGGTCTCCAGACTCGAAGCAAGTTGCATATGTTTCATTTGAAACTGGTATAGCAAAAGTATTTATCCAAAAAATTGCAACTGGTAAAAGAGAGATGGTTTTAGAGAACTCATCTCAGATAAGCTCACCATCTTGGTCTCCCAACGGTAAATTTCTTTCACTAACCCTGTATCAAGATGGAAATGCAGAAATATATATTTTAAATTTAAAAAATCAAAATCTTACAAGATTGACTAATCATTATGCAATTGATACTGAATCCTCATGGTCGCCAAATGGTTCAAAGATTATGTTTACTTCTGGCAGATCTGGATCTCCTCAATTATATGAAATTAATTTAAGGAAATTTAGTTCAAAACCAAAAAGAATTACTTTTGATGGAAACTATAATGCCAAAGGGTCTTACCTTTCTAGTGGTGAAGGCATAGTATTTGTTCATAGAGCAGAAAAAAATTTTCAAATAGCTCTAAAGTATACAAACGAAAGCTTTATAAGGCCGTTAACGAATTCAAAATTAGACGAATCACCTAGTATTTCTCCTAATGGGAATGTGATAATCTATGCTGTAACTGAAGATGGAATGAGTATGCTCTCAGGGGTCACACTTAGTGGAGCAAAGTTTAGACTTCCTGCTAGAACTGGTGAAGTTAGAGAGCCATCTTGGTCAGGATTTTTAAGATAAATTATTGGAGACTTAACTATGATAAATATAAAAAATGTACCTAACAAAAACTTTTTTAGCACATTTGTTTTTTTAATATTACTTTCTTCATGTTCAAGTATGAATGTAACTGAAGAGAGTGTTTATGACGGTGGTATCCAAACGGTTGAGGCGTCTGTAAAAGATAATATTTCTGTTAATTATGAAACTAAGGCTATCCTAGCTAATGCAACTGTTTATTTTGAATTTGATAGTTTTAAGCTGAGCAGCAAATCTATTCAAACATTACGAAGTGCTGTTACTGCTATGAAAGAAAATTCTTCCATAAAAATCACTATATCAGGCCATGCTGATGAGAGAGGTACCAGAGAATATAATTTAGCATTAGGACAAAGAAGGGCAGAGTCTGTTAGGGATTATTTAGCAGTTAATGGTGTGAACAAATCAAGAGTGTTGGTAAAAAGTTATGGTGAAGAAAGATTAATAGCTGAAGGCTCAGATGAATCAAGCCACTCGAAAAATAGAAGGGCTGAAATCAATTAAATAATGAAAAAAGTTATTTTATTTTTTTTGATATCAATATTATCAATTGATCAACTTCAAGCTGATGAAAATAAAGATGTACAAGCTGATCTACTATTTTTAAAGATACAAGAACTTGAAATAGAAATTGCAGACCTAAGGAATCAAATAGAGTCTCAAGAATACTTAATTAATAAATTAATTGATGAATCAGTTGATTCCAAACCTGAAGTTACTGATGATGGTCTTGAAGATCTGGCAATCGATTCAAACATAAGATTTAAAGGCATTGAAGATACTAAAAGCAAAGATGAGGTATATAAATCAGCAATAAATGCTTTAGAAGAACAAAACTTTGATAGAGCACTTTTATTGTTTAAGTATTTCGTTGAAAGTTTTACTGATGAGGAAAAAACTCCATTATCTTTTTTTTGGTTAGGCGAAATATCCATGATTCAAAATAATTTTGAGCAATCAAATAATTATTTTATGGAACTTATTTCATCCTTTCCCTCGCATTATAGAATACCCTTAGCTCATAAGAAGATTGGCGATATTTATTTAAAAAATAACGATATTGTAATGGCAAAAGAAAAATATAATTATGTTGTTAGAGAATATCCAGATAACACAGCATCATCATTAGCCTTGCAGTTATTGAAAAATATGGAATAATCACCTTTTTTTATTATGCATAACCACGGGTCGCTAGCTCAGCTGGTAGAGCAGTTGGCTTTTAACCAATTGGTCACAGGTTCGAATCCTGTGCGACCCACCACTCATAGGGCATAATATTATAATGAAACTTAAAGATACTGTTCTAACAAGTTTTTTATTTTTTTTAGTTTTATCTTCTTGGTATGTTTTAAGAGCTGTAAGAAACGAAATGGCAGTAGAAAACTACAGCCAAGACTTTTTACTGGTTTTATTAGCAGTTACAGCAATTACAATGCTAGTAATTAATCCTATATATGCATGGATAGCATCAAGATCAAATCTAAAAAAAATTATTATTTATTGCTATTCTTTTCTAATATTAAATCTATTTGCATTTCTATCTTATTCTAAATCATTGAGTGAAAATAATATTACTGAAGCTATATGGCTTGGTCGAATATTTTACGTTTGGTGCAATATATATTCATTCTTTGTTGTTTCAATATTTTGGGTCCTAGTAATTAATATATTTAGAGATACAAAATCAAGAAAGCTATACGGTTTTATAATGGCAGGAGGCTCTCTAGGAGCCATTTTTGGTTCTGAAATATCTGTTAGATTGTCTGAATCATTCACAAATTCTGGCCTAGAATTTTTTGTATTATCTGCATCAATTTTATTATTCTGTGCAATGATAGTCGCAATATATATTGCCAATTCTAATAAGACCTCAAATCTATCTGAGAAGATTGGAGGCAAGTGGTCTGATGCTATAAATAACATTATTAATACCAATGAAATAAGAACAATTGCCACATACTCTTGGCTTTTCACTTTATTAATGACCATACAGTGGATTAGTGCAATACCAATAATTGAGTCATATTCTGATTTGTCTCCACAAAGAATAGAACTTTTTGCAAGAATAGAGCAATTAGTGTCACCATTAACATTATTAACTCAGCTATTCTTAACTTACATAGTAATTGCAGCATTTGGTATAAAGTTAATATTAATAGTTTATGGAATTTTATTTGTTATAGTTTTTTTACTTTATGGTTTAGTTCCGTCGGTTGGAGTGGTAGTTTTTGCACAAGCTTTACTAAGAGTCTTTGAATATGGTTTTAACAAACCAAGTAGAGAAATAATTTATAGTGAGCTAGGTAAAAAAGATAGATATAAATCTTCAGTATTTATAGACACCTTTGTAACTAGGTTTGGAGATTTAACAGGTAGTTTATTAATGGCAATCGGTAAATTATCATCAATAGCTTTAAGCGTCATGCCTTTATTAGCAATTCCGCTTGCAGCACTTTTATCTATTACAGGCTTAAAAATTTCAAAAAATTCAAGCAATAAAGTTAAAGGCCCCTAGAACTCTCTAATTCTTTTTTAATTTTAATAATTTTTGTCATTATACTTTCTGAAACTTGAAAATTGTTTTTAGTAAGTTTTAATGCAAACTCAAGTTGATTTAAAGCCTCCTCGTTCTGACCAAGTAGTAAAAAATATTCAGCTCTACTTTGATGATACCCAACAATATTTTTACTGCTCCTTTGTATTTCAGATAACATGAACCATAATTCAGGGTCATCATTTCTTCTTAAAATCTGATCTCTAATTATTTCTTCAGATTCAAAATATCTCTTCATTTGAAGTAATAATTTAGATTTCATAATTGATAGGGGATAGTTTTTTGGAGAAATTTCTAGAAATTGATCAGATAATCTTAAAGCAGCTTCATATTGATTTGCCTCTGTAAGTATTTCAACTTTCGAAGTATTTAAGAATAAATTTTTTGGATACTTATTAATTAATTCATTTATTAAGTTAATACTTTTTTCATAATTATTATTTTCCTTATAAGATAGAGACAAGCCATAAATATTCGCATCCGATCTCGAATTCTCTATCAAAGATTTATAGTTTCTTAGAGCGTTTGAGGGTATCTTTTCGTAACGAATTTTTAATCTAGCTTTGATAAAGGAATACTCAAGACTATCTATCTTTGTTCCATCTTTTGAAATACCCTCAGCTGCATTAAATGCATCATTAATTCTAGATGTTGAAAGGGGGTGTGTTAATAAAAATTCGGGAGGAAGGTCGCCTGATAATCTTCTTAGATCATTCATATTTTCAAACATTTCTCCCATTGAATTTGGGTTATAGCCTGCTCTTACTAAATTAGCGAAACCCACTCTGTCTGCTTCTTTTTCAAATAATCTGCTATATCTTAAGCTTTGAGTTTGTAAAAATGCTGGTCCAAAAGCCATAGCATTTGGATTATTACTTAAAAGACCAATTGCAATTGATGAAACCATTACCAAAATAGATGCTAAATTTGTATCTTGAGACCTCAAAACATTTCTTGCAAAATGTCTTTGACTAAGATGGGCAAGCTCATGTGCTAGGACAGATGAGAATTGTCCCTCATTATCAGCATTAAGAAATAATCCTCCATTCACTCCAATAATTCCACCCGGTGCTGCAAAGGCGTTAAGAGAATTATCATCTACTAAAAGAACATTGAAATATCTATCTTCAACTTGGCTATATTCAGAAAGTCTGTATATCAGAAGTTCAGTATATTCTTGTATTAATGGGTCTGAAATCAAGGGTGCCTGATAGTATATCTGTTTCAAAAATTCTTTACCGATAGCTCTCTCTTCTGCAGGTGAAACTGCTGCTGATACTCTGTCACCTAACTGTGGGAGTAGTAGCTCTTTTTTCTCATCTGATACACAAAATAAGCTTAAAAAAGCTATGAAGATATATATCGTTATTTTCATTATTTAAAAAGATTTAATATTTTTAAGGAGCCCTAAAACTAACATAAAAAGCGTTTTTCGATTAATATGGTTGAAGCAATTATATAGATTAATACACATATCACTTATTTGACCATATTTTTAACAATATAGTTTCAATAAAAAGAGGGTTTTAAAAATTATGTTTAATCAGCTAAACAGCTTATTAAAAAAAATCTTTAGCAACGAAGAAACCATAATATTTTCTTTGGTATTGGTGTTCGTATTGTTAATAATAAGTTTCTTTGGATCTATACTAACTCCATTTCTGATCAGTATAGTAGTTGCATATTTATTAGTAGGACTCCAAAAAAAAATAGAGTCTTATAATATAAGTAAATATTTAGCACTCTTAATAACTTTTTCTATATTTATAATCACTGGTGCAGCAATTTTGATTTGGCTGGTACCAATTCTATATATTCAACTTCAAGCCTTTATTTTAGACATCCCTGGCCTATTTAATAATTTTCTTAATTTTGTATCAGAATTGCCTACAAAATTTCCTGAACTAGTTTCCTCTGATCAAATTTCAGTTTTTTTTCAGGCAGTTTCAACAGAATTAACATCCATTACTCAGAATTTAGTTAAATCATCGATAGCTGGAATACAAAGCACAATCACAATTCTGTTGTACATAATTCTGTTCCCAATTTTGGTTTTCTTTTTTCTTTTTGATAGAAAAAATATTATTGAGGGCTTGATAAAAATAATTCCAGGTAAAAGGCAAATGCTTTCCAATATATGGATAGAAATGGACGTTCAACTTAGTAATTATGTAAGGGGTAAAATTCTTGAAATCTTTATAGTGGGTTCTGCTGCAGCAATTATATTTGCATCATTAGGTCTTAAATATACTGCATTACTTTCAGTATTGGTTGGTTTCTCTGTATTGATTCCATATGTTGGAGCTTTTTTAGTAACTATTCCAGTTGTGGTTGTTGGATTACTTCAATTTGGTATTGGCACCCAGTTTTATCTTCTAGTTGGACTATATTTATTATTACAAGCATTAGATGGCAACTTATTGGTTCCAATCATTTTCTCAGATGCTGTGAAGTTGCATCCCGTCATCATAATATTAGCTGTATTTGTATTTGGAAGCATGTTTGGTTTTTGGGGAGTTTTCTTTTCAATTCCCATTGCAACTTTTATAAAAGCCGTATGGAATGCATGGCCTTCCGGAGACAGACTAAGTTAAATTCTTAACAGAGTTAAAAACCTCTTCAACATGGCCTTTAACTTTCACATTTCTCCACTCTTTAACAACTTTTCCATCAGAATTGATTAAAAAAGTACTTCTATCGACGCCTATATATTCTCTTCCATACATTGATTTTAATTTCATGACGTCAAAAGCTTTGCAAACTTTTTCTTCTGGATCTGATAAAAGTTCAAATGGAAATGACTGCTTAGATTTAAAATTTTCATGAGATTTTATAGACTCTCTTGAAACTCCTAATATTTCTGTTTTTAATTTCTTAAATTCTTTATATTTATCTCTAAAGTCTTGACCTTCTGAAGTGCATCCAGGAGTACTATCTTTTGGATAAAAATAGATTATTAGATTTTTTCCGATAAAATCTTTGTTAGAAAATGTTTTATTGTTAGTGCATTCGCCATTAAAATTTGGACATTTTTTTCCTTCAAGTTTTTTTGTCATAATTTCTACCTATAAGATATTTTATTAAAATAGTGTATAGTCCTATTCTTTACCGAAATTTTTATTGATGCAAGCATTAGAGGGAAGTTTAGTAGCTTTAACAACGCCAATGTTTCCAAATGGAGACATAGATTATAAATCTCTGGAAAAATTAATTGACTGGCATATTAGTGAAGGAACTAATGGAATAGTTTCTGTTGGTACTACTGGTGAATCGGCAACTCTCAATTTTAAAGAGCATCTTGAGGTAATAGGATTCACATCAAAATATGTAAATAAAAGAATACCTGTAATTGCAGGAACAGGAGCAAACTCAACTCAAGAGGCTATTGAATTAACACAAGAATCTAAAAGCTTAGGAGCAGACTATGCTCTTCTCGTAACTCCTTACTATAATAAACCTAATCAAAAGGGACTAATCGCACATTATGAATCCATAGCCGACTCAGTTGAAATAAATCAAATTTTATATAATGTTCCATCTAGGACTGCTTGTGATCTTCTTCCTTCAAGTGTGCAAGCTTTATCAAACCACAAAAATATAATAGGTATTAAAGAAGCAGTTGATGACCTTAATAGAGTTAATGATTTAATAAGTATTTCTAAGAAATTAGAAAAAGATTTTTTTATCTATTCTGGTGATGATCCAACATTTGAAGAGTCTCTTGAGCTCGGAACAAATGGGGTTATTTCAGTTGCAGCAAATGTAACTCCTAAATCTATTTCCGATATATGCTCCTTTGTAAAAAAAGGTAATATAAATGATGCCAGGGCCTTACACTCTAAAAATTCTGAATTGTATAGATTGCTTTTTGTTGAATCTAATCCAATTCCAGTTAAGTGGATGCTTTACAAAATGGGAATGATTAAAAATGCAATTAGGCTTCCTCTCATAGAGTTGGATGAAAGTTATCATGACGAAGTGTTATCTGAGATGATAAAATTAGAATTAATATGAAAATAAAAAACTCCCTTATCGCTAGTATTATTTTCTTATCTTCGTGTTCATATATAAATGGACCCGAAGGCCTTTTCCCACCTACCCAATATAACTTTTTAAAAGAAAAAGTAGAAAAAGATATCATCCTTCCTGAAAATCTTGATCTAGTAGCCGATGAAAATCATTATCCAGTTCTTGAGATTGAAGAAGTTATGAAAGATCAGAATGTCCCAAAACCAAGACAAATATTTGCTTCATCTGGAAATAGTTCAGTTCAACTAAGGAGGCTTGGAGAATTAATGTGGATCTACATAGAAACGTTGCCTTCAACGTCATGGCCTATATCTAAAAATTATTGGGATACCTCCGCATATGAAGTTAAAAGCACTAATCCAAATACAGGTGAGATAATTATTAACTTCGATGAAAATTCAACTTTAAATATGAAAATAGAACACGGAATTAAAGAGGCTTCGACAGAAATATTCTTAAACCAGGTTAACAAAGAAAATAATGAGATTCAGAGTAATCTCCCATTAATTCAATCAGAATTAGAAAATATAGTTAATTACTTCGCTGAATCTGTAGATAGTTTCACTGGAACTTCCTTGGCCGCACAAAATCTTAATGAAATGAAAAAAGCTAAAATTTTTGCAGAAAATGGTCAGACTGTCATTGAACTTAATTTAAATTTTGATAGAGCATGGTCTTCTGTGAGTAAGGCAATGAATGCTTCAAATATTGTTTCTAATGATCTTGATAGAAGCATGGGTATATTTTATGTGAGTTATATTAGCGAGGAAGATGATGGAATATTTTCTTTTTTAGGATTTGGTGGCTCTAAAAATGCTAGCAATAAAAACACTTTTAATGATGACTCTCAATTTATTGTAACTATTACAGAAGAAAATAATAAAACTTATGTAAGAGCAGTATCAAAAAATGGTAAAATAGAAGAAGCAGAAGAGTTACTATCAAAAATTAATGAGTCATTAAGCTAATGGATAAAATAAAAGAAATCACAAAAGGCAAGGCTAAATCATTGTATACAACTTCAAATAATGAGCATTTAATAATGCATTTTAGTGATGATACATCTGCATTCGATGGCAAAAAAAAAGAGGCATTACTAGGAAAAGGATCAGTCAATAATCAATTCAATGCATTTATAATGGACCATTTACAAAATAATGGAATTGAAACTCATCATATAGAAGTTTTAAACAATAATGATTCTTTAGTGCATAAGTTAACGATGTTCCCTATAGAATGTGTAATTAGAAATAGGGCATCCGGTTCAATTTGCAGAAGACTTGGAACTGAGGATGGTTTAGTACTTGAAAGTCCTCTTTTTGAATTTTTCTTAAAGGATGATGATTTGGGTGATCCACTAATCAATGATGAGCATATTCTTTCTTTTGGCTGGGCCTCAAGAGCGCAAATAGATGAAATGAAGGCCTTGACATATAAAGTTAATACTGTTCTTTCAGAGCTGTTTATAAACTCAGGGTTAATTCTTGTGGACTTCAAAGTTGAATTTGGTCTTTCAGGTGAAAAAATCCTTCTTGCTGATGAATTTACGCCTGATGGATGCAGGCTTTGGGATTCTGAAACTTTAAAAAAGATGGATAAAGATAGATTTAGACAAGGTCTAGGCGATGTTGTTGAATCTTATCACCAAGTTGCTGACAGATTGGGCATGAATATTAAAACTTGACTAAAATAGTCAGGTATTTATAATTCATCCGTGAGACTTACTACTAAAAGCAAATATGCTGTAAATGCTTTAACTGAGCTTCGAATTCTTGAGTCACGAGGCCCTGTTTCACTTGCAGATATTTCATTAAATCAAAGTATAGAATTATCTTATTTGGAACAAATATTTAGAAAGTTAAGAATAGCTGGTATTGTAAAAAGTATAAGAGGAAGAAATGGAGGTTATTTGTAT
>CABXTT010000009.1 GCA_902515155.1 uncultured SAR86 cluster bacterium | reverse complement strand
GTGAATGGAGCTTTTTCTCCAGTTCCTTGAATTTCAATGAGCTCAAGATTTTCAGTCATAACTAAATTTAAATCTGTTTCAGCGCTACTATCCTCGTTGTAGTCTAAATCTAAAATCACTTCATTGTTTAGAATACCAAGAGAAACTGCCGCAACATGAGATTTTATTGCTCTGTAATCATCATGATGATTCTTTAGAGCTAAAAAAAGTGCTACGCAGCCACCTGTTATTGATGCAGTTCTTGTTCCACCATCAGCCTGGATAACGTCACAATCTATATTAATGGTTTTACCTTTAATATATTTGAGGTTTACAGCCTGTCTTAGAGATCTTCCTATTAATCTCTGAATTTCTTGAGTTCTACCACTTTGCTTGCCTCTGGCTGCCTCTCTTCCCATCCTTTCATTTGTTGATCTTGGCAACATTCCATATTCAGCTGTCACCCATCCTTCATCACTGCCTCTCATCCATCTTGGAACATTTGTATCGATAGATGCAGTACAGATCACTTTTGTATTACCAAAAGAAACTAATACAGAGCCTTCTGCATGAACGTTTATATTTGGTTCAATAGTTATTTCCCTGAGCTCGTTTGGGTTTCTGTTATTACTTCTTTGCATGTTTTGACCTTATGGATTTGATAATCCAATAAATATTAACTTAATTGTTCTTTAACAATCTTACTAACTATTCCCATGTCTGCAGTGCCTGAGGCTATTGATGTTTTTAGTATTCCCATAACTTTTCCAATATCCTGCATCGAAGCAGCTCCAGATTCTGTTATAGCTGTCTTAACTTTAGAAGTTATCTCTGCTTCATTTAATTGTTGAGGCTTATATTTTGAGAGAATATCAACTTCTGACTGTTCTTTTTCTGCAAGATCAGATCTACCACCGTTAGTAAATTGCGTAATGGAATCATTTCTTTGTTTAATCATTTTATTAATGATTTGCAGGACTTTTGCATCATCAGCTGTTTCTTTATTATCAATTTCAAATTTTTGAACTTCTGATTTAAACATCCTTAGAGTGTCGCGAGTAAGCTCATCCTTATCTAGCATTGCTTGCTTAAGGTCTGATTGAATTTCTGAGAGAAGGGACAAGATTATCTGAAGGATCTTTGTCTTGGAAAAGAATACTTTCTATTAGACTTTCTAGCACGCTTTACAGCGGCTGCCATAAGACGTTTTCTTTTTTCAGTTGGCTTTTCATAAAATTCTCTTGCTCTGATTTCAGGAACAATAGCTGCTTTTTCACATGCACGCTTGAACTTTCTAAGACCAATGTCAAAATGTTCTGTTTCTTTTATTATAATTGAAGGCATAATTAGTGGCGTAGTTTAGGCTGTAATTGGGATTTTTGCAAAACATTTTTATGAAAACTTTAGGAATTGAAACATCTTGTGACGAAACAGCGATAGCTGTATACGATTCTGAGCGAGGTATTATCGGAGAGTCTATATATAGTCAGATAAAAATGCATGCGGAATACGGTGGAGTTGTACCTGAATTGGCTTCAAGAGATCATTGTTTAAAGATAATCACTGTACTAGAAGAAGCTTTAGGAGACATCGACTTAAATTCTATAGATCAAGTTGCATATACTTCTGGACCTGGACTTTTAGGGGCATTATTAATAGGTGAAAGTTTTGCTCAAGGACTCTCAATGGCTTTAGATGTTCCCTTAATACCAATAAATCATCTTGAAGGACATTTGATGTCACCAGTAATGGAATTCCCTGAAATAAATGTGCCTTATATCTCCCTTTTGGTTAGTGGAGGTCACAGCATGATTGTTGATGTCAAGGAAAGGGGCGATTATGAAATATTAGGTCAGTCTCATGATGATGCAGTTGGAGAGGCTTTTGATAAAGTAGGCAAACTTTTAGGATTACCGTATCCAGGAGGCCCCTTCATTGAAAAAATAGCTAGAGATGGAAATCCAAAGGCATACGACTTCCCAAGACCTATGATCCATAGCGATAACTTAGATTTAAGTTTTAGTGGACTAAAGACATCAGTTCTCTATACAGTTCGGAATATTGTAGATTTAAATGATCAAATCAAAGCTGATATTGCAGCATCTTTTCAACAAGCTGTAATTGATGTTTTATCTAAAAAAATACAAAAATCTGTTGAATTAACTGGGAGAGAAGAGGTGATCATTGCAGGCGGCGTCGCAGCTAATAAAGCTCTTCGTGATGCTATTAAAAAACTAGAAAATATCTTGAATATAAAAGTATATTATCCGCATATGAAGTATTGTGGTGATAATGCAGCTATGATTGCTTTTGTTGGATCGTTACGATCAGATGATAAAATAAGCATAGAGGCTTCGTCTGTAAGAGCTAGGTGGCCGTTAAACGAATTATCAAAATGAAAGACATTATTTATATAAAGGACCTAAGAGTAAAAACAATCATTGGTATTTTTGATTGGGAAAGAAAAGTTAAGCAAGAAGTCAGTATTGATCTAGAATTCCCTTTTGATTGTAAGAAAGCTGCAGCAACTGACTCTATAGAGGATACCGTTGATTACAAAGCTATTGCAAAAGGCGTAATCAAATTTGTAGAAGAATCTTCATTTCAACTTCAAGAAACTCTTGCTGAGGGCATAGCAGCTTTAGTTAAAGAGAAGTACGGAGTTGAATCTATTAAATTAAGAGTCTCTAAGCCTGGAGCCATTAGAGGTTCAAAAGACGTTGGCCTAATTATTCACAGATAATGAAATATTACCTTTCACTTGGAAGCAATATAAACGCAGAAGCAAATATAATCCTTGCTATAGAAAAATTACAAAAAATTTTAGAAAAGACTAAATATTCCTCAGTTCACCAAACAAAAGCTGAAGGATTTGAAGGTGATGATTTTCTTAATCTTGTTATGTCTGGCGACTGTGAGTTATCTTTTGAAAACTTAAATCTAAAGTTAAAAGAAATTGAAGATCAATCAGGCCGAAAAAGAGACGTTCCCAAGTTCAGTGCAAGAACTCTTGATATAGATATTGTTCTTCAGATTGATGAAGATGAAATAATTTTTGAGAGTGATGAGATTGAGAAATATTCTTTTGTGTCAGAGCCTTTAAAAGAAATTTTATAAAAATATAAATTACTTAAAGTTATTCTCAACTATTGACCAAGCTCCCTCAGATAGTGGGTAGACTTTCATGCCTCTATCTTCAGCATGTTTACTTGCAGCTGTGCCATCTCTAACTCTTCCTAATATTCCTTGGCAAATTGCAGCGACTTTAAAAATATTAAATGCCATATAAAATTCCCAGTTAGTGGAAAGATCTTTGCCCGTAGCTTCTGAATACATATCACGGTATTCCATTTCATTTGGAACACCAAGCTCCTTTAGTTTTTCATAATCATAATAAAGCGGTTCTGTTCGCCAGGTTAGGCAATGATAACTGAAATCAGCAACAGGATGACCTAGCGTAGAAAGTTCCCAATCTAAGACCCCTATAACTTCTTGATCTTTCATAATCATATTATCTAAACGATAGTCGCCATGAACTATAGAAGTTTCATCATCATCTGGAATATTATTGGGGAGCCACTCTATAAGGTTATTCATCGCTTCGATATTATCTGTTTCAGACGCTCTATATTGTTTTGACCATCTTGAAACTTGTCTTGCAACATAGTTACCAGGCTTGCCGTAATCTTCTAAACCAACTTTTTTATAATCAACACTGTGAAGTGCAGCAAGGATCTTGTTTTTATTTTTATAAACTTTGATACGTCTCTCTTTGGAAAGAGAAGGCAACATTGGATCCCAATATATATGTCCATCTAGGCAGTCCATCATAAAGAATGCAGTACCAGCAACATCCTCGTCCTCACATAATCCATAAGTTTTTGGAACTGGAACTTCAGTTTCATAAAGTGCAGTAATAACTCTATATTCTCTATCAACAGCATGAGCTGAAGGAAGAAGCTTACCTGGTGGCTTTCTTCTTAAAACAAGGTTCTTGCCTTCGGTAATTATTTTATAAGTTGGATTGGATTGACCACCTTTAAATTGTTCGATAGTTTGAATTAAGCCTGCTCCAGGAACATGCGCATCAATCCATGGCTGAAGTTTTAAAGGATCAATTTTTAAATTTTCTGCAACTTCTTTAGTACCAGAGAATATCTTTTCATACATTTGAGCATCATGGGTCACGACAATGATCTACCTCCATCAACTTTAATAGTTTGACCCGTCATATATTTAGAACTAGCTACAAATTTCACAGCATTTGCAATGTCTTTCTCTGAACCCATCCGTTTAAGAGGAATATTTGAAATAACTTTTTCTTTTTGCTCATCGGTCCATTCAACATCTGGCGGCTCAAGCATTGCTCCTGGTGCAATAGCATTTACAGTTATTTCTGGAGCAAGTTCTCTGGCTAAACCTTTTGTAATAGACTCCAAACCAGCTTTTGCAGCTGAATATATAGAATAATTAGCAACCCCTTTGCTCAAATTTGTATCAGTTATATTTATTATTGAGCCATTAGATTCCTTTAATTTATCTTTAAGACCACTTATCAGAAACAAAGGTCCTTTCAAATTTGATCCTACTAATTTCATCCAATGTTCATTTGAAATTTCGTCAATCGGTGTTGGATAAAAAGTCGATGCGTTATTGACAAGAATATCTATTGAATTAAACATATCTTTTGTTTCTTGAACTAATCTTTCTACATCAGTATCAATATCTAAATTAGCTTGAATAATTTTTGCAGTGTTTGGATTTTTTGAATTTATTTTTTGAGCAAGATCTTCTGCATCATCTTTTGATGAATTGTAATGAATAATAATATTCCAACCTAAATCAGAGTAGGTAAGAGCTATTTCTTTTCCAATTCTTTTGGCAGCTCCTGTAATTAAAATTGTTTTATTCATAGAGATTTTTTAATAACTTCTTCGAGTAGTTTAAACTTTTCTTCTTTAATTTGCTCATTTGCAACTTCAGCCAAACTTGAAAAGTCTGTTTCTTTAATGTTATCCAATAGTTTTAAAATAAATTTATTTGTATTTTCAAGATGAGGTAACAAAACTAGCTTTCTAATTAGTTCTTCATTTCTCTCAAAAGCAACATTATTAAGAACATCTATTAATTCTTCATCAACTGAATTTATCTTTATAGATAAGAGTTTTTTTAAGGTCTCTGCTGCATTTATAAAATCATTTGGTACTGGAAGCTTTCCATTTATGACAAAATCATTGTTGGCTTGCAATTCACACCATCTCACATGAATATCTTTACTTGAGTTACAAGAAAAATTCTTAAGATTTTCTAGATGTGGTATGTGAAGATTAAATCTTAAAAGAACTTCAAAATAAATATTAGGATTAGATGATCCAAGTGATCTTTGAGTTTCTGCCCAAATCCTATTAGCTGACAAACTAGCTATTTCACCAGAGGCAACAATTTTTCTTAAAAGATCGGCAGTTTCCCCATCAATAGCAAAATCAATTAGATGCTCATAGGTATGAAATCTTGCCAATCTAATTGCTCTTAGAGGATCTTCAGAAAAAGCTGGTGACACATGTTTGAAAACTTTATTTTTTATATCTTCTTGGCCATTAAAAGGATCTATAAGATCTCCTTTTGCATCTTTTGCAATAGCATTAATTGTTAAATCTCTTCTTGAAAGGTCTTCTTCTAAAGTAACTTCTTTTCCAAAATAAAAGTGAAATCCATGATAACCATGACCAGTTTTTCTTTCAGTTCTTGCAAGTGCATACTCTTCATTAGTTTCGGGATGTAAAAATACAGGAAAATCCTTTCCTATTGGTTTAAAGCCCTTATTAACCATTTCTTCAGGTGAAGAACCCACTACAACCCAGTCTTTATCTTTTGGAATTTTTCCAAGCAAGCTATCTCTAATTGCTCCTCCAACTTCGTATATTTTCATCTTTTCTTTACTTTAAATAATTTTTTATCTTCAAGCCTTATAGCTGTAAGTTTATTTCCCCAAACGCAACCAGTATCTAGTCCAATTATATTATCTAAATGAGTTTTGCCCTCTAGCGCAGCCCAATGACCAAAAATAATATTCTCACCATTATCTAAATTTTTTACTGTTTGTCTAAACCAAGGTAAATCACCTTTTTCTGCTTTATTGTTTTTTGCCTTTAATCTTAACGATCCATCTTTACCTAAAAATCTCATTCGAGTAAAATAATTGATAATAGTTCTTAACCTTTTGTAACCTTTTAACTTTGTACTCCACCTTTTTGGAGTATCTCCCCAAATATTATTTAAAAGATTAAAAGAATCCTCTTTCAATGCTTTTTGGACTTCCTTCGATAGTTTTTTTGCTAATTTTATATCCCATAAATAAGGTATGCCAGCATGAGTTATCCAGAAAGTTTCATTAGTTTCTTTTATTTTAATTTCAATAAATAACGGTAATTTCTTTAGCCACTTATAGTACTTCTTAGCATCTTTTGATTCTAAAACTTTATTTAAGGATTTGTCCTTTCCTTTATGCTCTATTAGATAAAGTAAGTAAAAATCATGATTACCTAGTACGGCTTTTATAGATTTTTTGTTTTGCATGCAAAAATTCATAACTTCAAGAGACTCTTTCCCTCTATTAACCAAATCTCCTGCAAAAATTAGGGTATCTTTTTTAGAATCGAAATTAATTTTTTTTATTAGACTCAATAACTCTCTAAAACAACCCTGTACATCTCCAACTACATAATGTGCCATTTATTCTTTTAGAGCTTTTGCTAATTTTAGATATTCTTCTAAAGAAACATCTTCTGGCCTTAAATTACTATCAATTTCTAATTCATCCCAATTTAATGCCACTTTCTTTAGATTATTCCGAATATTTTTTCTTCTTGAGCTAAAAGACATATCAACTACTTCATAAAATTTTTTCTTTAAAACAATATCAATATCGATGATTTTTTTAGGGGAGAGTCTAATAAAACTTGAATCAACCTTTGGTTTGATATCAAAAGATTCAGGAGGCACATTAAATAAAATTTGAGTATTATAAAAAGCTGAGAGTTTTATTGATAATTTCCCCCAGTTTTTAGTCCCAACATTTCCAGATATTTTTTCTGCAACCTCTTTTTGAACTAGAAAATGCATATCTCGAATATCTTCATGCCAATTAGAAAACATTAAAATAATTTGCGTAGAAATATTATAGGGCAGGTTACCAACAACTCTATATCTTCTCCCTTTTAGAAACTCTAAAGATGTTTTTAATATATCATCTTGAATGAATTCAAAGCTTGCAGGACCATTAAACTTCTTAGATAAGAATTCAACATTATTTTTATCAACGTCTATGGCTTTAATGTTAATACCTGATAAATTAAGAGTATCAGTAAGAGCTCCCATTCCAGGACCAATTTCTAAAAAATTATCTCCCTTGTTAGGAGATATTGATTGCCCCATCTCAAAGATGATTGCAGGATCAGAGAGATAGTTTTGACCAAATTTTCGTCTTATATCTCTGTTATTCATTACAAAATATCTTCTGCAACTTTTATGGCTTCCTTTAAAGACGAATAATCAGCCCTTCCTGTGCCTGCTATGTCTAAAGCTGTGCCGTGATCAACGGAGGTCCTTACTATAGGAACACCTAATGTAATATTTGCTGAGTTACCGAAGCTAAGAGCTTTTAAAACTGGCAATACTTGGTCGTGATACATTCCTAAGTATGCATCCGTTTCTTTTAGTAGTTTTTTTGTGAAAGCTGTATCAGCTGACATAGGCATAGAAACATTTACTTTCTTTTTTCTTAATTTTTTAATTGCTGGCACCATAATATCTTTTTCTTCTCTACCTATTTTCCCACCTTCACCTGCATGAGGATTGAGTCCAAGAATTTTAATTTTAGGTTTTTTAATCCTGAACTTAGATTTAAGCTCGTTATTTAAAATAGTTACTTTATTAATAATTAATTCAGTTGTTATTAATTTTGATACTTTCTTTAAAGGTATATGCGTAGTTGCAATAGCAACCTTTAATTCTTTTGATGCCAGAAGCATTAAAACGTCCTGACTTTTTGTTAGGTTTTGAATATGTTCAGTATGACCAGAAAAATTCTTTTTAATAGAGATTATATTTTCTTTACTTATTGGGCCCGTAACAAGAGCGACATTTTTATTAGATAAAGCTTCTAAAATTCCGTAGTCTAAGTTTTCTAAAACGTATGATGCATTAGATTTATAAAGCTTTCCAAAATTAGTATTGGGACATTTTGAAATGTTTATAACTTGAAGAGTGCTTTTAACATTTTTTTTTGACTGATCAACGTTGTCAATAACATTTAATCTAATTTTTTTACTTAGTGATTTTGCTCTGTCTTCAATCAGTTTAGGATCAGATAAACAAACAATAGGAGTTTTAATTTTGCTCCAAAGGGTAGAAGCACACATTTGGATAATTAAATCCGGACCAATTCCTGACGGTTCACCAGGTGAATAAAGTATTTTTTTCAATCTAAGTCTTTTATTTCAACAAATGCTTCAGCCCTCATAGATCTTAATGTATTTTCGAGTTCTTCGTCATATTTTCTACTGTAAAGCATTTGATAAGCTCTATCTTCTATAAGGTCTCTAGTCATATCATGATTTCTTGCACCCAGTACTTCTAAAAAATGAAAGCCAAATTGAGTTTGAAATACATCAGAAAGGGTTCCAATTTCTGTTTCAAGCATAGTTTGTTCAAATTCTGGAGCAAGTACTCCTTTTCCAAGCCAATCTAATTCTCCACCTTTTTTTGCTGATCCAGGATCTTCAGAAAATTCGTCAGCAAGTGCTCCAAAGTCCTCTCCATCTATTATTCTTTGTCGAATATCATTGAGTTCATTTTCCGTCTCTTCTTCACTTCTAATAGTTGATGGTATTAATAGAATGTGTCTTGCAGACCATTGATTTTGGTACTGAACAAAGTCACCTCTTTTGTCTTCTAATTTCAAGATATGGAAACCAGCACCACTTTCTAAAGGGTCAGTAACATATCCTACTTCTTTAAAATTTATAGCATCAGAAAATAGTTTTGGCATTTCCTCTGCTTTTCTCCAATTCATTAGACCGCCATTTTGTGAATTACTACTAATGGATAATTCTGTAGCTAATTGAGAAAAGTCTTCACCAGCATTTATTCTACTAATAACCTTTTCAGCCAGACTGAGCTCTTTGACTAATATTTGTTTTACAAGTAATTCTGGTTCTAGTGCATTAAGTGATTCATCTGTTGCCAAATACGCATCAAATTCTTTTTCTGTAATGTCTACTTCAGAGCCAACTCTACCTCTCTGAATTCTTTGAATAATCATTTCACGTTTTATTTGTTCTCTAAGTTCTTCATATGAGGCACCATCGTCCTCTATAAAAGTAATGAACTCTTGGAGTTGCATATTATTATTTGTAGCTATTCTTGTTACGGCTTCATTTAATTCAGTATCGCTGATTCTTACTCCAGCTCTGTTAGCCATCTGCAGTTGTAATTCTTCTATAACAAGCCTTTCAATTACCTGATCTTTAAGAGTTTCTGGAGGTGGCTTGGGAATATTCTGTTGATCATATCTTTGAATGATATCTGAAAGACTTTGTTTTATTTGAGATTCCATGATTAAGCCATCATCAACGATTACGGCAACTCTGTCTAAAATCTCTACAGCTGAAAAAAGATTCGCTGATAACAAAAAAGTTAAAATTGTTGATATTTTTTTCATATATATTTAGTAATTAAAAAGTGAATTATTTAAAAACCTGTTCACTTTATCTAAAGAAGAATTAAAACCTTTAAGCTCAAACTCAAAATTTATTCTGCCTTTGTTTTCTATTTGGATAATATTATCCCATGCATCAGCTAAATAAGGATAATAAATTTTTTCATCATGCATCACATACTTAGAAAGATTCTTATCAGAACCAGTTAATCGAAGTGCAAAACAACAATTTTCGTATTCAAAGCCAACAACATTTTCAATATTAATATCGTTTTCATTATCTCTTTTTAGTCTCGCTATAAATTTAAAATTATTATTAAGATTAATATCAGCAAATATTTCTGAATAGTTCATTGGAAATAGAAAATCTCCTGACATTCGCCTGTATCTTTTCGCATATCCCAATGTTCCGTTCTTAATTTTTTGTTTATAGGTAATACCAGCTAATGGGACCTTTTTATTGCTATCAAAGTATCCACCGTATGCCATTACCATAGTCCTCATATTTGGCATCCATTTAGACATAATTAGTAGTGGCCCTCTATCCATAGGCATATCATCCATCATCATTGAGTTCATATTCATTGAATGCATAGCCATAGAATTTGTCGGGTTACTCATAGAGCTTAGAAATAATTTTCTATCTTTAAGATAATATTTTTTAGAGATGCTTATTTGTAATTTTTCCATATTCATATGGAATTTGCTGTATTTCACACTTAATGTATAAAACTTTTGATCACCAACTCTATCCATTCCAGAAAATCTTCTGTTTACAAAAAGCTCATTATTCATTGATAAATCGTCACTATCAAAAACAGGATTATTATTTTGATTTTTATATGGGGTATAGCCAAAGATCAATCTGGGCTCGATACTAGATTTGTTTGCTTTATTACTTTTAATAAATAAAGAATTTACATCAATAAGAATATTTGGGACTACTACATTATTAGTATTTGATGATTTATCTGATAGGTCGTAACTAATGGTTTTGATTCCTAAGTTTGTATTTATATTAAATCCATTAACATGATTGTGTTTAGATAAATTAATATCGTTATAAACTCTTAACCCTTCAGGTGGATTCTCTATAATTCTTAAGAATTGACCGTTCATACTTTCATAACCAACATAACCATGAATACTATCCGCTTTGAAAGAGGAGATATTGATACGCTCTGTTAAAAATATACTTCCGAACCTTTTTGAATATTTAATATCTAATGCAGGAGATTTTTTGTAACCATTGGTTAAAATTGGATTTAACGACTGGAATCCTTGATGCTCTAATCTGATGACAGCATTAGTGGTTGATGTTGATATTGAAATATTTTGATTAAGATTTTGAGCTCTTTCAAGTCCAATTGAAGTTATATCACCAGGTATGTCTCTCAAAATTAAACTATCTGAAGCTTTAGCCCAATTGATATCAATATAAGAATTTCTTAAATTAAATTTATCTTTAATATTAAACGCCCAACGAGAAGAGGGCTTTTCAAAGTTCTGTTTTAAAAACTCATCATCCTTATCAAAATAAATAAGATCAATGTTCCTAAAATTATTTTCTAGTCCATGCACTGAGCGATAATTAGCTTCTATACCAGCACCCCGCTTAGCTATGTTTCTTGGTGCTATTGTTATATCAGATCTTTCGGATAAAACTTTATAAAATGGAATCATTAAATCAAGGCCATCAGAAGAGAAAGAAATCGAGGGCTCAAGAAATCCAGTCATTCTTTTTTCAGAGGTTGCAAAAGGCACCACTGGAAAAGCAAATACAGTCGCTCCTTTAACTTTAACTCTAACTTTTTTTGCTAAGCCTCTTTGTTTTTCTGAATTAAGCTCAATATTTTTTGCTTCTAGTACCCAGCCAGATGCGATATCTGCACAAGAGGTTACTGAGGCACTCTCAAGATTTATTAAACTTTCTAAATTTCCATCAAGCTTATCAAAATTAAATATAAGACTCCTTTCATCTAAATATGCTTTACCTTTTGTCAGTGAAATGGATTTATCTTCCTTATTAAAAAAACCACTATCTGATTTGAAATAAAATTGATCAAGGAAGATGTCACCACCACCAGAGAATTCTATTTTTCCGTTTTTCCTATCAAGGTCGGCTTTATTTGCTCTCAATAATCCGTTTGGGAAATCTAATTCAACACTTCCTTTTAAGATAAGTCTTTCATCTTCTGTGAATTCAAATTTATCTGAATTAACTTTTAGATTTTCACCATCTTTTGTTGTTCCTGCTATTGGGTTGTAAATTATGCATGAATTAACATTTGATTCTGGAGCTGCTATTAGGATTGAATTTTCTAGAGATTGCCCAAAAATTTTGTTTGGTAACACCAAAGTAACAAAAAACAAAGCCGTCAGAGAAAATCTTATCATTGATATATTTTATACCTCTTAGCTTTGAAAGCGTATTTTCAAGAAAGTTCTATTTTTGATTAGAATTTATATACTCTTCTAATTGGTATAAATGATCTTTGCCAAAGAATATTTGGTCATCTAAAAAGAATGTAGGTACTCCAAATGCACCTCGTTCTACAGCAGCACTAGTATTCGCTATTAATTTATCTTTGCATTCTTGCGAGTTCACAATATTAAAAATTGCTTCAACATCCATATTATTTTCATTGAGTGTAGCTTTAAGAATATCTAAGTCATTTAAGTTTTTGTTATCTTCCCACATTGCAGTAATTACAACATTAAGATATTGATCAAAGACATTTAATTCTTGTGCTGCTATTGATCCTCTTTGAATTTGAACGGTATTAATTGGAAAATTAGAATTAAATTGATATTTTGTTAATTCATGTTGTTTAACAAACCTTTCAATCTCAATCATTTGGTATGCATTCTTATTTGGTATGTCTGCAAATGCCATAAAAGGAGGCTGGTTTCCTGATAATTTAAATATTCCACCTAATAAACAAGGTATGTAATTAAAACTTACGTCAGTTCTATTTTCTATTATTGGTATCAATTTATGGCAAAAATAAGCGTTAGGACTAGCGAAATCAAATATAAAGTCTACTTTCATTTGTATCTACAATTTTGTACAGTTAAGAAAACAATTAAACACTGTTATGAAAGATTTTTCAAAATATTCAGCAATTATTATTGGTGCGGGTGATGCAACTGGTTCTGCCTTAACTCGAAAGTTCGCAAGTCATGGTTACAAAGTTTGTCCAGCTAGAAGGCCAGGCAGTAAAGATAAAATAAATGCCCTTGCAGATGAAATAAATAAATCAGGGGGATGGGCAAAAGGTTTTGGAGTAGATGCACGTGATGAAGATTCTATTGCAAACTTTTTTAAAGAAGTTGAAGAGGAGATAGCCCCAATCGATGTCGTAATTTTTAACCCTGGAGCTAATGTCTACTTTCCGATCGAAGAAACTACATCCAGGGTTTATAGAAAAGTATGGGAAATGGCTGCATTTGGAGGTTTTTTAACAGGAAGAGAGGCAGCAAAATATATGAAGAAAAGAGGCTCAGGTAGTATTTTCTTTACTGGTGCCACCGCTTCATTAAGAGGCGCTTCAGGATTTTCAGCATTTGCGGGTGCAAAATTTGCTCTAAGAGCTCTAAGTCAGAGCATGGCTAGAGAATTAGGACCTCAGGGAATTCATGTAGCACACTTTATAATCGATGGAGCTATAGATACTGCATTTATCAAAGAAAATTTTCCAGATACGTATGCTCTTAAAGAAAAAGACGGTATCCTATCACCAGAAAAAATTGCGGATTCGTATTGGTTTGTTCATTCTCAACATAGAAGTGTATGGACTCAAGAATTAGATTTACGACCCTATATGGAAAAGTTCTAAAAATTTTAAAAAAATAAGGAAATATTATGAGTTTAAAAGATAAAGTTATTTTTATGTCTGGTGGTAGCAGAGGTATCGGCTTGGCTATGGCAAAAAAAGCTGCACAGGATGGTGCAAAGATAATTGTTGCTGCAAAAACAGCAGAGCCACATCCAAAACTTCCTGGCACTATTTATACAGCAGCTGAAGAGATCATTGAGGCTGGTGGAGATGCTTTGCCTGTGATATGTGATATTAGAAATGAAGATAATGTTAGAGATGCCATTAATAAATCTGTAGAACATTTCGGTGGACTCGACATATGCATCAACAATGCGTCAGCTATTCAATTAACAAATGTTGTAGATACTGAAATGAAAAGATACGACCTCATGCATCAAATTAATGGAAGAGGCACCTATATGGTGAGTAAATATTGTCTTCCTCATTTAACTAAAGCATCTAATCCACATATTCTTAATTTATCACCGCCACTCGACATGGACCCTAAATGGTTTTCAGGCACTGTAGCTTACACAATGGCAAAATATACTATGAGTATGTGTGTCTTAGGAATGGCTGCTGAATTTGCTGATAGAGGAATTGCTGTTAACGCATTATGGCCAAGAACTGCTATTGCTACAGCTGCTGTACAAAATCATCTTGGTGGAGATGAGATTATGAAGCTTTCACGAAATGTAGATATCATGGCCGATGCTGCATATGAAATTTTGACTAAAGATTCCAAAACTTTTACAGGAAACTTCTGTATAGATGATTTAGTTCTTCATGAAGCTGGCGTAAAGGATTTTACAAAATATGCTGAGGTACCCTATGGAGAGCTGATGCCAGATTTTTTTGTGCCAGACGATACCCCAGTTCCAGAAGAGGTAAAGAACAGCTAATTTGAAAGAATCTGAAGTAATACAATTAGCAAAGAATTGTGGTTTTCCATCAATTAAAGCTAAAGCCTTAAAACTTGAGGCAAGTGGAAGAGAGTATTACAGACTGCATTTAACCCCAGATGAAACTAAAGTTTTATGTTATCTGAATCCAGAAAAAGGAAATCACAATAAATTTCTTCATATTTCTAATTTCTTTTTTAACGAAAAAATAAAATCACCTGAAATTTTTTACTCTAATAGCGACGAAGGAGTAACTATTCAAGAGGACTTAGGTGAAAAATGTTTAATAGATTTGGACATGCTATCTGTCTCTAATAAAGAGATGCTTAAAGATTCAGTAGCGCTCCTAGCAAAAATACAAACTGCAAACATCCCACAAATACCTAAATTAGAATTAGATGATCTTAATGATCAAATGAACAAACTAACTGATGTCTTCTTAAAAGATTTTTTAGGTATTACTTTTGATAATGATTTTAATGAATTACAAGATGAAGTAATTGAAAAACTGTCAGAGCAGCCGTGGATGAATTGCCATTTTGATTTCGAAAGAAGAAATCTAATAGCATTTGATAATGAAATTGCTGTAATAGATTTTCAGGATTTATCTAGTGGGCCTATTGGTATTGATCTTGCCGGACTAATTATTGATCACTATATAAAATATCCAGATGACACGATTGCAAATTGTCTTGATCATTATTCTGATTTAATGGAATTTCAATTGGATTCAAGCGATATATTTGAATGGATTAGATGGGGTGCAATTCAAAGAAATATGAGGATATTGGGAACTTTAAGCAGTCTTTATTTAGATAACGAACGTACTTTTAGATTAAAAGATTTACCTATGATTCTTAGTAATTTAATAGATCTCATACCAGAAAAATATGAATCTGTTAAAAGTTACTTAAGCAAAGAGGTTCAACCACAATTGTTAAAGAAACTAAGTCAAATATGAAGGTCATGATTCTAGCCGCAGGTTATGGTAAGAGGATGTTACCAATAACTAAAGAGACCCCAAAGCCTTTATTAAAAGTCTCTAATAAGACTTTAATACAAAGAAATATAGAGATACTAATAAATTCTGGTTTCAATGAAATAGTTATAAATACAGCCTATTTGGGTTCTATGATAATAGAGCACGTTACAAAATGCTTTCCTTCTGCCGACATTAAGTTTTCAAAAGAAGAAAATCCTCTCGGAACTGGTGGAGGTGTGATGAAAGCATTAGACCTTCTTGGAACAGGTCCTTTTTTACTGATAAATTCTGACATTTTTCATAACATTGTTATTAATGATTTAAAACAAGTTACTGATAAAGCACACATCGTTGGAGTTCCAAACCCAGATCACAACCTTGAAGGAGATTTTTCACTTAACGGTAATACGGTTGTCATAAAAGAAGGCCAAAATGATTTCACATGGAGTGGCATATCTGTAATTAATCCTTGTATCTTTGATGACATAAAATCAAAAGAGGGTGCATTTGATATGTGGAATTCAGTTTTAAAAAAATATATAGAAAATAGCGATGTAACAGGAGAAGTTACCCAAAGTAATTGGATAGATACAGGAACAATAGAGCGTCTAGAACTTGCTAATAATATTTATAAAGATGAAAATTAGCTTATGAGTGACGGAAAATACATAATTGCCCCTTCAATACTGGCTTCTAATTTTGCTACTTTAGGCGAAGAGGTAGTTAATGTTCTGGGTGCTGGAGCTGACTGGGTTCATTTTGATGTTATGGATAATCATTATGTCCCAAACTTAACAATTGGTCCCATGGTGTGTAAGTCATTGAGAGATTATGGCGTAAAAGAATTTATAGACGTTCATTTAATGATAGATCCGGTAGATGATCTGGCTCAAAGTTTTATAAAAGCTGGAGCAGATTTAATTAGCTTCCATCCAGAGGCCTCAAAACACGTTCATAGATCTATTCATGCGATTAAAGATCAAGGCTGCAAAGCAGGACTTGTTTTTAATCCAGCTAGTTCGCTAAATGTCCTAGAAAATGTAATAGAGGATTTGGATCTGGTTTTAATAATGAGTGTAAATCCAGGATTTGGTGGCCAATCATTTATCCATAGTTCACTTGATAAGATATCTGAAGTAAGAAAAATGATCGATGCTTCAGGCAAGGACATTCGCTTAGAAGTTGATGGCGGTATAAATAATGACACAATTGGACTAGCTTCTGCTGCTGGTGCCGATACTTTTGTTGCAGGGTCTGCAATCTTCAATACGGATAACTATGAGCAGACAATCACAACGCTTCGTTCCAAAATCGTTTAATTTTTTAATCTTTTTTTTAATTGCATCGGGCATAAGTGCATCCGAACCTATCTCATTAGAAAAAATACTGCCTGATATAGAAGTGGTCTCTAAATTTCAAGATAGACAAAAAGGATTGATGTATAAAAAAGCAATTCCAGAGAACTATGGAATGTTTTTTATTTGGAATTCAAAAAAAGTTCAATGTATGTGGATGAAAAATACTTACATACCATTAAGTGTTGCTTATATGGATAGAAGCGGAAAAATAATTAACATTTATGATATGGTGCCATTATCTAAAATTTCGGTTTGCTCTGATAGGCCTGCTTTGTATGCTTTAGAGGTTAACCGAGGATGGTTTAAAAGAAATAATATCAAAGTTGGTGATATTTTAGATTTAGATAAAATTTTACAAAATGATTAGTAAACAAGAATTTCAAAGTTATGTAGATCAGGGATACAACATGATTCCTGTATCTAAGAATATCTCTTTAGAGCAAGCGACTCCTCTAAATCTGTATTCAAAAATTTCTAATAAAACTAATACTTTTTTGCTTGAATCAGTCGAGGGAGGAGAAAAGTGGGCTCAATATTCTATTATTGGTCTTGATTGTATTAATACTATTAAAGTTACTGGTGACATTATAGAGACCAGAGTTGACTCTAGGGTATTATCCTTTCAATCGGATAATCCTCTACAAGAAATTAAGAATTTAACCAGCGAATATAAATCACCACAAATTGATAATTTACCAAGATTCTATGGAGGTTACGTCGGTTTTTTTGCATATGAAAGTGCTCAGTATGCAGAAAAGAGAATAGCCGAGCTTAAAAATAAAGGGTCCAAGTTTAAAGAACATATGCCTGAGATCTATCTAGTAAAAGCAGAAAAATTGATTGTTTATGACAATATTGATCAATCTATTCAAATAGTTGTGAATACAAATCCATCAGATAGCTCTTATGATCAAGCAGAGGCAACAATAAAAGAATTAGAAGTATTATTAAGCAATAGTTCAGAAGATTCTAAAGATAACTTCAGCAAGCTCACTGGAGAACTAGTTTTTGATTCTAATTTTTTAAAAGATGATTATCTTAATGCAGTAGATACAGTAAAGAAATATATTAAAGAGGGTGACGTCATGCAGGTTGTTCTGGCCCAAGATTTTTCTTTGCCATTTGATAAAAATCCGTTTGATCTATACAAAGCTCTAAGAGCACTAAATCCATCACCATATATGTATTATCTTGATCTTGAGGAATGTCAGGTTGTTGGCGCATCTCCTGAGATATTAATAAGGCTTGAAGAAAATAAAGTAACTTTAAGACCTATTGCTGGCACCAGAAAAAGAGGCACCAATCCCGAAGAAGATTTAGCCAACGAAAAAGATTTATTAAACGATCCTAAGGAAATTGCTGAACATCTGATGTTAATTGATCTTGGAAGAAATGATGTTGGCAGAGTATCTGAAATTGGCTCTGTAAATGTTACAGACAAAATGATAATAGAAAAATACTCACACGTAATGCATATCGTTTCAAATGTAGAGGGAAATCTATCTGAAGATTTAGATTATATCGACGCGCTCAAAGCAACTTTGCCTGCAGGTACTTTATCAGGAGCTCCTAAAATACGAGCCATGCAAATTATTAATGAATTAGAACCTAGCTCTAGAGGCATTTATGGAGGAGCCATTGGTTACATATCTTGGAATGGAAATATTGATACTGCAATTGCAATAAGAACCGCAGTCATAAAAGATAATATTATTCATGTTGGCGCTGGAGCTGGAATTGTAGCTGATTCTATTCCTGAAAATGAATGGCTTGAATGTAAACAAAAAGCTAAAGTTTTTTTAGATGCCATGGAGATGATTTCATGATTTTAGTTCTAGATAACTACGATAGTTTTACTTATAACTTAGTTCATTACATTGGCGAATGTGGTGAAGAAGTTATGGTTGTAAGAAATGATGAAATCACAGTAGCACAAGTTGAAGATCTCAATCCTAAAAAGATAGTTATCTCTCCAGGGCCATGTACACCAAATGAAGCTGGTATTTCGATTGAGCTAATTAAAAAATCTTCTGTTCCGATTTTAGGAGTTTGTCTTGGTCATCAAGCTATTGGTGCTGCATTCGGAGGTAATATTATTAAAGCTCCAGAAATATTTCATGGAAAATTATCAAAAATCGAACACAATCAAAAAAAAATATTTAATGGTATTGATAGCCCATATTCTGTTGTGAGATACCATAGCTTAATTATAGAAAAAGATTCTTTACCTAATGAGTTGGAAATTACAGGTGTGTTGGAAGATAATCCAGAAGTAATTATGGCTATTGAACACAAAGAAAAACCAATATATGGCGTTCAATTTCATCCTGAATCTATTGAAACTAATTTTGGAATGAAGCTAATAGAAAACTTTTTAAAATTATGATTGAAGATATTCTTATAAAACTTAAAGATAAAAAAGATCTTCAATCTGAAGAAATGCAGAGTGTTGTTGAAAGTATTATGACTGGCGAAGTTGTAGACAATGACATTGAAACTTTTCTTTTAGCTTTAAATGAAAAAGGAATTAAAGAACCTGAAATAACTGCTGCTGCATCAGTAATGAGAGATAAGTCTTTAAAGTTCGATATTGGAGATGGCACACACATAGATACGTGTGGTACCGGTGGAACCGGGCTTCATACTTTTAATTGTTCTACTGCTTCATCATTTGTTGCTGCAGCTGGAGGAGCTTTAATTACAAAACATGGCAATAAAGCAATTTCTAGCAAATCGGGAAGTGCTGATTTTTTAACAGCCGCAGGTGCTGATATTTCTCACGATAGAGAAAAGCTTATTAAGGTTTTTGAAGAAGTTGGTTTTATTTTTTTATTTGCTCCTCTTCATCATCAATCTATGAAATACGTAATGCCTGCTAGGCAGCGCATAGGCCAGAAAACAATATTCAATCTTTTAGGACCTCATACCAATCCTTGTGGAGCAAGAAGACAAGTTATTGGTGTTTACGATAGTAAATTACTTAAAACATTTTCAACGGTAGCTAAAAATCTTGATATGGACCATGTCATGGTTGTTCATGGAGACGATGGCTTGGATGAGATTTCTATTACAGGACCTACCCAAATTTCTGAATTGAAAAACAACAAAATTGATGAATACTCAATATTACCAAGCGATTTTGGCCTTTCCAATTGTAATTTTGATGAAATAACTGCTCAGACTCCTGAAGAAAGTTTACAACTAGTTAGAGCTGCTTTTTCTGGCGAAAAGTCAGCCGTCCAAGACATGATTGCTCTTAATGCTGGTGCTGGTTTGTATATTGCTAGAAAAGTAGATTCTATTGCTGATGGAGTAGAACTAGCATTTACCTTGATGAATAATGGTAAAGCTGCAGATAAATTAGCTGCTTATGTGAGGGTTTCAAATTTATAATGACTATTCTTAATGACATAGTTCAAAATACGCGAGAAAAGCTTGTTCATAAGAAGATTGAAGTTCCTTTAGAAAAAATAAAGTTACAGCTTGATAGTCTTAAACTTCCAAAGGGAGCCTTCAAAGAAAATCTTATCAATAAAGATCAGGCAATTATTGCTGAGATAAAAAAAGCATCGCCTAGCGCTGGAATTATTTCAGAAAATTTTAATCCAGTTGAAAAAGCAAAAGAATACGAAGCTTTTGGAGCATCAGCTTTATCTATTCTTACCGAAGAAGATTTTTTTCAAGGAAGTTCTCAATTTTTAATGGATGTTAAGGCAGTCTCTAAACTCCCGATTATTAGAAAAGATTTCATGATAGATGAGTATCAGATATTCGAAGCAAAGTTAATGGGTGCTGATTGTATTTTACTTATTGTGAGCGTTTTATCAGATGATGAAATTACTCAATTTGTTGAGGTTGCTGACAGTCTTGAGCTTGATTATTTAATAGAAGTTCATGATGAAGATGAGCTAAAAAGGGTAGAGCATTTTGAAAACGCAATTATTGGAGTTAACAATAGAGATCTAAAGACTTTTGAAGTTGATCTCAATAATTCAGTTAATCTAAAGAGCTCATTTTCTGGAAAAAATCTTTTTGTTGCAGAATCAGGTATTAAAAATCAAAGCGATATTGATTCACTAAAAGAGCATGACATACATGTCTTCTTAATTGGTGAGAGTCTTATGAAAGGAGATTTTGTTTGAAATTAAGGGAGTGGCAAGAAAATGCATTTCCTTTATGGTGGGCCAAAAAAAGAGGCATCATAAAAGTTGTTACCGGTGGCGGTAAAACAGTTTTCGCTATCCATTGTCTTAAGAAATATCTTGAAGAAGAGCCTGACAAATCAATTTTGATTGTTGTTCCATCTATTGCATTGTTAGATCAGTGGTATGAAGGAATTTCGTTAAACTTTAAAAGCAAAGACATAGCTTTAAATGGCGGTGGCGAACAAATCACTGATTTATCCAAAGTATGCATAACAACAATTGATTCTCTTAAAAATATAATTAGTAAGGTAGATCAAGATAATACATTGTTGATCGTAGACGAGTGCCACAAGATAGGTACTGAGAAAAGAGGTGAGATGTTAACAGGGAATTGGCATGCAACTCTTGGTCTTTCTGCTACGCCTGAAAGAGATTACGATGATAATTTTTATATTATTATTAAAAAGATATTAGGCGATATCATTTTTGATTATGACTATATAGATGCAAGAGAAGATGAAGTTATAGTTAATTTTAAGCTTCTATATGCTTATGCAGAAATGACAGAAGCTGAGAATAATAAATATAAAGACTTCACTAAAAAAATACAAAGAAGAGCTGCAACTATTGGTGGAAATAATATGAATGATTATCCACTTAAAATGCTAATTTTTAATAGGGCAAGAATGGTTAAAAATTCTAAGAATAGAATTCCTTTTGGAGTAGAGCTTTTACAAAAACATGAAAGAGACAGCTGGATAGTATTTACAGAAAATAAAAAGCAAGCCAAGGAATTCAATAAAATTATTAACAAAAAAGGATATAAATCAGCAATTTATAATACTGATTTAGACAATGCTGAGCGAGAAGAAAACCTGAATAACTTTAAGAGTGGAAATCTTAACGTTTTAGTAAGTTGTACTGCATTAGATGAAGGTTTTGATATGCCAGAGGCAGACGGAGCAATGATACTTAGCGCCTCTTCATCTAAAAGACAAAGAATTCAGAGAATGGGAAGGGTGCTTAGAATAACTGCCAATAAAGAAAATGCTTTAATAGTTACCGTTTATAGCTCTAATACTGAATACGTAAAACTTAAAGAGGAATCTAATAGATATCAGCTAGAAAACGTTCCTATCAGATGGCAAAAAATGAAGTAAAACTAATCCATTGGATAGGCAATGATGTCCATCGGCTTGAGATCTTTTTTTAACTTATTAAAGTTCTTATAGTACAACTTAAATCCATCATCTTCGTATAACCAAATATTCGACACCCTTGCCTGATATTCATTATTCACTTTTCCATTCGAGTATTTATAACTTCCGGTAAGGTAGTACAAAGTTAAATATACTTTTTCAGAGAGCTTAATAATTCTTACATTTGAAGGAACTACATTTGATTCGACTCTAGAGTAATAGTCTATAACTGATTCGAAGTCAGGTGGAGGATCTTCATAAAAGTGATTTTCAGATGACGAGCCTGTAATTGCTCCGATTTTGCTTTCGTAGAAAAAAATCGTTTCAAAATCACGAGCGTTTCTTGCTTCCCAAAATTTTAGAAGGCTATCTTGTAGAGCTTTTTCGCTATTTTCTGCGGATAAATTAAAACTAAGAAGACAAATTAAGAATAATGATCGAATCATACATATTTGCTTGTAGAGGTCATCATTTTTGCAGTGTATTTCATAATTTGCTTAACAGGAATATTTAGCTCTTCACCACCTTTATCAACTGCTTGTTGAGCATGAAGGTCTTCATCTTCCTTCATAGTTCTTAATATTTCAATTGTTTCTTTGTCTTTAGGAGAAATCTTATCGAGGTGTCTATCGATATGAGCTACTACTTGTTTTTCAGTTTCTTCAACAAAACCTAAGCTAACTTTTTCTCCAAACCTTCCAAAGATTGCACCAATAGCAAAGGAACCAGCATACCAAATAGGATTTAGAACAGAACCGTTTCCATCGAGCTCATCAAGACGTTTTTTACACCACACTAAGTGATCAGTTTCTTCGTCTCCAGCTTCAATAAGATGCTCTCTAATTTCAGGATCTTTGCAGACTAGTGACTGACCTCTATAGAGGGCTTGAGCCGCAACTTCGCCAGCGAGGTTAACTCGCATCATTTGAATAGAACGTTTTTTTTCTTCAGCTGTTAATTCTTCAGAATTTTTTTCTGCAGGCTCTGGCGGATATGTTCTTCCTGTTCCAGATTTTTTATTTGATAGCGTCTTAAGTGCGATATCAAATTCATTAACAATATTATTTAAAAAGCTCATTTTATTCCTTTAAAACCTATATCTCTTCTATGAAAAGCACCGTCAAAATTGACGCTGTCGACGAGATTATATGCTTTGGATTGTGCAGATTTCAAGTCATCACCAAGAGCTGTTGCACAAAAAACTCTTCCACCAGAAGTTACAACATTATTGTCTATCAATTTTGTTCCTGCATGAAACAGTTTCATATCTTGATCTAACGTTTCTTGAAGAGTTACCTGTTTATTAGATTCATAACTTTCTGGATATCCTTCAGCTGCTATAACTACCCCGCAGGCATGCTTGTCAGTCCATGCAATATTATAGGAATCCATATCATCATTAATTGCAGCAAGACATAGTTCAACTAAACTTGATTGGAGTCTGAGTAAAATAGGCTGAGTTTCTGGATCTCCAAATCTACAATTAAATTCAAGAACTTTAAGCTCTCCATCTTTAATCATTAATCCTGCATAAAGAAATCCTAAATAAGGCGAGCCTTCAGAAATAAGTCCATCCATGGTTGGCTTCATAACTTCATCAATAATTTTTTGATGAATACGTTCATCAACAATTGGAGCAGGGCTATAAGCTCCCATTCCACCTGTGTTTAATCCAACATCTCCCTCACCAACTGCTTTATGATCTTGGCTTGTTGCTAATGGAATAATCTTATCTTTACTAACAACAGCAATAAACGAAGCTTCTTCTCCTTCAAGAAATTCCTCTATGACAACTCTGCTACCTGCCTCACCAAAAGCTTGATCCATAAAAATACTCTCAAGCGCCTTTATTGCTTCTTCTTTATTCTCACAAATAATTACACCTTTTCCAGCTGCTAAACCGTCTGCTTTTACAACTGTGGGATATTCAATAGTATCTAGATGGCTTTTTGAAGAATCATAGTCATTAAAAGAAGCATATCCTGCAGTTGGAATTTTGTACTTTACAAAAAAGTCTTTCGAAAAAGTTTTTGACCCTTCTAACTGAGCTGCTGCCTGAGATGGACCAAAAGTTTTTATATCTTTGCTTTGCAAATAATCAGTCATTCCCATTACTAAGGGTTGTTCAGGACCAATTATTACTAAACCTATATTATTTTGTTTACAAAAGTCTTCAACAGCTTCAAAGTTATTCTTATCTAAAGAAATATTAGTTACTTTGCTTTCAAGCGCAGTCCCAGCATTACCCGGACAAACAAAAATATCAGTTACTGATTCGTCTTGAGCAGATTTCCATGCAAGCGCATGTTCTCTTCCACCTGAGCCAATTATGAGAACCTTCATTAGTGCCTAAAATGCCTTGTTGAAGTAAATAACATAGCTATATTATTTTCGTCAGCAGCAGCTATTACTTCATCGTCTCTCATAGAGCCACCTGGTTGGATAATTGCTGCTATACCGCTTGAAGCAGCTTTATCAATTCCATCTCTAAATGGGAAAAAGGCATCCGAAGCCATTACAGCACCTTGAACCTCTAGACCTTCCTCTTTTGCTTTTAAATTTGCAATATCAGCACTTATTACTCGACTCATCTGACCGGCACCAATTCCAATTGTTTGTTTATTTTTGACGTATACGATTGCATTGCTTTTTACAAACTTAGCAACCCTCCAAGCAAACATCAAATCATTAACTTCCTCTTCAGAAGGTTGTCTTTTTGTTACACACTTTAAACCTTCTTTAGATACTGAAAAGGAATCATCGCTTTGAATTAATATTCCTCCAGAAACTTTTTTAATTGTGCCAGGGTAGGGATTGTCTTGTTCTAAATCTACTCTTAAAACTCTAACATTTTTTTTCTTTGCAAACTCGGTCAATGCGCCATCTTCATAACCGGTAGCAATAATGACTTCAACAAATTGACGAGTATTTATTTCTTCAGCTGTCTTCGCATCGAGTTTTCTATTTAAAGCTATGATTCCTCCAAATGCAGAAGTAGGATCCGTTTTAAAAGCTAGATCATATGCTGAGCCTATAGATTCTGATTCTGCAACACCACATGGATTAGCATGTTTAACAATGACACATGCAGGTTCGTTAAAAGCCCTCACGCACTCCCAAGCAGCATCTGCATCAACAATATTATTATAAGAAAGTTCCTTTCCTTGTAGAATTTCTGCATTAGCAATATTCGTATGTTTTAAATTATCAAAAGTTAGTAAATCTGCAGATTGATGAGGATTTTCACCATATCTAAGTGAAGTTGTTTTTTTAATATTGTACTGAGGTAACTGATTATTTGAGTTGCCATCAAGATAATTTGATATTGAAAGGTTATAGTCAGCCATTAGGTCAAAAACTTTTTGTGATAGTTCTTTCCTAAATTCGTATGAGATACCATCTGAATCTTCCCATTCCTCAATTAGTCTTGCATAGTCATTGGGGTTTGATACTACAGCAACGTCTTTAAAATTTTTAGCCGCTGATCTAATCATAGTTGGGCCGCCGATATCTATTTTTTCAATTGCTTCTTCGAAAGAACAACCATCAGCAATAGTCTCTTTAAATGGATATAAGTTTACTACCACAAGATCAATTGGCTCATATCCTCTATCTTTTAAAACATCCATGTCTGTATCTCTTCGTGCAAGAATCCCTGCATGAATTTTTGGATGTAATGTCTTTACTCTTCCGTTCATCATCTCTTCAAAGCCAGTAAAGTCAGAAACCTCGATTACATCAGATGTTATTTCTTTTATAACTTTAAAGGTGCCACCAGTTGATAGTATTTTTACGTTTTGTGAAATTAGAAAAGTTACAAGCTCACTCAATCCTGATTTATCTGAAACACTGATTAGAGCTGTTTTTGGTTTGATTGAATTCACTATTTTATATTATATTTTTTTAGCTTAGTTCTGAGAGTTGTTCGATTAATGCCTAATATCCTTGAAGCTTTAGATTGATTATCATTAGAAAATCTCATCACAGAATCTAGCAACGGAGGTTCCACTTCATTTAGCACTAGCTGATATACATCTATAGGCATATTTTTTTGATCGAGTTGAGAAAAGTATCTTTTCATGGCTTTCCTAACCTCATCTTTTAGTGGTTTTTTTGAGTAGCTATCGAATGAATTTTTCTTATTTGCCAAAATGAATCAATAATTAAAGAGAAATATCAGTTTACAGTTGTTTAAAAATTGCTCAATAGGTTTTTAAAGATTTATAGGTGTTTTTTTCTCTCCGCCCACATAAAACTCTTTTACTATTCCGTCTTCAATTATTATTTTTGTTATTGAGGTGTAATCAGGGTAAAAATATAACAAAGTAGGATTGCCCACTAATTTACCAATAATAGAATTTATAACCATGAAATGAGTAAATATTATTGAATCTTTATTTAAAGTTAGCGCCTTAGACAATATTTCATCTCTCCAGACGCTCACCATAGTAGGAAGACTATTAATATCCATTTTCATAATATCAGTAAGCCACCGTCTTTTATCTGCTAACTCAATATCATCTGAAGGTATTTCAGAAAAAATAGGATCTATTATTAAATCCTTTTTATATATATTTACTAAAGGGGCCGCTGTCATTAACGCTCTTGATTTAGGACTTGATATGAAAGTGAAATCTTTAAGTGATTGAAGTTTATTATTTTCTGTTAATAATTCGGATTGTTTCATTCCTTCAATACTTAGACCAGGATCCAAGTTATCTCCCCAAGCTTGAGAAGCCTCACCATGTCTTATTAATATTAGAGTTATCTCTGACATTTATATTCCAGCTATAGCTATAATGTGAGAATGAGAATTCATAGATTATATTGTAAATCAGTATCAGGAGAAGACAGTAATTTTGAGTTAGACCAATCTCAATCATCTCACTTATCAAAAGTTCTTAGATTACAAGTGAATGATGAAGTAGAAGTATTTGATGGAAATGGCGCTTCAGCTTTATGCCTAATTACTTCAATTGACAGAAAAATGACTTCCCTTAAAAGAATTTCAGAAGTTATATTTTCTGATGCTCCAAAAGAAAAAATTGTAATGGTCATCCCTGTAATAAAAAAAGAAAATTTACATTTCATGGTGCAAAAGCTGACTGAAATAGGTATCTCTGAGCTTATTTTTTATAAGCCTGATCTCATTGATCAAAGCATTGCAAAAAAAGACCACCGTAAAGTGATAGAGAAATGTTTAGAAGTGGTAATAAGTTCTTGCAAACAATGTGGGTCTAATTTCATTCCCCAATTAAACTTATTCGAAAATATAATCGATGCCTTTGATAGCATTGAAGCCAAAACAGATTCCTTTTTGTTTGACTTAGGTGCAAAAAATTCATTTAACATAAAAGAATTAAGTTCCGAATCAAAAGTTTGTTTAATAACTGGACCAGAATCAGGATTTTCAGATTCTGAGTTAGAATTATTAAATAAAAGAAACATAAAGATAAGATTAATTGGGAAAAATACTTTAAGAGCAGAAACAGCTCCACTTGTTATAGCTTCATTAGTACAAAATCAATTTGGTAACATTTAATAATGACTGAGAAACTTTTATTTATTACAGACTCTATGAAAGGTTTAAAACCTAAAAAAGATACATCTATATTTATGATGGAAGAGTCTATTTCTATAGGGTATAAAGTTTTTCAGTGTGAAATGAAAGATTTATTTATTGCAGGTGGTATTGTTCATGCTAACTGCAGAAGCATTATTGAAGTAGGAGAACATCAAGTAGAGGGAATAGCAAAAGAATCACTTCAAGTTTCTGAGTTCACTTACAGCTTTATGAGAAAAGATCCTCCAGTGGACTCAGATTACATAAATGCTTTACATTTGTTGGGATTAGCTGAAAAACAGGGCGCGACAGTTTTTAACAAACCCAACTCAATAAAAGAATTCAATGAGAAAATATTTGCAATTCACTTTAAAGAATTTATTCCAAAAACTCTAGTAACTTCAAATATAAATAAAATCAAAGAATTTCAAGAAAAACACCAAACCATAATAGTGAAACCTCTCGATGGTATGGGTGGAGCCTCTATTTATAAGTTTGATAATATCGATGAAGATAATATAAATATTTTGTTAGAAATGACAACAGATGAAGCCACTCAAATAATAGTCCAAGAGTTTTTGCCAGAAATTTATGATGGAGATTTTAGAATATTAATTATCCATGGAAAACCTTTTAGAAAAACTTTGGCGAGGATTCCGCAAGGAGAAAGCTTTAAAGGAAATTTAGCAGCTGGAGGAAAAGGAGTTGTAAAAGATATAACGCCTGTGCAACTAAAGGTTGCAGAAACTATTGGAAAATATCTTATTACTAAAGGAGTTAACTTTGCGGGTATAGATATGATTGGAAGTCGCTTAACTGAAATAAATATAACCAGTCCTACTTGCGCAAGAGAAATTTTTGATCAGTCAGGTGAAAATCCAATAACTGAATATCTAAAAGGACTATGACTTCAATACTAGCAAAACAAAAAGTAAGTAAAAGATCTCTAACACTAAATAAATCTTTTATTTTATCTTTAACTTTTCATTTGTTTTTGGTTTTTGGCATTACCTTTACTACTTTTTACACAATACCTGTTTTAGAAAACTCTCCAATTATTAATGTAAAGTTTGCTAATTCATCTCAAGACGTTATTGGGTATGACGGTTTTCAACAAAATGAATCTTTACCTGTTGAGGAAGGTTTAGAATCTATGCAAAATATTGTTCCTCAGAAAAATACTTATCAAGCTAGAAAAGTAAAAAAATTAGAATCGAACTCTTTAGTAAATACCGAAGAGGCTGTCTATTTAAATTTATGGCAAAGAAATATTGAATCGATTGGTGATGAGATTATTGCTTCTGCTGATATCGAATACATCGATAGCAAAGTTCAAGTTATGGCTACAATAGATTCCTTTGGGAATTTAATTAAATCAGAGGTGCTTATATCCTCTGGAAATATTGCTTTGGATAAAATGGCATTAAATATTCTCATAGAAGCAGCTCCTTTTGCTCCTTTTGACCAAAAGATGTTAAATGAATATAGTGTTTTAGAAATAGTAAGAGATTGGAATTTTTCACCTAAATAAATGCAAGTAATATCGTTTGACTTTGGAACAAAGAAAATTGGTGTTGCGGTGGGACAAACTGAAACCAAGACTTCTTCGCCGCTTCAAATAGTTTTTAGCAAGAATAATTCGGTAAATTGGGATGAAATCGAATCCATTGTAAATGAATGGAAGCCAAATTTAATTCTTGTAGGTAAGCCATTAAATATGGATGGTTCGGATAGTGATATGATGGAAAAAGTAGATATTTTTTATAAAAAATTAGAAAAAATATCTAAAATTCCATGTGAATATGTTGATGAAAGATTAACAAGCTTTGAAGCAAGAGAAAGTCTTACAGAAATAAAAAAAGATTTGATTGATGCTCACGCTGCAAAAATCTTAATAGATCAATGGTTTAATAATAATGAATAAATATGTCTATACCCTCTAGTTTTATAGATCGATTGATAACCTCTATTAATATCGTTGATATTATTGGTAGAAGACTTCAGCTTGAAAGAAGGGGCGGGGCTTATTGGGCTAAATGCCCATTTCACGGGTCTGGAGAAGAAAGAACTGCATCCTTTAAAGTCTATGAGGACACAGGTACTTATCATTGCTTTGGTTGCAAAGAATCTGGTAACGCCATTCACTTTTTAAGAAAACATGACGGCCTAGACTTTATGGAGGCCGTTGAGTTATTGGCTTCTTATGCAGGCATGGAAGTGCCTAAGCAAGAAAAATCTATCGATATTTCTGATGCAATAAATATAAATACAAAAGCTAAAGAGATATTTATAGAGCAACTTAAATCTCAAGCTGGAAAAGACACCATCGAATATTTGAAAGCAAGAGGAATTACTGGAGAAACAGCAAAATTATTTGAACTAGGCTATTCAATGGAAAGAAGTCCTTCTTTGTATTCAATTTTAAAACCAAATTATGAAAAAGTTGATCTAGAAGACTCTGGATTGTTTGGAGCTAATGATAACGGAGATATGTACGATCGTTTTCGCGACAGACTTATGTTCCCAATTAGGAATGTCAAAGGCGACCATATTGCTTTTGGTGGAAGGCTAATTAAAGATAAAAAAGATCAAGCTAAGTATTTGAATTCTCCTGAAACTAAGACCTATAAGAAAAAATATGAGTTGTACGGTTTATATGAAGCAAGGTTGCAAGAGAAACGTCCTGAGTCTTTATTTCTTGTAGAGGGTTATATGGACGTTATCGGATTACATCAACACGGCATTAAAAACTCGGTTGCATCCTCTGGGACAGCTTTTACTCAAGAACAACTCAGAAAAATATTAGGGTATACAAATAATATTTTTATTGTTTTTGACGGTGATGAAGCAGGGCAAAAAGCATCATGGAGAGCTGTTGAAAATGCTTTACCGCTTCTAAGAGAAGATATTAGAATGAGTTTTATCTTCCTAAAGCCTGGAGAGGATCCAGATAGTTTTATAAAAGAAAAAGGCAAAGACGCTTTTTTAAAACTTGCAGATGAGGCAACTTCATTCTCAGATTACTTTTTAAAAACAATAAAAGATCAGGACGATCTCTCAACTATTGAAGGAAGATCTATGGTTGCTCAGTTTGCTATACCTTTAGTTAACAAAATTGCTAATCCAACACTCAAAGAAGCTTATACAAGTGAAATAGGCAATATATGCGATTTAGACTTTGTTAAATTGTTAAACGGCAGCAATCAATTTATAAAAAAGAGTAATGAAAAAAAAGAGGAAGTAAAAAGAAGCTCAAGTTCGGTTATCAAAAAATCAGTGCTTGGAGTTTTTACTGCTTTAATTCAACATCCTAAGCTTGCGAAAGATAGGGTCTTTGATTTAATTGGAAAGGATTCAAGATTCTTATTTCTAAACGATATAAAAAACTCTTACGAACAAAATCCTGAAGTTGCTCCTTCAATCATTTTTGAACAAATTGATAATGAAAAAATAAAGAACTTATTTGGTGAAGCATTAGTCTCCGAAATCAAATTATCAATTGAAGATGCAAAAGCAATGATTGAAGATTGTATTGACCTAATATCGAAATCTGAAAAAGATAGAGAGGAAATTCTAAAAGAAAAGTATAATATGCAAGAAATATTATCTGCTGAAAAAAGAGAGTTACAACAAATTATTCTCAAGAAAGACGATATGTCCGAAGAAGATCAGATTTTATTGAAGAATTTAAGCTCTAAATAGATTGAATTTGTGCATTTAATCACTACATAGAGTAAACATATTTGGAGTACATGATTTCGTGGATAAATTAAGCAAAAAAGGTTCTAAGATAGCTGAACTCATTGAGAAAGGCAGAGAACAGGGCTATTTAACATATGCTGATGTAAATGATCATTTACCAGAAGATATATCAGATCCAGATCAAGTTGATGAAATTATTGGAATGATCAATGATTTAGGCCTTCAAGTACACGAAACTGCACCAGATGCAGATGATTTATTATTAGCTAACTCAGAAGAATCAGATGATATTGCGCTTGAGCAAGCGGCAGAAGCATTGGCTGCTGTTGAAAATGAAACCGGAAGAACTACTGATCCGGTCAGAATGTATATGCGAGAAATGGGAACTGTTGATCTTTTAACTCGAGAAGGCGAGATAGAAATTGCAAAAAGAATTGAAGAAGGAATGAGAGATCTTCTTGCAGCCAGTGTTCTGTACCCAAAAACAGTTGAGTTTGTTATTCACTACCATCAGATGGTCAAAGATGGAGAAAAGAAAATTAATGACTTTTTAACTGGTTTCTTAGAAGAAATGGAAGAAGTTCCATCAGCTGGTCCAGGAAGTCAAAGAGCGAAAGAAGAAGCAGAAGCCGCTGAGGAATCAGATGATGATGCTCCGTCAGGGCCAGATATGGTCGAAGTTCAAAGAAGAATGACTAATCTTAAACGTCAATACAATAAAACTTTAAAAGTAATCGAATCTAAAGGACGTCATTCAAAAGAGGCAAATGCAGAGTTTAAAAAAGTCGGAGATATTTTTCAGTTTCTAAAATTTAGTCCGAGAATGTTTGATGATATTGCATCTATTGCCAGAGAAGGACTTGCAACTATAAGAGAAAGAGAAAAATTTATTCTTGAGCAACTTGTAAGAAATGCGCGCATGCCAAGAAAAGATTTCTTAGCAACTTATACCGATAATCTTACAAAAGTAAGATGGGTAGATTCATTAATGAAAGAGAAGAAGTATAAAAAAGATCTACTCGAAGAAGTTAAACAAGATGTAGTCATTGCTCAAAAAGACATAATTGAACTTGAGCAAAGAGTTGGCTTAAGCGTAAAAGAGATAAAAGAAATCAACAGAAACATGTCCATGGGTGAAACCAAAATGAGACGTGCTAAGAAAGATATGGTTGAAGCTAACTTAAGACTTGTTATTTCAATTGCAAAAAAATATACCAACAGAGGCCTTCAATTTCTTGACCTTATTCAAGAAGGAAATATTGGTTTAATGAAAGCTGTTGATAAATTTGAGTATAGAAGAGGCTACAAATTCTCTACATATGCTACATGGTGGATTAGACAGGCTATAACTAGATCAATTGCTGACCAAGCAAGAACTATCAGAATACCGGTTCATATGATTGAAACTATTAATAAGCTTAATAGAGTTTCAAGACAAATGATGCAGGATATGGGCAGGGAGCCTACACCAGAAGAATTGAGTAAAGAACTGGATATGCCTGAAGATAAAGTAAGAAAAGTTCTTAAGATAGCAAAAGAACCAATTTCAACAGAAACTCCAATAGGTGATGACGAAGATTCAAGCTTAGGTGATTTCATTGAAGATACTGTAATAGAATCTCCACTTGAAAACGCTACTGAAGATAGTCTACACTTCGCAACCGATGACGTTCTTGGATCTCTTACAGCAAGAGAAGCCAAGGTTCTTAGAATGAGATTTGGTATCGGCATGAATACTGATCATACTTTAGAAGAAGTAGGTAAGCAGTTTGATGTCACTAGAGAAAGAATACGTCAGATAGAAGCAAAAGCTTTAAGAAAGTTGAGACATCCTAGTAGGTCTAGTCATTTAAAAAGTTTCTTAGACGAATAAGTTTCAGGGCCTGTAGCTCAGTTGGTTAGAGCAGTGGACTCATAATCCATTGGTCGGAGGTTCGAGTCCTCCCGGGCCCACCATATTATCCTTCGATAATTCTAAAATCTCTCGTAACCATTTCATGAACTGGCTTTCCAGCAGCGCCAAGTACATCTATGTTGTATTCATCACTTTCTCTGGCATCAATTGCAGCCTGCAAAGAAGGAAATTCACAAAGAGCAAAGGGAAACATTCTGCCGTCTTCAAGTACCATATGTGGTGGCTTGAGATGATGAACTTTACATGCACCCGAAGCAACGTATTCTTGCCAAGCAGGCATTACTTTACCAATCCAATTATCTTTATCAATGAATTCTCTTACCCATACTAGCCAATATCCATGACCTGGTTTCATCCAGCCACCTTCAGTTTCGATTATTCTAAAGTCTCTTATTGCCTTATTTTCAACTGGTGTTCCATCAGCTTCTATGACTCCTTGGAAATAGCTTGAATCTTTAGTTCTTGCATGAACTGCCTCGTCAAGAGATGGAAACTCGATTACAGCAGTAGTTTTAGAAATACCAGATTCATAAACTGCTGCAGGTGGCGCAAATGAAATCGGTTTACATATCCCATCAGATTCTTCTACATAATTTTCAAAAGCAGATAGAACTTGACCCCATGCGTCTGGTTTAAGTACATCTTGAACAGCAACAACCCAGTAACCTTTCATAATTTCTCCGATTTATTCAATGATATTTTAGTTTAATTATTTTCCCTTTTATATTTTTCAAACCATGCAACTATATGATCAACTTTTGTTATAAGGTTTGATGGTCTACTCGCTATACCATGAGAAGTATCAGGGATTCTGATCATTGCACTATCAACACCCCTTAGCTTTAAAGCTTGATAAAATTGTTCCGTTTCAGATATTGGAGTTCGTCTATCATCCACCCCAGTAATTAACATTGTAGGAGTAGTTACGTTGCCAACTAAAGAGAGGGGAGAACGTTCCCAATAATGATCAAGATGCTCCCATGGAGGTCCAGGGAACTGATGATAAATCTGACCAACCATTGAATCAGCAGTCAAAGGCTTACTTAACCAATTAATAACAGGCTTAGAAGCAACAGCTGCATTAAAACGATCGGTTAAACCTATGGCATATGCAGTAGCAATGCCACCTGCACTACCACCAGCTATAAATAGATTCTTTTCGTCGATTAGACCTTTGTTTATTAAAGTATCAATTCCTGACATATGATCAGCAAAATCTTCAGGACTAGAATATTTGTATTGCAAAAGTAGAGCAAAGTCTTCTCCGTAAGATTTACTCCCCCGATAGTTATCATAGAACACGATATATCCAGCAGCTGCCATTATTTGAAGCTCAGCAGAGAAATGAGGTCCGTAGGCAAGATGAGGCCCGCCATGAATTTCAAGAATTAACGGATATTTTTTAGAAGAATCGTAATCAGGTGGTGTGATGTACCATCCTTGTATTTCTTGACCATCAAATGATGATTTATAGACAATCTCATTAACTTCACCAAGTTTTCTATGTGCAAGCAGGTCTTCATTAAGATTAGTTAAAACTTTTAATTCATCCCCGTTAACGACTGCAATATCAGCAGGTCTGTCAGGAGAGCTTTGGGTAAAAGCAATCGTATCTGATTCGGTATGATAATCTCCTGAAATATAAGGCCTTCCTATTGTCGTGCCACCAATATTAGATGCAATAATTTTAATATCGCCATTTAAGCCAACCTTGCCAATTTTTCTAATACCTCTTTGATCGTATGTAAAATGAATAGATTGATTATCTTGTGACCAAATTATATTTTCAGCATCTCCGTCCAAATCATTTGTGAGAATTCGGATATTTTTTCCGCTGACATTCATTACAGCAATTCTTTTTGGAGTATATGCAAGAGGGCGACGTTCCTTTAAATTAAAAGCAATCATTTTTCCATTCGGTGAAATCATTGGTGAACTTTCTTCACCCGATTGATTTGTAATTTGTTTAAGTGTTCTTGATGCAATATTTAATTTATAAATATCCGCTTCATCACTAACAAGTTCCCAATTATTGGAACGGTGAGCTGAAAAGAAAATATTTTGACTTTCTGGAGACCATGAAAGACTTCCGTAATGATTAAAATTTCCTTCTGTTAATTGACGAGCAGAACCACCCTCAGAAGGCACAATAAATATATGACGGTAGGATGGTTCAACAATTCCACGTCCATCGTATTGGTATTGTGTTGTCGTTACTGTTACAGGTTTTTTTGCCCATGAAGCTCCGTCAGGCTTTTCACGTTCTTCAGCTATTGATTCACTCTCTGCCTTGACGTTCATAGTAAATGCTAGCCATTTCCCATCCGGTGACCAAGATAAACTTGAAGGCGACTCTTGTAATTGAGATATTACTGCAGTTTCTCCACTTTTAAGCCAATGCATATGAATCTGCGTTGATCCAGAGATATTTGAAACAAAAGCAAGTTTTTGCTTATCAGGAGACCATCGTGGAGAATACGAATTTTTCAAACCAGAGTTTATAGGACGATGATTTTTTCCAGTAATATCTATTTGCCAAAGACTTGAACTAACTCGATCTTTCATAATGTCGTTTGACTTACGAACGTACACTATTTTTTTACCGTCTGGTGAAACTTGCGGATCAGAAGCCCACTCAAGTTCAAATACATCCATAGGATCAAAAAGATTTAGATTTTCTTCAGCCCTTGTCGTTAGTATAAAAAATGTAAGTAAAAAAAGTTTAGAGTAAATTTTCATATCAATTAATAACTAATAATATATTCAATTTTATACTTAAAAAATTATTTTAAAAATCGCTTCATAGCAGTGAGTGTTTTTGATCCTACATGATGCTCAATGCCTTCACTATCAATTTCAGCATTAGTTTTATCAACACCAAGCGCAATTAAAAAGGCTAAAACAACCTCATGACGCTCTTTAACTCGCTTTGCGAGTTTAGTGCCTTTAGCAGTAAGCTCTACTGGTTTGTAGGGTTGAGTATATAAAAACTTTTCATCATGTAACCTTTTTACAATCCGAGAAACAGTGACGTGGCTAACGTTAAAATATCTTGCTAGGTCAAGTACCCGGCATTCGCCTAGCTCTTCAATTAATTCCATAACAGCTTCAACATAATCCTCAGCTGTTTCACTGGCATGACGCGATCTAGTTTGTGAAAAGGGTACCGAACGCGCTTTAACCTTATCTTTCACTTCTCTCCCTTTCTTAAAAATTAACCTTAAATAAATTATACCCTTGACATCATCCGTAGCCATTGCTACATTTATTTCGTGAAAAACTACTTAAAATATGATGATGTAAAAATTTTCAAGTATGAAAATCTTTATTTATCAATAATATATACCATTGGCCATATATTTGTTGCCATGACATGTAACAGAATTATTACTGGTGCTTCTTTGGATATGGCAGCAGCTGATGCATTTGTGGAACCGATAATTAACGGATTTTGGTTTTATTTTTTATTAGTTTATTTAAAAAAAATATTTGTTAATAAAATTGAATCTACTAATTCGACATTCATAAATGTTAATCAGATTGGTCTTTTATTAGCATTTTTCTACACGATTGGGCATATTCTTATTGCTATGACATGCAATAGATTGCTCACAGGGGCACCTTTGAATCTTGCGGTCATAGATGCATTTGTTGAGCCTATAATAAATGGTGTCTGGTTTTACTTACTGTTTGAATTTTTCAATAAATATAAGAAGAAGAGAATATTAAGTGGAATTGGCAGATTAAATGATATTTCTCCATCAAGTAGAGTTTCAAAACTTGCGCCAATAAATAATAAAACTCATCAAGATCTTTAGAGTAAAATCTAAGTAGTTAATCTTTGGAGTACATACTTATGTCTAATCTTATGAACCAACCTCTTGTTTTGTCTTGCGGGCAAACTATTAAAAATCGCATTTGCAAAGCTGCAATGACAGAAAGGATTGCCAAAGGTAATAACTTAGCCCATCAAGGCCACGCTAATTTATATAAAAAATGGGCAGAAGGTAATATTGGAATCTCACTTACAGGAAATGTTCAAGTTGATCGTCGATATGTTGAAGGTCCTGCAAATGTTGTGATCGAGGAGGGAAATTATAAACAGCAACTTGAAACTCTCAAGGCTTGGTCTGCTGCTGGTACTAATCATCATACTCAATTATGGATGCAAATTTCTCATGCTGGTCGTCAAACTCCAGGTGAAGTCAACTCATCTCCATTAGCGCCCTCCAATGTGAGGTTAAAAATTCCTGGAAAAAAATATGGAATCCCAAAGCCTATGACTGAGGAAGATATCTTAGATTTAATTGAAAGATTCGTTTTTACAGCAAAAATTGCCAGAGAAACAGGATTTACAGGCATTCAACTTCATTCAGCACATGGATATCTTTTATCTGAATTTTTATCTCCAGATATTAATACTCGCAATGACGCTTGGGGAGGCAGTATAGAAAATAGAGCAAGAGTTCATTTAGAGATTATTAAAAGGTGTAGGGCAGAAGTGGGATCAGATTTTCCTATCTCAATGAAGTTAAATTCAGCTGATTTTCAAAAAGGTGGATTTAGTGCAGATGAAAGTATTCAAGTAGCAAAAATGGTCGAGAGTGCAGGCTTAGATCTTATAGAAATATCTGGTGGCACATACGAACAACCTAGGTTGATTGGAGTCGACAATATTAGCATCAACCCAAAACGAAGTGAGATAAGAAAAGAAAGCACTATTGCACGAGAAGCTTATTTTCTTGAATATGCAAAAAATATTAGAGAAGCAGTATCTTTACCTTTAATGGTTACTGGTGGTTTTAGAAGTAAGCAAGGAATTGAGAACGCACTCGAGAGTCATGTTTGCCAGATTGTCGGAGTAGGAAGACCTTTATGTGCAGATCCTTTTTGTATCAAAAAAATGATTGATGGTGAGATAGAAACATTGCCCAGTTATGAAAAAACTTTATCGTTAGGCCCGTGGATTCTTTCTCCCTCAAGCCCCGTAACTATTATTCAAGCAATAAATGCCTTTGGAGCTATGGCCTGGTTTTATCAACAAATTAAACAGATGGCAAAAGGTAATATGCCAAACCTTAAACAGAAACTTTTTAATGCATTTCGAGCTGACTCTAAAGCCGATAAACTTGCGATAAAAGATTATCTTGAGAACTAATCTAATGCATTTCTTCCCAAAGATTATTTTTTATTAACTTCTGCATAGACCTTACTAGTCCCATCCTTATATAGAATAAGAACTTCATAAGGCATAAAGAGATCTCCAGCATCCATTCCAGGTGAGCCAAGCGGCATTCCAGGAACCGATAAACCTATAGCATTTGGGTGATCTTCAGAAAGAAATTGAGTTATAAATTTACTCGGAATATGTCCCTCAAAGACAAAGCCATCAGAGGACACTGCAGTATGACATGATCGATATTTCTGATCGATGTTATACATATCCTTAATTTCTTTAAGATTTTGATGGTCTTGTGGGTAGGGATTGAACCCATTTTCTTCAAGATGCTCCATCCACATCTTGCAACAACCACAAGTAGGAGTTTTATGAACAAGTAGCATAGTTCCAGAGTTAGAATTTTCATTTTCTAGCCCAGAAGAAAATACTGGAATTGCTAATGAGTAAATTATTATAAGTAGATATTTTATATTCATATTTGTTAAGTTATAAGTTCTGATATTATCTCTAATTGCGCAAGAATATCAAAATAATTAAAAAAAAATTAATCAGTTTACTTCCATTATTTAAGATTAAAAAATCATATATATTTTGTGAAATTACTATTTTAAATATCTCTTTTAAGTGCGTAAAATTTTGATTTACAAATTGAAAAAAAAGGCGTAAATTTATTGAAAAGCTTAATATAAATAGATATATAAAGCAGTTATAAGTTACAAATTACGGGGGAGTAAATATGACAAATCCAAATCATCCTAATGTTGATCAAAGCGATCGCGTTGTTCCAATAAATCTAAGGCAAAGTGGCCGAACTCCTACTGAGTTACTAATTTCTACTCGTGTAAGAAAATCACCATTTTGGCATCTTTCACATGAAGCTGGTTGCTGGAGAGCAACTGTTTATAACCGTATTTATCATCCTAGAGGATATGTGAGGCCTGAAGACGGCGGAGCAATGGTTGAGTACGAGGCGCTTGTGAATCGAGTAACTATGTGGAACGTTGCTGTTGAAAGACAGATCAGAGTTAAAGGTCCTGATGCAGAAGCTTTTACTGATTACGTTATAACTCGTGATGCAACTAAAATTGAGCCTGGTAATGGTAAATATGCAATTTTATGTAACGAAAAAGGTGGATTGCTTAATGATCCTGTTTTATTAAGACTAACCGATGATGAATTTTGGTTTTCTATCTCAGACAGCGACTTATTATTCTGGCTTCAAGGAGTTAACGTCACCAAGAAATTTGATGTAATCATAGATGAGATTGATGCTTGCCCTGTTCAAATTCAGGGACCACTTTCTGAAGATCTTATGGCAAAGCTTGCAGGCGAAAAGCTCAGAGATGTTCCTTATTATGGAATCTTAGAAACTAAAATTGGTGGTGCTGATTGTGTAATAAGTCAAACTGGATTTACAGGCGAAAAAGGTTACGAGATTTATGTTCGTGATGCACATGAAAATGCTGAAAAAATGTGGAATGCTGTCCTTGAAGCAGGTGAAGAATTTGGTTTAATGGTCATTGCACCCGCTCATCATCGTCGAATTGCAGCTGGCATCTTATCTTGGGGTCAAGACCTTGACCATGAAACATCTCCTTTTCAAGTTAATTTAAGTTACCAAGTTCCTCGTAATAAAACAGCTGACTATATTGGAAAAGAAGAGCTTGAAAGACAACGCTCGATGATAGATGAAGGCAAGCATCCATTTAAAATGAAAATGGTTGGAATTACACTTGGCGGAAAAGAAATAACTGACTATGCTCCTGATTTTTGGTTAGTAGCTGACACTGACGGAAATGATATGGGTTATGTTACTTCTCCATGGTGGTCTCCAGAGTTGGCAACAAATATTGCCCTTGCATGGGTTCCATGGGCTTCCTCTGAGGTTGGAACTAAATTATTAGTCAGGCTGCCTGATGAGTATTCCATAACATCTGGAGTTCCTGTCGAGGCAGAAATTGTTGAAGTTCCATTTAGAGAGTCAGTAAATCCTAATAAACGAGAAGTTCAGGCTGCAAAAGGCTTAGACTTTGCTGATTAGAACCTGAAACTAGAATAATTCTCTATTGCTAGGCTCGAGATCTCTCGAGCCAGCTTATTAAAAATATTTCGTTAATAAGGTAATATGAACCATGGATTACATTACTTATGCTGTTCCTTTCTTCCTATTGGCCTTGCTAATAGAGCTAGCCTATGGAATAGCAATAAAAAAGAATACCTATAGATTAAATGATGCTATTAGTAATTTATTTATGGGAACCCTTCGAACTGCAAATAAACTAATTATTATTGGTGCTGCAGGTTATGTTTTTTATATTGTTGAAACTAAATTTGCATTATGGCGCATGGATGCAACCTCAGCATTCACCTGGATTTTTGCTTTTGTTATCTATGATTTTTTCTACTATTGGTTTCATAGAATTAGTCATGAAAGACAAATTTTTTGGGCATCACATGCAGCACATCATCAAAGCGAAGATTACAATTTAAGTACTGCTTTAAGACAAACGGGAACTGGAGCATTTGTAAGTTGGGTTTTCTATATACCAATGTTTGCAATAGGAATACCTTCTTATATTTTTGTTAGCGTTGCTTCTTTAAACCTTATCTACCAATTTTGGGTACACAGCGAGCATATCCCAAAGCTTGGATGGTATGAAAATTATTTTGTAACTGCATCAAATCACAGGGTGCATCATGCTCAAAACGAGCAATACATTGATAAAAATTATGGCGGAGTATTTATTATATGGGACAGAATGTTTGGAACTCATAAAGTAGAAGATGAAAACGAAGCTTGTATATATGGGATTAGAAGTACTCTAAACACTTTCAATCCTGTTTGGGCAAATCTCCATGTTTATGTAAAAATAATAAAAGAGATGTGGTTATCTAGAGACTGGAAAGATAAGCTATATGCTCCATTTGCTAGAACAAACTGGTCCCCAGAAAGTCTTCCTATAAAAGCTCCTAAAGATAATTTCAATCCTAAAACTTTTCAAAAATATAATCCAGTTATTAGTAAGCGCCATAAAATATATGCACTTTTTCAGTATTTATTTATAACTTATATTTTTCTAGCTTTTATACAAAGCGGCTATTTAAATTATCTACAACTATGGATAACAATTACTATGATGACGTTTACCATGTATTGCACAACTATGTGGTTTGATGGAAAAGAAATAACTAGAATTGAAATAATACGGCTGGCCTTATGTTTATTTATTGGTATGTATGCTTACCATGAAATTTCTTTGATACCAATTGCTATTAGCGTTCTAACATACTCGGTAATTAATTTACTAGTTTTACCACTTATAAATAGTTCGCAAGAAATGCCAGAGGCTCAACAAACTTAATTGGCTGCAGGAGAAGATAATTTTTGACGCAGTTATTATAGGAGCAGGGGTTGTTGGACTATCTATTGCTAAATTTTATAGTGAAATAGGGAAATCAGTTGTACTTCTTGAAAAAGAATCAAGATCAGGAGAGGGTGTCTCCTCCAGAAATTCTGGTGTAATTCATGCAGGCATTTATTACCCCACAGGCTCATTAAAAAGTACCTTATGCATTGAAGGAAATAGATTGCTCTATGATTATGCAAAAGTT
>CABXTT010000008.1 GCA_902515155.1 uncultured SAR86 cluster bacterium | reverse complement strand
AACTGCTGGTGGCGCCTATCAGCCTGGAATGTCTGATTACAATATATTTATAAAGGATCAATCAAAAGCTTTTCTTGCTGGCCCTCCTCTTGTCAAAATGGCAACTGGTGAAGAGTCTGATGATGAAACACTTGGAGGAGCTCAAATGCACTCTGAGGTTTCTGGACTTTCTGATTACCTAGCAGATGATGAGATGGATGCACTTAGAATTTGTAGAGAAGTTGTTTCTCATCTTAATTGGTCAAAAAAAGGTAATAAACCAAGTGTTAAATCTGTTGAACCTATTTACGAACAAGATGAGCTATTGGGTATCTTAAGTGAGGATCTTAAATCTGCAGTTGATATTAAAGAAATTATTGCTAGATTTACTGATGGTTCTAGATTTGAGGAATTCAAACCCTTGTATGGTTCATCATTAGTTTGCGGGTGGTCTTCTGTTCACGGTTATCAAATTGGTATTATAGGTAATAATGGTCCCATTTACCCTGAGTCAGCCGAAAAAGGCGCTAGTTTCATTCAACTATGTAACAAAAGAGATATTCCACTTATATTTTTACATAATGTAACTGGCTTTCTTGTCGGTAAAGACTTTGAGAGGCAAGGCATTATTAAAAAAGGTTCGCAACTTATAAATGCTGTCTCCAACTCAACAGTTCCTCATATTACATTTATTATAGGTGCCTCTTATGGAGCTGGAACATATGCAATGTCTGGTCAAGCATTCAATAATAGATTCACATTTTTATGGCCTACAGCAAAAATTGCTGTAATGGGACCAGAACAGATGGCTGGGGTAATGTCTATAGTTAGAAAAGCAAAAGCCAAAAGAGACGGTAAAAAGTTTGATGAAAAAGCCGATAAACAACTCAGAGAAATGGTCGTTGATTTTCTTGAAAAATTATCTCATGGTCTTGTGGCAAGCAGTATGCTTACCGATGATGGAATTATAGACCCTAGAGATACTAGAGACGTTATTGGATTTTGCTTATCTATAGTAAGCAATAATGTTATCAAAGGCGCTAAGGAATATGGGGTATTTAGATTATGATTTTTAATTCTTTATTAATAGCCAATAGAGGTGAGATTGCTTGCAGAATTATTAAAACTGCAAAAAAAATGGGCATCAGATCTATTGCAGTTTATGTTGATGCAGACAAAGATGCTCTTTTTGTTACCCAAGCAGATGAATCAATTAGATTAGAAGACGGAGGATATCTTGATAGTAATCAAATAATAGAGGCAGCAAAAAAAACGGGTGCACAAGCAATACATCCTGGATATGGATTTCTATCTGAAAATGCCTCTTTTGCAAGAAAAGTTAAAAAAGAGGGGATAATTTGGATCGGGCCTTCTGCTAATGTTATTTCAGTAATGGGGGATAAATTAAAAGCAAAAGATCTAGCTATTAAGGCAGATGTCCCTACTCTGCCAATGACATCAAAACCAAGCGAGGCGAAAAAAATTGGATATCCCCTTCTAATTAAGGCAGCTGCAGGTGGGGGCGGAAAAGGCATGAGAATTGTTAACAAGGAAAAGGATTTAAAAGAATCAATTTCAAGTGCGCAAAGAGAAGCAAAAAGTGGTTTTAATGATGAGAGGATTTTCATTGAAAGGTATGTTGAAAAATCAAGACATATAGAAATTCAAATTTTAGGTGATTCTCATGGAAATATTATTCATCTAGGTGAAAGAGAATGCTCCATTCAACGAAGACATCAAAAAATAATTGAAGAATCTCCTTCTACGAGAATTTCTGAAGAAGTTAGAAATAAAATGGGAGAGTCTGCGGTAAAACTAGCTAAAAAAATTAAATACGAATCAGCAGGTACTGTAGAATTTTTGTTTGACGATAATACTGAGGAATTTTGGTTTTTAGAAGTCAATACAAGACTTCAGGTGGAACATCCTGTTACAGAGGAAGTTACAGGAATGGATTTAGTTAGCGAACAGCTCAAAATAGCAAGAGGTGAGCCTATAGGGTTTTCTCAAAAAGATGTAACTTGGACTGGCTCGTCTATAGAAGCAAGACTATATGCTGAAGATCCTAATAATGATTTTCTTCCAGAGATTGGAACTCTGATAGCATTTGAAGAAAGCGATTCAGCTGAAGCCAGATGGGATACCGGTGTAAAAACTGGGACAGTTGTTGGAACAGACTTTGATCCTATGCTCGCAAAAATAATATCGTTTGCACCAAATAGGACAGATGCAGCCAGTAAATTAGCTAAAGCACTCCAATCTGCACATATAGGCGGTGTTAAAACAAATAGAGATTTTTTGATAAATTGCCTAAATACAGAAGAATTTATTAAAGGTGATACTACATCTGATTTTATTGAAAGAGTAAATCCATCCAGGAAGCTTGAAATTGAAGAGGATGAAATTGATCATGTCTTAGCAATAGCAGCTTTGTGGATTCAACAAAATAATAGAGATAATGCAAATTTAGCAAAGTTCATGCAATCTGGCTGGACCAATGGAAGACTTCCGATGCAAAAAATAACTTTTGAGTTTGAAAATAAAGAACATATTGTTGAATATAAAAAACAAAGAAATCAAAAATTTATTTTTTTATCTGATAAGGAAGCCTGTATCTATAAAAAAGATAATGACGGTATAGATTTAATTTTTGATGGTAAAAGGCATTATTCTCGAGTCACTCTATCAAACAATAATATTCTTGTTCATATGCCATTTGGTGATGTCATGCTTAAAGTTAAACCTAGATTTAAGGAGCCTGGAACTGAGAAAACAATTGGAGGACTAGTTGCTCCTATGCCTGGCAAAGTAATTGATATTAAAGTCAAAAAAGGAAAAAAAGTTAAGGCTGGAGAAACTTTAGTTATTCTTGAGGCGATGAAAATGGAACATTCAATTAAGGCTGCTGAAGACGGAAAAGTTTCCGAGCTATTGATCTCAATAAATGATCAAGTAGAAAATGGTGCTTTGCTGATGGTTGTTAAATAATTAATGCGAAATATTGAATATAAGAAAGTTTCTTATTTAAAAAAGAACACCGAGATCTATACAAAAAGACATTATGAGATTATTGATGCACTTGAAAAATTATTAGAGAAAGGTGTTCCTGATTTGACAATGTCAGAGATTGCAAAAAAACTAAAAATATCATTAAGAACTCTCTATGAGATTGCTCCAAGCAAGGATCAGCTGATACTAATGACTATGGATAATATTCTTAAAAAATTAGGCAAATTTGCAATGGACTCCGTTGAAGAGATTAATTCGCCAATAAAGAGACTTGAAGAATATCTTTTTATTGTAAATCAAGCAGTTGGGCCTAAATTTGATAGATTTTTAAAAGACATTGAAAAAATTAGTGGGTCAAAAAAAATGGCAGACTATCATGAAAACTTCATAAAACTTTTTACACAAAAACTTCTTGAGGAATCGATTGAAAAGAAAGAAATTAAATCTATTGACGTTAAAGCCTTTTCTATTTTGCTGGGTGGTATTGGTAGGGAATTTTCTAAAGACAAAAATAAAAAATCTATTAATATGACTCCTGAACAATCAGCAAACTCTATAACAAGCATTATTTTAAATGGAATCAAAATAGAAAACTAATGGGAAATAATTGCATAAAAATTGCGAATTGCAGCGGATACTATGGAGATAAGTTATCTGCAGCAAAAGATATGGTCGATGGAGGCCCTATTGATGTGCTCACAGGAGATTATCTTGCTGAACTAACAATGGCAATTCTATTTAATCAAAAACTTCAAAGAGGAGAAGATAAAGGTTACGTAGGAACCTTCTTGAAACAAATCAAAGAGATAGTAGCCTCTTGTAAAGAAAAAAATATCAAAATTGTAACTAATGCAGGTGGCTTAAATCCCAAATCAATGGCAGTGGAAATAGAAAAAATTTTAAAAGAACAATCCGTAAATATGAAAGTAGCATACATTGACGGTGATGATTTGATGCCAAGAATATCTGATTTAATAGAATCTGGAGAAAATTTTGAAAACATTGATAAAAATAAAAACCTTAACGACTCTGGCTTAATGCCTCTAACTGCAAATGCATATCTTGGTGCTTGGGGCATTAAAGAGGCTTTAGATAATGGAGCTGATATAGTTGTATGTCCAAGAGTCACTGATGCTGCTGTAGTGATTGGTCCAGCCGCATGGAAATACAATTGGAAAAGAGACAATTTTGATGCGTTAGCCGGAGCTCTAGCTGCCGGTCATATAATTGAATGCGGATGTCAGGCTACTGGAGGAAATTATGCTTTCTTCAAAGAAGTTCCAAGTTTTGATAACGTGGGTTATCCAATAGCTGAAATTTTTGAAGATGGAAGTTTTAATATAACCAAGCATCCTGGCACTGGCGGATTAGTTTCAGTTGGCACAGTAACTGCACAACTTTTATATGAAATAAGTTCATCTGCGTATATAAATCCTGATGTGATTGCTCATTTTGATACTCTAAAAATTGAAGAACTAGAAAAAGATAAAGTCTTTGTTTCTGGTTGCAGAGGTAGCTCACCACCAAATAAACATAAAGTTTGTATCAACCTTGCAGGAGGTTACAGAAATGGAATGGAAATTGTCCTTACAGGATTAGACATAGAAGAAAAGGCAAAAGTATTTACAGATGCCCTCTTCAATTCAGTTGGTGGAAAAGATCAATTCGATGAAGTTTCAATCCAGCTTCATCGAACAGATAAAGAAAATCCCTCTACTAATGAGCAAGCTATGGCTTCGCTATTAGTTTCAGTAAAATCTAAAGATCAAAATTTAGTGGGTAGGCTTTTTAGCGCAAAAATAATTGAATTGGCTTTAGCAAATATTCCTGGTTTTTTTGCTCAAGGTGGAGTTAAAGCAAGTGGTCCAGTAATTGTTTATTGGCCTGCCCTGTTAGACAGCAAACATATCAAAGAAAGAGTTTATATTAATGGAGATGAAATAGAGGTATTGCCGACAAGCCAATTAGAACTTGAAGAAATATATTATCAAAAAGAGCCAATTAATATTGAGAATATTGAAATTAAAAATGAACAAGCTATCTATTTCGGAGATATTTTTGGAACTAGATCTGGTGATAAAGGTGGTTGTGCAAATTTAGGCGTTTGGGCTAAAAATAAAAATGCTTTTGCATTCCTTTATGATTTCTTGAGTGAAGAAAAGCTAAAGGAACTATTACCAGATCTAAAAGATTTTAAGATAGATAGATATGAATTGCCAAATATAAACTCTCTAAATTTCTATATTCATGACATTTTACAGGACGGAGTATCTTCGAATGATAGGAAAGACAGTCAAGCAAAATCATTAGGTGAGTACTTAAGAGCAAAAAAAATAAAAGTACCGCAGAGCATTATTGGAGATATTTAAAAATGAAAAAATTGTCACTAGAGGGTCTTAAGTTTGAGGCGACTGAACTATATATAAAAAATAATATTATGACGATCACACTTAATAGGCCAGAAAAAAAGAATGCAATTAATAATGTAATGATGAATGAAATTAATTATGCACTTGCATATGCAAAACAAGAAAGAAATGTAAGGGTTGTTGTAATTGCTGCAAAAGGAGATATTTTCTGTGCCGGGGCAGATCTTTCAAGAGCTGAATCAAGTTCTAATGTACCAAAAATAAAAAATGCGGATGATATTAGCTTAGCAATGAGACATTTATATAAGCCAATTATTTGTAAAATACAAGGTTCTGTTTTGGCAGGTGCCCTTTTAATGGTTTCCAACGCAACTCATGCTATAGCTGTAAAAGAGGCAAGATTTTCTGCACCTGAAATTAAAAGAGGATTATGGCCGTTTATGGTAATGGCTGGTTTGTTTAGAGTCATGCCAAAAAGAGCCGGTTTAGATTTTATTATGAGAGGTGGCTATATTGATTCGGTTAAGGCTGAGCAATGGGGGTTGATAAATCAAGCAGTATTAAAAGATGACATAGATCAAATTGTGGAGGATTTAGCCATAGAGTTAGCAAAACTTGCTCCAGGAACAATGCAGTTTGGTTTGGAGGCATATGAAAAACAAGATAATATGAGTTTTGACGAGGCTCTTCCATATCTTCGCGAGCAAATTGCTGAATGTTTTAAGGGAGAAGATGCCAAAGAAGGCATAGCAGCTTTTTTAGAAAAAAGAGATCCCAATTGGGATAAATAATATATGGAGAAAACTCAATGGATTTAAATTACGGGTCTCAATATGAGGACTTCAAAATTGAAGTTCAAGATTTTTGTAAAGAATGGCATGGAATTAATTTTAGTGATGCTGCTAAAACACCCATGTCTCAAAATTTTGAATCTAATGGCAAAACCATTAAAAGATCAGAATGGCAATCTATACTCATTGAAAAAGGATATACAGCAAGATCAGTTCCAAAAGAATATGGAGGTTATGGTGGTGAAAGCGATATTATAAAAAATAGGATAATTGCTACAGAATTTTCTAATGCAAAAATACCATCTGCTATGGGAGGTCAAGGAATAGATATGCTTGTTCCCACTTTATTGGAACTTGGGACAGAAGAACAAAAAAAACAATACATAAAACCAACACTTCGTGGTGAAATGATTTGGTGCCAAGGTTATTCAGAACCTAATGCAGGTAGTGATCTAGCCAGTCTTCAGACTAAAGGTGAACTTATAGACGGAAATTGGGTAATAAATGGTCAAAAAATATGGACAAGTACTGCTCAGTTTTCTCAGATGATGTTTTGTCTAGTTAGAACTGAACCTGATGCTCAAAAGCATGCAGGAATTAGTTATATTTTAATTCCAATGGATACTCCAGGACTTGAAATTAGGCCTTTAGTTGATATGACACTTAAGCCTGGTTTTAATGAAGTATTTTTTACGGATGTGACAGTGCCAGAAGGTAATATTATTGGTAAAAGAGGAGAAGGATGGGCAGTAGCCAATGCTACCTTAGGTCATGAAAGAGGAGCCTTAACAGATCCTAATGCAACAATGAATAGAGTGAACTCTTTAATAAATAGAATGAAGAAAGAAACTATTGATGGCAAAAGACTAATCGATATTCCTGTCTACAGAGATAAACTAATTGCAATACAAGCAAAAGTTACTGCATTCCAATCAAATTCATTAAGAGTTCTATCTTCAAAAATTAATAAGGGGCAAGATACAAAAATTGCTGGAATGATACAAAAATTAGTTGGAACAGAATTAAGGCATGAGCTTGAGGGCTTTGCTGTAGACATAATGGGCGAACTTGGAACATTGTATGAAGATAGTCCCAACCTTAGAGATGGAGGCTCATGGCAATTCTTATATATGTATTATTTAGGACTAATCATAGGTGGTGGAACAAGCCAAATCCAGAAAAATATTATTTCTGAAAGAGGTTTAGGAATGCCAAGAGAACCAAAAGTTCAAGGAAATTAAAAATGTATTTTGGATTATCAGAAGATCAAATTTTTTTTCAAGAGAATGTTTCTAAGTTCCTTGAAGATCAATCAAATCTGGATGTTATTAGAAAAATTACTGAAGGTGAAGCCAACGAAATTCAACAAGAAATTCATGATGGGTTATTAAATTTAGGTTTGAGTTCTCTATTAATACCAGAACAATATGGAGGTCTAGGGCTAGATTTATTATTTGCTACAGCTGTAAGTCAAAGTCTTGGCGAAGGTCTTGGTCCAATTCCTTTTGCTGGATCATATATCATGGCTCCATTAGCAATCATGCATGGAGGAAATAAAGAACAAAAAAATAATTACTTGATCAAAATGTCAGAAAACTCGATGCGAATTGGTGTTGGTTTTTCTGAATATATAGGTGCCAGGGATAATGCAAATATTTCTATTAACGATAATAAGATATCTGGTCGTGCTTTGTTTGTAATAGATGCCAAGGATGCATCTCATTTAATGTTTTCAGATAAAAATGGAATGATTGGCATTGTAGAATCAAGTTCCAGTGGAATTGAAATAACTGAATTAGTAGCTGTTGATAAAACCAGAAATTTTTTAGAAGTTCAATTAAAAGATGTAGACATAGATATTCTTGAATTAACATCTACAAGCAAAGAAGCTATTGACAAGAGTATTGATGCAGGAAGAATAATTTTAGCTGCGGATAGTCTTGGGGCATCACAGGCTTTAATTGATAAAGCTGTTGAATATTCTAAAGAAAGAAAGCAATTTAATAGAGTAATTGGATCTTTTCAGGCTGTTAAGCATATGTGTGCAGAGATGGCAGCAGATTTGGAGCCTTGCTATGCTCTAGTTTGGCATGCAGCTCATTGTTTTGATAATTCTCCAGATGAATCACGACTAATGGCATGTCATGCCAAATCACATGTATCTGAAGTTTCAAAAACAATTGGAAAAAAGGCAACTGAAGTACATGGTGGTATGGGTTTCACTGACCTTATGGGAGTTCACTATTGGTTTAAAAGGATTGGAGTAAATAGACAAACACTTGGCGCCCCTGAAGTTATTAGGGAAGAAGCTGCCAGAATTCAAAATTTCTAATTATATTCATGTTAAAAAATTTAGCTAAATCACAGATATTAATATTCTTTTTTTTAATTTCCTGCAGTAGTGAAGTATATGAACCTCAGGAGTATGTATCTACAAATCTTACTGCTGAAAAAATAACATTAAGTAACGAGATTTTGAAAAAACTTAAAAAAGATCATTACATCAAGAGCTTGGTAGATGAAAGATTCAATGAAAATTACATAAAAAATTTAATAGATAAACTTGATGAAAATAAATTTTATTTCACTCAATCAGAAGTGAATACATTTATAGCCCGATCATTAGCATTTAAAGAAAATGATTTTGATATAGATACTGCTTATGCGGTAATTAATTTATATTTTAAAAAACTTATTAATTTTTCAGAGTATCAAATAAAAATGATTAATAAAGATTCATTTGATTTCACCAAAAATGAATTTATAGATATTTATTACGATGATAACCAATGGTCAATAAATGATGATGAGCTCGAAGAATCATGGAGGCTTCAAACAAAAAATGATCTTTTAATAACAATGATCGCAGATAAATTATCAGACCAACCAAAGGCAGATTTGATTAAAAGATATAAAAATAGAATAAGGAGAATTCAGCAACAAAAAGAGGAAGATATTTTCTCTATTGCCATGAATGCACTAGCCAATCAATTTGATCCTCATTCATCATATTTATCTCCAAGATCTGCTGAGGATTTTGATATGAATATGAGTCTTAAACTTGAAGGAATTGGAGCCCTTCTAGGAATAGAAGACGATTATACGACTATAGTAAGTTTGGTGCCTGGTGGCCCAGCTGAAAAATCTGGAAAAATTGAGCCTGAGGATAGAATAACTAGAATTCGTCAAAAAAATAGCATAGATACAAAATATATTGATGTAATTGGATGGCGAATTGACGAAGTGGTTGATCTTATTAGAGGACAAGCTGGTACTGAGGTTGAAATAGAATTTATTTCAGCTAAATCTTCTGATAACGAAAGAAAAATAGTAACTCTTAAAAGAGAAGAAATAAAACTTGAAGATCGTGCAGCAAAATCAAAAATCTTTACAAATAATTATGGAAATAAAATTGGTATTATTGATTTGCCTTCTTTTTACATAGACTTTAATGCATACCAAAAACGAGAGGATGATTATAAAAGTAGTAGTGGAGACGTAAAAAAAATATTAGAAAAATTTAATAATGAAAATGTTGATGCTTTGGTTTTGGATCTGAGAAACAATGGCGGCGGAGCTTTGATGGAAGCTAATAAAATAATTGGGTTATTTGTTGCTTCTGGGCCAACAGTTCAAGTCAAACATAAGGCTGGATACATACAACCTTATGGCGCTAGCAGAGCAAAACAGGTATGGGAAAAACCGTTAGTTGTTTTAGTTAATCGTTATTCAGCATCGGCATCAGAAATTGTTGCAGGCGCTATTCAAGACTACCAAAGAGGTTTAGTAGTTGGGCAAAGAACATTTGGCAAGGGAACTGTTCAGAGTTTAGAAAATCTATCTCAAGGACAGATAAAAATTACTGAATCGAAATACTATCGGATAAATGGAACTAGTACTCAAAATAAAGGAGTGATCCCAGATATAGAGCTAGCCTCGACATGGGATATTGAAACAATAGGAGAAAGCTCATATCCCACAGCGCTTGAATGGGATACTGTGAAACCTTATAGATACAAAAAATTTAACTTAGATCCAAATAAAGTAAATAATCTTAAAGAACATTATTTGACCAGACTAAAAGAAGAACCAAACTTGATATATTTAAAAGATGTAAGAAAAAGATACGATCAAAATAAAAGTAAAAAACTCTTAACCTTAAATTTTAATGAAAGAAAGTCTGAAAAAGATATAAGAAGATCATGGTTATTAGATGTAGAAAATAAAAGAAGAACTGCTCTTGAATTAATGCCATTTTCCTCTTATGAAGAGTTTCAAAAAAGTAATGACGAAGAAGTTATAGATTCAACTGATTCTATTGATCTTGATAAAGACTATCTTTTAATAGAATCATTAAATATTGCTAAAGATTTTTTAAATTTAGATAAAAAAATTATTGTTAGTAAAGTAAACTAGAAGTATGAGAATTGTTTCATTTAATATAAACAGTATTAGGGCAAGACCGCACCAACTTATACATTTGCGAGATACGCTTGACCCTGATGTTATTGGTCTTCAAGAAACAAAAGTAAATGATCCAGATTTCCCATTGGAGGTGATAGAAGAGATTGGATATCATCCAGAATATTGGGGGCAGAAAGGTCATTATGGTGTTGCTTTTTTAAGTAAAAAAAAACCTATTAAGACAATTAAAGGTTTTAAAAAAGATTCTGAAGAAGATCAAAAAAGATTTATAGAATGTACTTTTTCATCTAATGGCAATGAAATAACTATAATGAATGGTTACTTTCCTCAAGGTGAAAATATTAATCATGAAACAAAATTCCCTAAAAAAATTAAATACTACGATGATTTAAATTCGCATATAAAAACTTTAAAAAGGAAACAAAAAAACCTTATTATTATGGGAGACTTTAACGTTGCTCCAGAAGATATTGACATAGGTATTGGTCCTGAAAATATGAAAAGGTGGTTAAGGGATGGTAAAACTTCTTTTCAACCTCAAGAAAGAGAAATGTGGAACAGCATTAAAGACATTGGCTTTATAGACTCATGGAGACTTAAATATCCAGATGAATCTAGTATATATTCATGGTTTGATTATAGGTCTAAGATGTTTGATGATGATCCAAAAAGAGGACTTAGAATAGACCATATTCTTGTTTCAGATAATTTAAAAGGTTCTATTAAAGATGTTGGTATAGATTACGATTCTAGAGCACTTAAAAAACCATCTGATCATTGTCCAGTCTGGGTAGACCTAGAATTATAAAAATCATTAAATTGAAAGAAAGTTATAAAATTAGATCGCCTCTTACAAAAGAAGAATGGCAAAACTACGATAGTTTTAGGTGGGATGTTTTAAGAAAACCCTTAAAACTATCACATATACCTCTTAAGGATAATCTTGAAGACATTAGTTTGCATTTAATGGGTATCGACAATAAAAATAATATTGTTTCATGTGGCAGACTTCATATGAATTCTTCAACTGAAGCTCAGATAAGATATATGGGAGTTTCTTCAGAGTTAAGAAGACAAGGCATTGGAAAAGCAATGATAAATGAGCTTGAATCAAAAGCACTTTTACAAGGTGCCAAGAAAATGGTTTTAAACGCAAGGTCAGAAGCTATAAGTTTTTATGCCTCTTTAGGGTATCTTGAAACAGGCCCTTACGAATCTGATATCAAAATTCCACACAGCTCAATGGAAAAATATTTAGATTGAATAAATTACCTTCGTTCTTTAAAAAAATTTTTTAAAAGGTTTGCACTTTCTTCTTCAAGTAAGCCATATTCGAACTTTACTTGGTGATTAAATTTAATCCTTTCATATAAGTTATCAATTGATATTAAAGACCCCGTCTTGGGTTCAGGAGCAGCAAAGACTATCCTATCAATTCTGGCATCAACAATAGCCTTTGAGCACATGTGACAAGGCTCTAATGTTACGTACATAGAGCAATCATTAAGTCTATAATTCTGAATAGTTTTCGACGCATCTCTTATTGCATTAATTTCTGCATGTGAGGTCACATCATTTTCAAATATTACTTTATTTTTACCCTCGCCTGTAATTTTTTCATCCTTAACAATTACTGCGCCTACTGGAACCTCTCCCTCATCAAAACATTCTTTAGCTAATTCAATAGCTCTTTCCATAAAAAGCTTATCCTTAGATGAAAACATTTTTTAATAAAAGCTTATTTCTTTGACTTGAAGATCGACATCAAAATCTCTTCCATATCCAGCAAAACTAATATCCCTTATATTATTGGGTCGAAGTTTAGAAGATACACCCGATTTTTTTTCAAAGTCAGAAAAGTTAATCTCAAGCATCTTCCATTCTGCATTAACATCAAAAGTTGAGCTATGGTAAGCCCAAGGCGGCATTCTCAAACCTTGCATTGTTACATGCACCTCATAAATTTCGTTGTTGCCTTTTGCCATAAAACGAATACCTTTTACCTCTTTATCAACATTTTTTGGGCTATGTGCAAGTCTCACAAATCCACCATTGTTTACTGTCGTCACGTAACCGTTGAGGCTAAAAACTCCATCGTTAACGTCTACCTTTAATTCTGATTTCCCCCCCATTACTTGATCGGTAACGATATACCAATTTGATGGATTATTTGAGATATTGGATAAGGTATTCATAGATATAGTAAGAAATAAAATTAATAGACTATATTTAATATTCATATTTAATCTAGGTTTGTATTTTTTTCTGCAGGGAACCAAGGCATTTCACATACTGTAGCATTTAAATGCGCATTTGGTGACTCTAAGGTCATTACCGTTCCTGGTTCTGAATAATCGATTTCTACAATTGCCAAACCAATATTTCTTTGAAGTCTGGGTGAGAAAAAACATCTAGACAATCTTCCAACTTTTTTCTTACTTGTATCGAAAATAGGCCAAAAATTTTCTGGAGCCTTTCTTATGGGATCGCCATCAATCTCAAGTCCTACTAGTTTTTCTGAAGGGCCATCTTCCTTGATTTTTTTTAAGGCATCTTTTCCAATAAAATCAACGTCTTGATCTACATCAACAAGCCTATCTAAACCTATGGTATAGGGATTATGTTCTCTTCCAAAATCACTTCCGTATGAAAGTAACCCACCTTCAATAGTTCTAATGGTATTTGGGGCAATGACCTTAGCATTAAACTCTTTTGCAGCCTCATGAACAATTTCAAAAAGCTCATTCCCCTTTTTTCTATCTTGAAGATAAAGCTCATAGCTTAGTTCACCACTCCATCCGGTTCTTCCAATTACCATTGGTATATCTCCAAGGTTTGTTTCCCTTGCCTTGTAATAACCTAAGTCGTCATGAATTCCATTAAAAAGTTTTTGTATTAATTTTCCAGATTTGGGTCCACTAATTTGCAAGGGTGATACATCAGGCTCCACTATATTTACATCCATATTTGAGTTTATTGCAATACCTTGAAGCCATAACAAAACATCACCATCACCTGGAGAGATCCAAAATTTATTTGGTTCTAATCTTAGAAGACATGCATCATTTATCAGTCCACCATGTTGATCTGTGAGAATGATATATTTACAGTATCCAATCTCGCACTTTGATAAGTTTCTTGGGGTAATATACCTAACAAAATCATAAGCATCAGGTCCTGTAACTTCAACTTGTCTTTCTGCAGCAAAGTCCCCAAAAGTTACATCATTAATCAAGGCTTCGTATTCTTTTTCAGGATCTGAAAATCCAGTTGGTAAATACATTTTGTTATAAATTGTAAATCCTCTTACACCATACTTAATGGTCGAATCAAAATAAGGAGACTTCCTTGTTCTCGCACCAATGCCTATTAAAAGAGGTAGTTGAGATGGTTGGTTCATGCTTTAAATCCTAAGGTAAATAATTACGTATTTTAAGCTCAAATTATCCCGTTCGTAAATGCATTATTGAGCTATTTATAAATTAATATATGATATAAAAAACAGGGAAAATATGGGTAAAAAACGATTTTTTGATGATAGGCTGAAATACTTATCATTTATTCAAAATACTAGTGAAAAAAGGGCAATTTCTAGTGAGCTTACACCGTTTATTGCGAGCATGCCTCAAAATAGAACTTTCCTCAGAATCCTCGATGCTGGAACAGGTGATGGCACAGTCAAATCAAATGTTATTAAAACTTTTCACAAATATCATCCATACACTTCCTTGTTAATAACTGGTAAGGAAATAAGTTATGAAGATCTTAAAAATACTTTAGAAAAAATGCCTGACAGATTTGTAGAACATCCTAATTTGTTAGTTACTATGACAAATGTGAAATTTGCTGAGCTTGGGCATATTGAAAATGCAAATAAGATAAAAAATAAAAAAGTTAAAGTTCATAATTTAATCTTAAAAGAAGATAATTCTTTTGATTTCCATACTCAGATAAATAATCTTAATAACTTTATAAAAAAGAATTGGGGCATTGAGATTGATAATAAATCTAGAACGTCATATTCCAATCCTTGTCTTATAAGAATATATAGAGAGGATCATAAAAGATATTTAGAACCTTTTATCGATAACGACTATGAAAATAATAACTACGACTTAATTATAGCTTCTCAAGCATATAGAGCTGCATCTGCTGTAAAAACAAAGGTAAATAATGTAATCGCCCCCCTAATGAGGCTTTTAAATAAATCTGGTAGGTTATTAGTAACTCACTCTTGTGGTGAAGATACTGTAGAGAAAATTTTAAAGATTGCATATAAAGATAAAAAGCCATTTCCAAATAAAGCCAAAGACATAATTGATTTTCTTAAAAATAATCCTGTTGGTGAGAATAGTAGATACACATTTTCAAAGCCTAAGCCCTACTCTTTTAAATTTAGAAGAAGTCCTGATCAAACAGTAACCGAATTATTTGGACATGGAGTTGATTCTAAATGGGCAAATATTTTATATATTGGTCAAATTCCAGAAAAAGACATTCAGATTGTTGAAAAGTCACCAACAATTTATAAAAAAGTTAGGGCTGCAATATTAAAAGAAGAAAGAATGTTTTTCAAAAATGAAATTTTTAGTATAAGAAAAGTTAGATAAAGAATGAAGATTTTAATTATGGGCTTACCTGGCAGCGGCAAAACATATTTGGCAGAAAGACTTCAGCCTTTAATAAATGCAGCATGGTATAACGCAGATAAAGTAAGAGAAATGGCCAACGACTGGGATTTTTCACCAGATGGAAGGATAAGACAAAGTATGCGAATGAAAAATCTAGCTGATTTTGAGAAAGAAAATAACAGAATAGTTATATGTGATTTTGTCTGCCCCACAAAAGAAACCAGAGATAATTTCGATCCTGATGTTGTCGTATGGATGGATACAATTAAAGAGGGTCGATACGAGGACACTAATAAAATGTTCGAAGAACCAGATAATGTAAATTTTCATATAACTGAAATGAATGACGAAAATCATAAAAATATCTCAACAGAGTTATCTAAAGATGTTTGATTGGAAAAAACCAACTGTGCAAATGCTTGGAAGGTGGCAGCCATGGCATCAAGGGCATCAAGAGCTTTTCAAAAGATGTGTTGCTAAGACTGGGCAAGTTGTAATTCAAGTGAGAGATGTTCAGGGTGTATCTGGCGGCCAAGATCAAGATGATAATCCATTTGACTGGGATACTGTTTGCAGCAATATAGAGTCTGGTCTCGCCAAAGATGGTTATTCTAGAGGAACAGAATATGAGATCATGGTGGTTCCAAATATCGTAAATATTTCATATGGCAGAGGCGTTGGATATGTATTTGAAGAAGAAGTATTTGACGATGAGGTTAGCTCAATAAGCGCAACTAATATTAGGAAAGATATGAGGGAAAAGGGAGAATTATAAAAACTATTTCTGATTCTTGAAATCTTCCAACATTTTTTGCATTTGCATATGAATAATATTTACCGCTTGAAGAGGTCTTATCATGACTTTAAATTCTGAAATTCTACCTTCAGCATTGAAAGTTATTACATCTACTCCATTAACATATTTACCGTCTATTTGAGTTTCGAATTCTAAAACAGCCTGATTGCCACTTAATACCTCTTTTGTATAATGAAAACTGGATTCTTCAAGGGTGCCTTCTTTTGAATCATCTCCACCAAAAGTGTTGCCTGCTGCCATCAAATATAATTTAGCTAAATCTTTGCCCTTTTGTGGAGTAAAAACTACTGGAGAGTAAAAAATAACATCGTCAGCCAATAATTCATCAAAACCTCCAGGGAAGTCTCCTTTTATTAATTGATGCCACTTCTTAATATTCTCTTTAATCATTAGTTCTCTATATTAAAAGCTAAGCCAGCATTTTCCTCTAATCTTTGAATTAATTTTTCTCCCATTGAAGGGGCTGATGTATATACTCCGCCCTCTAAATCATTACACTCTTTTACTAAACATATTGCACTTTCAGTTATCATTTTTGAAGTTGAGCCGTATCCAGGATCCATATCACCGGTAACTGAAATATGAACACTTTCATCATCTATGTCTCCACAAAATAGAACATCATAATTTCCATTTTCTCTTGATTGTCTTGAAGGCCCCTCTCCTGGCTCAGGAGCATTACCAAATGGATTCATTTTTGAGATAGCTTCTGCTGCCATCTTACCTTCATCTCCAGGACCTTGAATCCACATTTCGTTATAGCAGAAATCTTCTCCATACATATGATTCATTAAGCTATTAGATCTGTGAATATTTTTTGAATTAATAGGAGCCATAAAAAATGGTGAAACCCATGTCTCTAATTTTTCATCAAAAAGTAGTTTATTGTCTGCGGGTTGTTCAGGCCCTTTAAAACCATTCGATAGTGAGAATGGATTAGCTAGGATTTCAAACAATTCTGGTTTTTCTTTTAGAGCTCCCATTGTTGCTCTCATAGAGGCTGCTGTTCCACCTGAAAATTCACCATTCATTGCTCTAACTCTTCCTCTTACATTGGTTGCAGGCTTGCCAAATCTTTTTATGACTTCTTTTTGAAGAAATAGCACTCCTAAATCAAAAGGAATACTATCAAAACCACAAGAGAAAACGATTCTAGCACCCGTTCTTTTTGCCTCTTCTGTGTGTTCATGAATTTTTTCATGCATCCAGCCTGGCTCACCACAAAGATCAACATAATCGGTACCTGATGAAACACAAGCTGCAACTATATTATTTCCATAAAGCTGATATGGGCCGACTGTTGTCAGTACACATTTTGTTCTTGAAACAAGGTCCTCGATACTTGAAATATTATTACTGTCTACTTCAATAAGAGGGATATGATCAGGAACTCCTTTAGATTCTTTTACCGAGTTGAGTTTTTCAAGGCTTCTTCCAGCCATGGCCCATGAAAAATCTGTATTTTCTTTATATTTTGAAACCAAATATTCAATAACTAACTTGCCAGTAAAACCTGTTGCGCCATAAACAACAAAATCAAATTCTTTTTGATTACTCATTAAAATTTCCCCTATAAAATTTTTAATCTCTTCCTTAGAGTGTAAAATATTAACATTGTTGACCCATACTTATAACCTTATATGAATAAAGTTACTAAATTAATTCTAAGCATATGCATATTCATAATTGTGATAGCTCTATCTTTACCAACTTTACTCCACTTAGCCGGCCTACACCCTAATTTTGAATCTAAGCCAATTAATCTTGAAGGAAAACATGCATTAATAATTGCAACAAATCATTCTGTATTGAACGCACCAGGAGAAACTGATGGAAAGCCTACAGGTGTTTTTTTATCAGAATTGTCAGTGCCTTACTATGATTTCGTTAAGTCTGGTATTAAGGTTGAAATTGCTAGTATTAATGGGGGTGATATCCCCATTGAGCCAATGCCTTATTTTATTAAAACAAAAGAGGATAAAAAACTTTTGAAAGATAAATATGCTATGGATAAAGTGCAAAATTCTAAGTCTATAAGCGAAATCGACTTTACTGAATTTGATATCATATTTCTCTCTGGCGGTTGGGGAGCTGCATATGATTTAGGTTTTTCAGATTTATTAGGTATGAAGATATCTGAAGCATATTACTCATCTGAGGCTATTATTGGTGGAGTATGTCATGGGGTCCTCGGCCTAATAAGAGCAAAAGATAAAGATGGTAATTTATTGATTACAGGAAGAAATATGACTGGCGTTACAGATAAACAAGTACAAGAATTAGGCATAACTATGACTCCACAACACCCAGAAACAGAATTGAGAAAAGCTGGTGTCATTTTTAAAAGTAATACTAGATTTAGGGATATGTTTGCAAACCTTACTATTGTCGATGATGAAAAAAGATTTGTAACGGGTCAAAATCAAAATGCAGGACATGAAACAGCATATAAAATGATGGAAATTGTTGCTAACCAATAAAAAATTATGAAAAAACTTATCAAATACTTATTATTAATATCAATTATATTATTTGCGATTTATTCGATACTCATTAGGCAACCTGTATTACAAGATAAATTAATACAAATAGGTATGACAAATATGGCGACACCTTTAATATATTTACCTAAGGAAGATGCCTTAACAGCAGTTGTTTGTGGTTCAAGGTCTCCAATTAATGATCCAAATAGAGCAGAAACATGTATTTTGATTCAAGCTGGAGATCAAATTTTTATATTTGACACAGGCAATGGTAGTGCTCAGAATTTAATCAATTGGAATACACCATGGAGTAGAGTTAAAGGAATATTTTATACACATCTTCATTCTGACCATATAGCAGATATAGCTGAATTTCATTTAATGACATGGATTGCTGGACTCAGAGACTCTAAACAAAAAGTTTATGGACCAGAAGGAGTTCAAATGCTTACAGATGGAATAGAGTTAGCTTATACAAAAGACTATTTTTTTAGAAATGAACATCATGGAGATACTATAGCATCATTAGATGTTGCTGGTTTTGATACGCAAACTATTGATTTGAATAATCCAGTTCTATTAGATGATGGTAATCTAAAAATTACTGCTTATAGTGTTTCTCATGATCCTGTTGATCCTGCCTTAGGCTATAGAATAGATTACAAAGGCAGATCGATAAGCATAAGTGGTGATACTATTTATGACAAAAATCTAGTAACAAATTCTAAAAATGTTGATGTGTTGTTTCATGAATCTATGTCACTAGAGTTATTGGATTTAATTAATAAACAAGCCAAAAAAACAAATAATTATTTAATGGATAAAATAACCATTGATATTCTTGACTACCACACTCCAATTCTTGATGTTGTTAAAGCTGCTAATGAAGCTAATGTAAAGCATTTAGTTTTTTATCACCATCTCCCAGCACCAAGAAATCAATTAATGGAAGATGTAATGTACAGAGGTGTTGATGAAATCAGGGATGGTTGGACCGCATCTCATGATGGCACTATGGTAATATTACCCATAGACTCAATTGAAATAATAGTTTCGTCTGTTGAGTAAAAAAACCTATATCAGGGGGATATAGTTATGCTAGCTTCGATTAGAGAATTCTTTAGGGTGATCTTTGAACTTAAATATATCATTCCATTATTACGTTATAAATGGCCTGAGTTAGATTCAAATGCATCATTAGCTCATTCTTTTCAAGAAACGGTTCAAGAATTTGGAAAAAAAGATTTTCTTTATTTTGAAGATGAAACATGGACGTACACACAAACTAATGAAGCTGCAAATATTTTAGCAAATAAGCTGTTGAATGAAGGTATAGATCATGGAGATAGAGTTGTTCTATTTATGGAAAATAGGCCAAGTTTTGTAATTTCAATTTTGGCATTAAATAAATTAGGGGCTATTGGTGTTCTAATTAATACAAGTCTTACTGGCGCTCCTCTTATTCATTGCATAAATACATCTGATTCTAAAAAATGTATTTTTGGTGACGAGCTTTCTGATTCTCTTGAAGGCGTTTTAGATAAAATTAATATCACTAAATCCTCTGATTTGTTGTGGGTTGAAGACGGCAATCTAAATAATTGTCCTGAATGGGCATCAGATGTAAGAAAGAATCTTGATCATTCAAAAACATCTAATTTAAATGAAACAAATAAAGTTATAGCTGGTGATACAGCTTTTTATATATTTACCTCTGGAACAACAGGGGTGCCCAAAGCTGCTCTTTTTCCTAACGTAAAGATAGTTGCGGGCTCTAAAAATATAACTATTGCTGGATATAGGTTAACCAGTGAAGATTGTATGTATAACTGTCTGCCTTTATATCATTCAACAGGTTTGATTCTTGGTCTTTGTGCATGTATACAAGTTGGTGCTTCAACATTTATCAAGCGTAAATTTTCTGCCTCTTCTTTTTGGCCAGAAGTTCAAAAATTTAAAACTACTGCATTCGTATACGTTGGAGAGTTATGTAGATATCTAAGCTTCCAAGAGCCATGCAAAGAAGAAGAAAATAATCCAATGTCTAAAATGGTTGGGAATGGACTAAGACCTGATCTTTGGGATACTTTTAGAAATAGATTTAATGTAGAAAGAATCTGTGAAATTTATGGCGCTAGTGAAGCTAATGGTATGTTTATGAATCTTTTAAATAAAGATCAAACTATAGGTATGACAAATACTGACGTTAAAATTTTTTCTTATGACGTTGCTGAAGATAAATTAAAAATTGATTCAAATGGAAAATATATTGAAATTAAGGATGATTCTCCTGGTTTAGCTCTTATGAAGATAGGTCCAAATGCTATTTATAATGGCTATACAGATGCTCAAGCTAGCGAGAAAAAAATAATAACAGATGTCCTTGAAGATGGTGATCGTTGGTTTAATACAGGTGATCTTTTAAAAACTATGGATGTTGGTTTTGCCCTTGGAAGACAGCATTATCAATTTGTAGATAGAGTTGGGGATACTTTTAGATGGAAATCTGAAAACGTATCAACTAATGAAGTTGGAGAGATACTTAATTCATTTGAACAAGTGAATATGGCAAATGTCTTTGGAGTAAAAGTTCCTAATAGTGAAGGAAGAGCAGGAATGGTTGCATTCAATTGTGATCCTAATACATTTGATTGGAATGCTTTCTCATCATTTGTTGATGAAAAGCTACCCTCATATGCAAGACCTGTTTTTGTAAGAATTATAGAAGAATTAGAAACTACAGGAACATTTAAATTAAAGAAAAATGAACTTAGAGATGAAGCATTTCATTTAGATAAGGTAAATAATGATTTAGTTTATGTAAGAGAGCCAAAAAGTGAATCTTATACTAGACTTACTAGTGAAAATTATGAACAAATTAATAATGGATCTATAAGTTTTTAGAAAACCTATTTCAAGTCGCTGTCAATTAAGACGGCAATCAATAGTGCTGGTTCATTTCCATTATTAACCCAAGCATGATTTGTTCCTCTTTGAACAACAACATCATGAGGCTTTAGCCTTACCTCATCTTCATCTAAAAGAAGGGTCACATCCCCTTTTAACAAAATAATATAGTCTATTGTTTTAGTCTGATGCATTGCAGGATGCTTAGAGGTATCTATTCTATGATGTTCAGCCCCTATCCTTTTGAAGGCATCATGAGCAATTTCCTGCATTATTTCAATTGGAACACCTTCCGGCGTTGGGTTAATTTGAAAATATCTGAATTTAGATCCATTTATAGGAGGAGAAAGAATTATTTCATCATCAGCTCTATCAATCCTATCTTTAGTATCAACTATTTCTCCGTCAGTATTCCATAATTCAAACAAACCACCCACATCTTCTCCAATAGACCTTGATGGAGGCCCATCTAATACAACTATTGATTTTCCTTCATCATTATGGCCTGTAATAACTCTTCTCATACTCTTCCCTCTATAACTTTTATAGTTTGTTGAATTTCAGCTCTTCTTGAATCTTTTTCAAGCTCATTCCATTGGTAATTATTTGATTTCTTTAAGAATGACAAACTTTCAATTAAATCGTAATTTTGAGATTCTAAAAATTCTATAACCTCAATAGAAGCATTTATGTTGTTGCATACCAAAACCATATCACAACCTGCATCTATTGATTTCTGTGCTTTGTGTGCAAAACTTTCATCCCCAGCTCCTTTCATTGATAAATCATCACTAAAAATTACACCTTTAAATTGAATTTGATCTCTTAATATTTCCTTAAGCCAAAAAGGTGAAAATCCCACCAAAAGATTATTGATATTTGGATACAAAATATGTGCACTCATAATTCCTGACAATTTACTTTTCAAATCAACAAAAGGCTTTAGATCATTACTTAGAAGCTCATCATAAGATCTATTATCCACTGGTTCTGTTAAATGGCTGTCCTCAACCACTCCTCCATGACCAGGAAAATGTTTTCCGGTTGCTTGCATTCCAGCTTCATTCATTCCATCTATAAAGCTTGAGGCTAGCTTTATTACCGCATCAGATTTTTCTGAAAAAGCTCTATTGCCAATAATGCTGCTAGCATCTCTGTCTAAATCTAATACAGGTGCAAAACTTATATCAATTCCAGATGCAATTAATTCTGCAGACATTAACCAACCAACCTCTCTACAAAAATCAAAATTATCATTTTGTATACAAAAATCTCCTAAAGATTGCATTGAAGGAATTCTGGTAAAGCCATCTTGAAATCTTTGAACTCTTCCACCCTCTTGATCAACAGAAATAATAATATTTTCTTTTATATTTCTTATTTCTTTGCATAAATCAAGAATCTGATCTTTTGAAATAAAATTTCTTGAAAAAAATATAACTCCACCAACATGAGGATTAGAAATTAACTTTGTCTCAAGGCTTGATAAAGATGTCCCTTCGATGCTTAACATCAGTCTGCCATATAGGTTTGCTTGATTACTTTCTTCCATTCATTATTTTCCATACATACTGCGTTATCCACAAATCAAAAAATATACTTGTAAATCTATAAAGTAAGCCGGGTATTATTTTTGAGGAACCTTTTATAGATGCTGATTCAGTCTCTTTTACAACCTTTTCTGCTGAAACCCACATCCAATTAGGAATTTTTTTAGTTAGATGTTCTAGGCCTGCGCGTTTATGAATATTGGTTTTGACATACCCTGGAAGGCTAACTGTTACTGATACATTATTACCTTTAAGCTCACTATTTAATGATCTTCCATAAGCATAAACACCTGATTTAACTGCAGCATAAATGGAGGACTTTGGCATAGGTATCAAAGCTCCAATACTTGAAATAATTACTACTCTTCCAGAATTACGAATTTTCATTTGTGGAAGATAATATTCAATTAATTCTATTACACCTCCAAACATTAAATAGGATGCATCAGTAATATGATCTCTATTGTTTTTCCCAACTGAGCCAGTAATACCTATTCCTGCATTAGCAACTATTAAATCTGGCAAAGGAATATCGTTAATAACATTCATTAATGATTCAGCTGAACTTAAATCACAAATATGTGTATTACAATTGGTATAAGCTAATTCATCTAGAGCATTTTGAGAACGCTCTTGATTTTGTGAAATTAAATCTAGATGCCAACCTTTTTGTGAAAGTAATTTTGCATAAGCAAAGCCAATTCCAGATGATGATCCAGTTATTAAGGCTCTTTTCATAGACTAATTATCTTGCCAATCTGGATCACGTTTTTCTATAAATGCATTTATCCCCTCTTTCGCATCATCTCTCATTAAATTTTCCGTCATGACTCTAGATGTGTATTCGTATGCATTAGATAAATGCATTTCTGCTTGAGCATAAAAAGCTTTTTTACCAGTTGCTAGGGTCAAAGAGGACTTAGTAGCTATTTTTTGAGCTAACTTCATCGTTTGGTTGGTGACTTCATCAGTTGAATAAATATCGTTAATTAATCCAATTTCTTTTGCTTTATCTGCACTTATCATGTCACCAGTTAAAAGCATAGCCATTGCATCTTTTTTACTTACATTTCTTGAAAGTGCAACCATGGGTGTTGAGCAAAACAGTCCTAAATTTACTCCTGGTGTTGCAAATTTAGAATCATCAGAAGCTATGGCAAGATCACAACTTGCAACAAGTTGGCAACCAGCTGCAGTAGCTACTCCATTTACTTCAGCTATTATTGGTTTAGGAGTATTGATTATTAGTTGCATTAAATTAGAGCAAGATGTGAATAACTCTTTAAAATACTTCTCACCGCCATCTTCATTGACTCGTGCTGATGTAATTTCTTTTAAATCATGCCCAGAACAAAATACGTTTCCTAATGCAGCTATAACTATTACTTTTACAGATTTATCTGAAGAGGCTAGATTAACCTCCTCTATTAAAGAATTGATCATTATTTCTGATAAAGCATTTTTATGCTGTAGATCGTTTAAGATTAATCTTAAGATTCCATCAGAAGATTTATCAGTAATTAATATATTTGAATTTTCTTGCATTTTAAATCTATTAAAAGCTATTTTGTTTTACTAGTCCAATAAGGCTTAGCTAATTCTATTTTAGGACATCTATTCATTACAACTTTTAATCCTGCCTCTTTGGCAATACTGGCTGCTTGAACATTAATAACATCTAATTGAGTCCATAGTGTTTTTGCCCCTACTTCTATTGCTTCTTTAGCAATTCCGACAACAGCATGGCTGGCTCTAAAAACATCAACCATATCAATAGATTGATTTATTGCTTGCAAATTAGCGTAACAAATTTGTCCTAAAATCTTGTTACCAGCTTCATTTGGATTAACTGGAAAAACCACATACTCATTTTCCAGGAGAGTTTTCATTACTTTATAACTATCTCTTTCATTATTTGGACTAGCTCCTACAATAGCTATAGTTTTAGTTTCACTAAGTATCTTCTTTAAATATTCATCTGCGTAGTCTTCAATCATGATGATTAGAAATTATTCTGTTGTTGATTCTAAATTTCGTTTTTCAGCAGCACTCCAATCTTCAGGTAATACTTTTGAAACAATTAGAAAACTTAAAACTGAAGGTATAAAAATACAAAAAGTTACTGACATTGCATATCGCATAGATTCTAAGTCATTATAGTTTTCTTTAAAAACATCTATTAACCAACCAGTAAAAGTTGGTCCGCCCCCAAGTGCGATCATATTTAATATGAAAAAAAATAATGCAGTGGACATAGCTCGCATCTTAATTGGTGCAAGTGTTTGTGCAATAGCAAAACTAGGACCTAGATATACCCCTATGAAAACTAAAAATAAAGCACTCCAAAACAAATTCATCTCTACAGAATCAACCCAAAAACTTATAATACCAATTGGAAGACACAAGGTAATTGCAATAGCAGGAACCCATCCATAGGCTCTGATATCTTTTTTACCCCACTTATCTGCTAATTTTGCCCCAAAATAAGTACCGCCGACATATGCAACACCATTAATAATTCCTAAAATAATTACAAGAGTTTGAAAATTAAATGTTGGATCTAGAGCTATTAGAAATTTAGTATGAAAAGCAGAAGAAGAATAAGATGCAAAAGAGCCCAAAGCTATACCGAAACACATTGCCCACCATGCTGGAATTTTTAAAAGAATCTTTAAGGATTCTAAAAATGGAGGCTGGACAATTTCAACTTTTTCTTCAAATTCCATTGCTCCTCTGATTGGCTCTCTTAGGACCAACCTAACAACAACTGCCAAAGCTATACCAGTAAGACCAAGGAAAATAAAAATTTTTCTCCAATCTACATCATCGCTTGAGCTACCTAAAAGTGCAGCTGTTGCAAAATAAGCAGCCATTATTCCTAAAGGTATGCCCATAGAGTAGACGCCTAATGCCCCAGCTCTTTCTTCCTTCGAATACATATCAGAGATTATTGAATGAGATGGAGGACTGCCTCCAGCTTCACCTATGCCAACACCCATTCTCGCAATAGCTATTTGGAAAAAGTTATTTGCAAGGCCTGTTAAGGCTGTAAAACCGCTCCATGTTGCTAGTGCAATTGATAATATATTAACTCTGTTATAGCGATCAGCTAACCAGGCAATTGGAATTGCAACTGTAGTATATAAAACTGCAAAGGCAAGTCCTATAAGTAGGCCTAACTCAGTATTTGTTAGTCCTAAATCTTCTTGAATAAATGGAGCTAGTATCCCAACAATTTGACGATCTATGAAGTTAAAACCATAAACAATGGTCAGAAGAATTAATACAAATGTTCTATAACTTTTTTTATGCGTATTTTGCTTTTCCATTTACTTCAATTCCCCTCAATTGAAAAATGTATTATTCAGATTATAGGCTTTATCTTTGATAAAAGATTTTTTAACTCAGGTTTGTTTTCTTTAATTTCATCTATCGTTAAACCTTCCAATTCATGAGGAAAAACAAGCCATTTATCTGTTTCATGAAGAAAATAGTCAGGCTTTTTTCCACTTTTATTTTTATTAGGCTTGTAAAAAGGAGTTGCTACTCTAATTTCTGGGGTATTTTTTTTGCAAGCTTTTTTTAGATCAGTAACTATTTGCTCAACAGATAGTCCTGTGTCGTAAACGTCATCTACAATTAATAAAGAATCCTCAGATTCAAGTTTACGAATAACGTAATTAAGGCCATAGACAGAAACTTCATCTTTTGTTTCATTAATACCTGAGTAATATGAGGTTCTGATAGCTATATGATCCGATGGAACATCAAGCACATCTAAAAATTCTTGAACAGCTATACCAACAGGTGCTCCACCTCTCCATACACCAATTATATAGTTAGGCCTATAGCCACTTTGGTAGACATTCCAAGCGAGACTGAACGAATCTTCTAATAATTCACTAGATTTAATAAATAGCTTTTCCATTTATTAATTATAAATTCTTTAGAGAATATTAGCTTTAAATAATGAAATAATTTGTATTATTAAACTTTAAAAAGCTAATTTAACTCGAAGCATGATTTGTCTTGGTCCAATTAGCTCAACCCCTGTTGCACCAACTCCAAAAACATCTGTGAATCTTGCATTTGTTCCATCTTCATCAGTAAGATTCTTTGCAACAAATTCATATTTTAAATCACTGTTTGAGTCAGGCATATAACCCATAACCAAATCAATTACTTCATAGTCTGGAACCATATCTGTTAGAGGGTTATTAAACATTCTATGCTTAAAATCACCTCTGTAGGTATATTGAAGTGAGTTACTCATTTCACCCCAATTTTCAATATATCTTTGCCAGGTCAATGAAAGGTTAGCAGTAAAGTTAGGTGTCTTTGCAAGCTCATTTCCTTTTACATTTGTTATTTCTGCAGCACGAGCTATTTGTACTTGATCGCTAAATTGATTTACTCCTTGTCCTAATAAAGCATTCGTAGCTATATCAGATTGAACGTTATCTAGTGCAAAGTGATCTGCAGTAATTTCTGTTTCTATCCATGACATACTTGCATCTAATATCATTGAGTCAGTTATAAAAGTTGAAAGCTCTATTTCAGCTCCATATATTTCTGATTCAGGTATATTATTTACACCACCTTCAAATAACTCTGGGTCTGTTGCTTGATATTGAAGACCTTCATAATCGTAATAGAAAAAGGCAGAATTTATTCTTGTTCGTCCTCCAGGAAGTTCTGCTTTTATACCAAATTCATAAGCATCAACAACTTCTTCTTCAAATGTTGGTAATACTACAATTGGAGCAACAACATCTTCTCTACCATAAGTTAAATTAGAGCCTCCAGGTTTATAACCCTTGGAGTATGAGGCATATACCATTCTGTTATCATCAAGATCTTTCTCTATAACAATTCTAGTAGTAACTTTGCTTCCGTCTACTGACAGAATATCTGTGCCACCCCTTCCAAAGAAATTAGTAACTTCACTATAGACTTCATCTTCAGTGTATCTAACACCAAAGACTGATCGTAAAGTATCGCTATGATTCCATGTTCCTTGTCCGTAGATAGAAGTAGATTCTCTCTCAGGTTTTGAATCAGATATAAAACCAACATCTCCACCATACGCAAGAACTTCACTTACAACAATTGGATCAAAACCATCCCAAGCAAAATCTAATCTTTCACGAATACTTATATCAATTTCCGTATCTAAATAGAAAAATCCTGCTATCCAGTCTAATTTACCCATATAAGGTTCTGCTGAAACAATATTGAACTCATGAGTAATGGTAGTTTGTTTATTTGTTTCAGGATCATATTCACTAGGTAGTTGAGCAAAAGGTGCCAAATATGCGGCATCATTTCTGTCGTTATCTCTTCGAACAAGAATATCGTCTTCTTGGTAACTAGTTAGTGATTTAATGCTATAGGCATCGAAATCCCATTCCAAAACTGCACTATACAGAGAAGCCTCAAGTTTATGCTCAGTTTGTGAATCTTGTCTTAACTCTCTTGGATTTGGAGTTGAATCTAAAAGGCCTTTCTGAGCTGAGCCATTTCTATTTTCGTCAAATATTTGTGCAGTGAAGTTTGCTCTAAAGGTATCTGATGGTTGATATAAGAGTCTAACTCTTGCTGAAATACTATCTGCATCATCTAAATCTTGACCCGTACTTAAATTATCAGTAAATCCATCTCTTTTGTTTGTTATAAAAGATGCTCTTACAGCCACACTCTCATTAATTGGTCTGTTAAATGAAGCTCTTGTTTTAAGTAAGCTATAGTCCCCAAATGTAACATCAGCGTAAGAAGTGCTTTCATCTAGAGAGGGAACTGAGGTTATCACGTTTATAGCGCCCCCAGTAGAATTCTGTCCAAATAAGGTTCCTTGTGGACCACGTAAAACTTCAATTCTTTCTAAGTCCATGAACTCAGTTTGAAGAGAGTAAGGAGATGCTATATAAATACCATCTAAATGATATGAAACAGATGGAGTTGCTATTGCATTTTGATTAGTCTCATAACCGACACCTCTTATAGTTATTACTGTTTTAAAACCTTCATTTTTTGCAACGTTAACGCCTGGAGCTATAGCACTGATATCTACAAAAGATGATATTTGTCTATTATCGAGATCCTCTGAACTTAATACTGTTACAGCCTGAGAAAGATCTTGTAAGCTCTCATCTCTTTTTTCGGCAGTAACAATAATTTCCTCAAAGACATATTGTTCATCTTGTGCAACAAGACTGGTGCTCAAAAACAAAGCAAAAAAGATGTTTTTGAAATTAGTAATAGCTAGTTTTGATTTCATTTTTTAAATCCCCATTTAATATGAATATATAGTTAAATTTATGCAATATGCATGCCAAAAAATCTAATCAAATTTATCAAAAAATTTTAAAGTCATCCTAATGTTGACTCGTCTTAAAATGTATACTTAGATACTTCAGTAAAACTAAAATATTTATACTATATGAAACAAGCTATCGATCAGATTTTTAAACTCTCAGATAATAATACCACCATTAAAAGAGAATTTTTAGCAGGATTTACAACATTTATAACAATGGCCTATATTATTTTTGTAAATCCACAAATTATGTCTGAAAGTGGCATGGATCAGGGTGCAATTTTTGTTGGAACTTGTCTTGCTGCGAGCATAGCATGTCTGTTTATGGGTCTTTTTGCCAATTGGCCAGTAGGCTTAGCGCCTGGAATGGGATTAAACGCTTTCTTTACCTACACGGTTGTGGGTCAAATGGGATATCCTTGGGAAGTAGCATTGGGTGCAGTCTTTTTAGCTGGTGTTTTATTTTTCATCATGAGTGTTACCAGCATTAGAAGATGGATGATAGATAGCATCCCTCTTAACTTAAGAATAGCGATGGGATCTGGGGTTGGTCTTTTTATTGGCTTTATTGGCCTTAAAAGCGGTGGCATTATTGTAAGTAACAATGCCACTCTTTTAGGACTTGGTGATTTTTCAAGTTACGAGACCTTTTTATCCGCCCTTGGGTTTTTATTAATTTCAGTCCTTGCTGTAAGGAAAGTTCCAGGAGCAATAATTATTGGAGTACTAGGTGTTACTTTAGCTGCCCTTCTATTAAATTTAATAGAATTTCAAGGTGTCTTAGCATACCCACCCTCACTTGCACCAACATTAATGAAACTTGATATTTTAGGCGCCTTTGATATTGCAATGATAAGTGTAATTATGTCGTTTCTTTTTGTGAACCTTTTTGATACCACAGGAACTTTGCTAGGTGTTGCGTCAAGAGCTGGATTAGTTGATAAAGATGGTAATGTATCTAATCTTGATAAAGCTCTAAAAGTTGATAGTAGTGCTAGCATTCTTGGTACATTCTTTGGTTGTTCCCCTGTAACAAGTTATGTTGAAAGTTCTGCTGGAGTTGAAGCAGGTGGAAGAACAGGATTAACTTCTGTTACGGTTGGTTTCTTATTTTTATTGGCAATATTTTTTTCACCCCTAGCGGCAATGGTTCCAGTATATGCAACTTCAGGCGCATTAATCTATGTTGCAATACTAATGTTAAGTGGAATGGAAAATTTAAACTGGAAAAAATTATCAGATCTTTTACCTGCTTTAATAATTATAGTTATGATCCCATTAACTTTTTCTATTGCTGATGGAATTGCTTTAGGCTTTCTATCTTATATAACTCTAAAAGTTGGTTCTGGAGAGTTTAACAAGATAACTTCTGGAGCATGGTTTTTAACTTTTGTTTTTCTTTCGAAATTTATTTTCTTATAATCAATATCATTTTTTAAGATATTATTGGTAATAAGGTTTTCTATTGGATTTGCTTGAAACCGTTAAGAATGTTCCATTTATGAAAGCCTTCCATTAAGTCTTCAATATTTGGTTCTATATAAATATCTGAATTAAGCGAAATTTTTTGCACATGAGAGTTAATGTTTATATTCTTTTTTGTTAATTCTTCTGAAATAGTAATTACGTTGCTTAAATAGGATATATATTTATCAATTATGGTTTTGTCTGCAATTTTTCCATGGCCTGAAACTATAATATTTGGGCTAATTTTGCTGTCAAATTTTTTCATAGTTTTAAGATACTCTGATATCTTTTCAGTTCTTGCCCAGGGAATGCTACCTTTTCCAAAAACTAAATTACCGGTCCATGCAATTTTTGAATCAGGCAAATATAAAACCGTATCGCTGCTAGACATTCCTGGACCAAAGAAGTGTAATTCGACAACTTTGTTGCCCATATCTATTCGTAATATATCCGAAAAGGTTATCTCTGGTAGCCTATCTTCTACTCCATCAAAAATTGACATATCACCTTCAACGGTTACAGAAATTATTTTTTTTCTTTTTTCTAATGAGTTTTCTTTTAAAAAATTGAGAGTTTTTTCATGGGAAATGATTTTAGTTGATTTAGGAAAGGCATAGTTTCCAAAAACATGATCACCAAATGCATTTAGATTGACCAAGTACTCTATTGGTAAATTTGTTACTTCCCTAACGGCAGTGATGATTTGTGATGCCATCTTCCCATTAAAATGAGCATCAACAACTAAAACACTATCTTTACCAACGATAAATCCCGCATTATCAGCAAACGGAGTGTTTGAAAGAAGAGCATATACACCATCATCTAGCTTTACAGTTTCAAGCTGAACTCCTTCAGGATTTAAAGGAGGAGGAATAAACCACTCAGGCCTATCATTTGCAGATAAATTAGTAAAATTAAGACCTAAGGTAATAACTAGTATTTTTAAGTAATTTTTTTTCATTCTTGATATCTAGTAGCTAACAAGTGTCTCAATATTATAACCTTGATCTTTAATTAGATTGCTTCCGCCTAATGATGGTAAATCAATAACTCCTAGAATAAGAATATTTGATTTTTTAATTTCAAAATTTTCTGTCAGTAATTCTGCGCAAGCTATTGCTGTTCCTCCAGTAGCTACCAAATCATCAATAATCACCACACGATCAGAGTCTTTAAAGGATGTATTTTCCTGAATTTCAATTGATGTACTTCCGTATTCTAGATCGAAGTCTTTTTTAAAAGTTTTATTAGGTAATTTTCCTGGTTTTCTTGCCAATACGAACGGTAAAGCTAAGTCACAAGCGATTGATCCTGCAAAAATAAACCCTCTACTTTCAATACTTGCAATTGATGTAGCACTGAATTCTCTAGAGATACGTGCTAACTCTTTACATGTCTTTACAAATGCCTCAGGAGTTTCGATTAAACTAGTTATATCTCTAAATTCAATTCCATCAATTGGAAAATCTTTAACATTTCTTATGTATTTTTTCAGATCTAGAGGGTCGTTCATAGTTTCGCTTTATTATTTGATACTTCTTGCAAACTTTCTTACTTTTTGCATATTCTTATTAAAGTCTCTTTTCTTCATATTTGGGAGAACTGAATAGAATCTTAAATATTTAGTTTTTAGTCCTCCTAGTTGGAATACTGACTTTTTTAATCTTCTATATGGAATATTGTCAAAAAGAGAAAAGTTAAAATAACTCACCATTGGTCCGCCGTAAGTCATTGAAACAATACCAATTTTATTTTTCATTGCTCCTGCAACAGGATATCCATAGTTCCCAAAAAACTTGCTATCCGGAAGCAATGATTTATAAGTAAAGAACCAAGTTGGATGCAGAACCCAATCAATCCAATTTTCGAGAATCACATTCATTCGTAAATTATGACAAGCACTCATTAAAAACATAACATCTGCTTCTTCAAGTCTGCTTCTGTAATCCATTACCAATTGTGGAGGAGGATTTATATCACTTCTGTAAAACGGTAATTGTTCCTCTTCATCAAACAAATTAATTAAATCTATTTCATGTCCTATTTTTTTTGATTCTTCAATAAAGGTATCTCTAACAGATGCATTAAAGGAATCTTTAGTGTTGTAGTGACCAAAAACTATACAAATTTTCATGTTTTCATTTTTTTACATTATCATTTTTAGCATAGTCTAAAACTACGATACCATTTTTATAATTATAACTATGTGTGCCATTAATATTATTAAAAAAATTTGGTGTTATATTGAATAGAATTTGTTCCTCATATTCATTCTCATTAAGTACTTTAATTTTTGCGATGCCCATTGAAGCTCCATAGAGATCAATTTTTTGTTTTTGAAAAACACGAAATATCTCATTATCTTCAATAATTAAACCTCCATTGCGAGCAAATTTTGAATCAAATATTACTGGATTATTTTTGTGGGGAATCCAATTTTCAGTAATGGGTGATTCAGAGTAAAATATGTGTAGTTCTGAACAATTCTCTTCGATTTTAGAGGTATCTATGCTTGTAAATAGCCACCATTTATTACCCATCATAAATATATTTGTATCTGCTGCACATACATTGTTCATTAATCTTTTTTGATGCTTCCATTTGGTTGGAAATTCTTCACAAACATAAGCATCTATTGATTTGTTATCTGCAGATTCTGGACACATATATATTTTATTTTCATATTCGAATATGAATGGATACGAGAGATGATGATTTTCTTCTAAAACAGCCCCAAGCATTTTGTAACCTTTTTTTGAAATTTCAATTGCTGCTATATGACCTTTTTGAGTTTCGTAACTATAATCCTCAACAAAACAAATAGTTCGTTTATTATATGACCATACAAAAGGATCTGCTAAATATCTATTAGATGGATTTTTAATAGTTTTTGATTTTCTCAGAACAACATCACGCCAGTTGTCAACATATTGATATGCTACATTCCATCTTCTTCTTTTTCTAAAAACAAATCTTCTAAAAAATTTTAAAAAAACAAAGGGCAGAAGGATGTTAAAGAAGTATTTGAACTGAGCATATACATTAGGGTTTTTATATAATGGATAAGAGTAAGGTTTTTTATCCCAATATATAGGCAAGTTATCATTATTTCCAAGCTTGTCGAGAATTATGTGCATAAATATATTTGCCTTTTCATATAATCTAAATTGGTTATTAGAAAAAATAGGAGACGTTGTTATTCTTCCTCTTAGTAAAATATTTCCTCCATCTATTTCTTCGGTCAATTGTTGGATAATAAACCCTGAGGAGTCTTCCTTGTTGTATACCTCCCAAAAACCTGGTGGGCCACCTCTATTCACAAAATTATCACCATGATGAAAGGATAAAATTCCAAATCTGCATAAGTCTAAGATATCTCCCTGAAGAATCCCACTTCCAAATCTAATTAAGACATCTAAATTTTTATTTTTTATTTTGTTTATATCAATTTCTTTAAAGTTATATATGTAGCCACTATTTGATATGTCGAGTTGACAGTCTAAGTAGTCATATTTCTCTTTATCAATGCTATCTAAAATCAAATTACTTTCGTGTTTGAAAATTAGTGAGCATATTAATTGATCTATCTTTAATGTAAGCGTCCATAAAAATCTTGCTAAAAATCCTAATAGCCCATTCTTTTTTTTATAGTTTAATAGCCTCTTAAAAAAAGATTTTTTATCCTTGTTAATTTGATTTATTATTACTGAAACTTCATAATTACTTGATTTTTTACTTCTGTTAATCAAGTCTATTGCCTGCTTGGACAAATTGTTTTCATCAATAATCAACCCTACTTTAATCATTTAATCCCACTAAATAGGTTCATGACTGTGAAATAGGTTTATGACTGTGAAACCCTTTTTTCCAGGGTTTTCAAAAAAGATTGTATCTAGTTTGCATGAGAGATGTTTCATTTTTTAATCATTATTGTATGTATGAATATACTTATAAATTGAGTGTTTCATACAAAGTTTTTATTAAGAGATTATACAATGTAAGAGATTATACAATGCTTTGGTCACTTGCTTGTTGTGTCAAAAGCAATATTAATTTCAGGTTCTTGAATCTGGCTTGCCAAAACTACAGCAACTAGAGCAAAACATCCCATAATATTAAAAGCTACAAAGTAAGTATCTTGAAAACCTATTAGAATGCTTGTTATAAGAATTCCAATTGGTTGAAGAGGAGCAACAATTGGAGATGATATACCTCTGGCTTTCCCAAGATTGTGTGCTCCAAAAATTCTTAAGTAACAAGCAGTCATAAGAGGTGTTGCAGCACCAAAACCTAAACCAAATACGAATGCACTTATAAGAAATATACTTGGTTCATTAAAATAAGTAATCCCAAAGATACCAAATGCTTGAAGTAACATCGCCATCATTGAGGGATATGCAGCTTTCATCATATCCATGAGATAGCCAAATATTATTTTTCCCAGGAGCCCACCAAAAGCAGATAAAGTATAAGCAAAAACGTATTGTTTGACCGGAATACCTAAAAAATTCCAAATTTCATCTAGTCCCATTTTGCTTGCATGAACGGGTAAGAAAGCAAGCACACCCATCATGGAAAGAAATTGAAAGGCAAATGCTAAGGAAATTATCCAAAAAACTTTTTTAGATAAAAGATCTTTTGCAGTCATCTCCTTAGGCAGGGATTCTTCTTCATTATCTTTTTTTATACCGTCTTTAACTTGATTGACGATCTTTGGATCATCAATGACAGTAAAAAAGATAAGAGGCAAAATAATGAAAAGGACTACAGAAGCAAAGATTACATAAACATTTCTCCAGCCCACTAAATCAAGAAGAGGGTCAACAACCAAAGGTAGCACAACCCCAGAAAAGGAAATACCTATTGCTGCAATACCTAGAGCTCTGCCAGCATTTTTATCAAACCAATTTGAGATTAATTTAGCTACAGCTAAATTTCCCATCATAATTGATCCCAAGGCAAGAATGGTAAGATAAATCGTCAGCAGAGACCAATAAGAATTTATAAAACTTAAAGAGAAAAGTCCTATGGCATAAATTATAGCCCCTATCATCATAAAATTTTTAACAGAATATTTATCAAGGGCACGGCCTATAATAATTGCCAAAATTGCCACAGGTATAAAATAGAATGCGGAAACCATTCCAAGCTGACTTTCAGTCATGCCTAGTTCTAATATCAGGTAAGGCCAGATAACAGGAAAACTATAAAAAAGGAAACCTACAACAGTAAATTCAAGGGTAAGACCAGTAAATACCATTCTCCAACCAAAAAATTTCATTTTTAAGTTTATTCCCACTCAATAGTTGCTGGAGGCTTGCTTGAAATGTCATAAACAACCCTACTAACCTCTTCTATTTCGTTAACAATTCGATTTGAGACATGCTCAAGAAATTCGTAGGGTAAATGAGCCCATCTAGCTGTCATGAAATCTACAGTCTCTACTGCTCTAAGACCAATTACTTCTGCATATCTTCTCTCATCCCCTACTACACCAACTGACTTTATTGGTAAATAAACTGCGAAAGCTTGACTAACTTTATTGTAAAGATCTGCTTTTATAAGTTCTTGTATAAATATATGGTCGGCTTCTTTTAGGATACTAGTTTTTTCTTTAGTTATTTCACCAAGGATCCTAACACCCAATCCCGGTCCTGGAAAAGGATGTCTGTTTAGCATCTCAGGAGCAAGGCCTAACTCAACTCCCATCTTTCTTACCTCATCTTTAAATAAATCCCTTAATGGTTCTACTAATTCCATTTTCATTTCATCAGGTAATCCACCAACATTGTGATGAGATTTTATAACTCTAGCTTCTTTTGATTCTGAACCAGATGACTCAATAACATCTGGATATATAGTACCTTGTGCTAAAAAATGAATATCCTTTAATTTAGTTGCTTCAGTATCAAAGACATCAATAAAAGTTCTACCAATTATTTTTCTTTTTTGTTCTGGATCATGAATTCCTTTTAAGTGCCTAAGAAAGACCTCTTCACTATCTGACTTAATTACATTTAAATTCATATTTTCTTTAAATGTCTCCATCACCTCTTCTGCTTCGCCTTTTCTAAGTAGGCCATTATCAACAAATACACAAACTAATTTATTTCCGATAGCTTGATGAAGTAATGCTGCAGTTACTGAAGAATCAACACCTCCTGACAAACCTAGTAATACTTTATTGTCTTTTACCTGTTTTTTTATCTCGTCGATTCTATTAGAAATTAGGTCATCCATTTTCCAATCTTTGCTTGCATTGCATACTTTAAAAATAAAATTATCGAGGACAACTTTTCCATCTTCAGTATGAGTAACTTCTGGGTGAAATTGAAGTGCATAAATAGGCTTCGAGTTATGCTGCATTGCAGCAATAGGTGCAGTTTCGGTAGAAGCTACAAGCTCAAAATCATCAGGAAGATCTTGAACTTGATCGCCATGACTCATCCATACATTTAAGGACTTTTGTAAATCAGAAAATAAAACTGATTCGTTATTTATCTTAAGCTCAACATATCCAAACTCTTTTTGGTCTGCAGAAATCACTTGACCACCCATTTGCTCAGCTAAAGTCTGCATCCCATAACATATCCCAAGAATGGGAATATTTAACTCAAAAACTATTTTAGGAACCCTAGGTGTATATGTATTAGTAACTGAATCTGGCCCACCTGAAAGAATTATGCCCTTTGGGCTCATAGATTTAATTTTATCTTCATCTATATCCCAAGGTAATATTTCAGAATAAACATTACTCTCTCTTACTCTTCTAGCAATGAGTTGAGTATATTGAGATCCAAAGTCTAGAACCAAAATAGTATCTATTTCTTTACGTTTAGTAGATAGATTTATCACTTGGAATATTTGTTTTAACTTCTTTGATAATTTGGCGCTTCTTTTGTAATCATTACATCGTGAACATGGCTCTCAGCCATTCCAGCATTTGTTATCTCAACAAACTGGCTATCTTTTTGCATTTTTTCAATGGTTCTACAGCCAACATAACCCATACTCTGTCTTAAGCCGCCTATTAATTGGTCGATAACATTAATTACAGCTCCTTTATAAGGCACTCTGCCTTCGATACCCTCAGGCACCAATTTCTCTGAATCAACATCTTCTTGAAAATATCTATTTGCATCTTGTCTTTCTGTCATTGCCGCAATCGATCCCATGCCCCTGTATGTTTTAAAGCTTCTTCCTTGAAATAATTCAACTTCACCTGGAGCTTCTTCAGTTCCAGCAAAAAGACTGCCCAACATTACTGAGTCGGCACCAGCAACTATTGCTTTTGAGATATCGCCTGAAAACCTAATTCCTCCGTCTGCAATAATACTAATGTCTTTTCCTTTGAGTGCTTCTTTTATACTTAAAATAGCAGTTATTTGAGGTACGCCAATGCCTGCAATAATTCTTGTAGTACAAATTGACCCTGGACCCATTCCAACTTTTACAGCATCAGCACCAGCTTTAACAATCTCTAGTGCGCCCTCAGGTGTAGCAACATTGCCTCCAATAATATCTATATTAGGAAATTCATTTTTGATCATTTTTATTGTATCTAAGACATTCTTAGAATGACCGTGAGCACTATCTATAACAAATACGTCTACACCAACATCATTAAGTGCAGTCGCTCTCTCTAAAGTATCGGAACCGGTTCCCAATGCTGCTCCAACTATTAATCTTCCAGAGGAGTCTTTAGTGGCATCTGGATGTTCAGCTGATTTTTCTATATCTTTCATGGTAACTAAACCACTTAATGAGCCTGACTCATCTAAGACAAGAATTTTTTCAATCCTGTTTTCATACATTAACTTTTTTACTTTCTCTTGAGATGTTCCTTCTGAGACAGTTATAAGTTTTTCAGCTGGCGACATGATTGATGAGACCTTATCATCCATATTATCAGCATATCTAAAATCTCTACTTGTAACGATACCCTTTAGTTCATTATCATCAACAACTGGCATGCCTGAAATATTCAATTCATCAGTTAGTTGTTTTAATTCTGAAATAGATTTGTTAGAACTTATTGTTATGGGGTCCCTTACAACACCACTTTCATATTTTTTTACTGCTCTTACTTGAAAAGATTGTTCTTCAATAGTGTTGTTTTTGTGAATTATTCCAATTCCACCAGCCTCTGCTAAGGCAATTGCCATTTTAGATTCGGTTACGGTATCCATAGCTGCAGATACTAATGGCAGTTTAATTGATATGCTTTTTGTTAATTGAGTTTTGGTTGACGCTTCACTAGGTATAAAATCGCTATACCGAGGTAAGAGAAGTACATCGTCAAAGGTTAATGCTTTTGATTTTACTTTGTCCATGTCGGATTATAACCAAGACTTGAAAGAAAAAAAAGTATCTAGTCGATTCCGAGTAATTTATGTTGTTGAATACTTAATTTCCATACAGGATCTTTTAAGCAATAACTTATAGCATTTTTAGTATTTTGATCAATCTCTTTACTGTCCATAGGTTGCAGAAAATAATGCTCAAAAGATAGTTTCTTCATCATATCTAAATTAAATTCTGATTGAGGAAAAACTACCTTTAATTCATTTCCATTTTTAACAACTAAGTCACTTCCAGCTTTTGGAGACACGCATATCCAATCTATATCAAAATCAATTTTTATAGTCCCGTTAGTTTCTATGGCAGTCTCAAAATTATTTTCCTTACAAAGTAAAATAAGTTCTTCGTCTAGTTGAAGCATTGGCTCACCGCCGGTAAAAACAATGTAACCTCTCTCTTTGGATTGCCAAATATCCTTAATTTTTGATACTAACGATTTGCAAGAATATTTTCCTCCATTAATGCCATCAGTGCCTACAAAATCGGTATCACAAAAATTACATATAGAAGATTCTCTATGTTTTTCTTTTCCTGACCACAAATTACAACCTGTGAATCTTACAAAAACTGCAGTTCTTCCACTCTGGGCGCCCTCGCCTTGAATAGTTTTATATATTTCTTTAATTGAATACATTATCTATATCCAATAGGATCAATATGATTATTATTTGCAAATGCTTCAAGTCTCTCCACACAGGAGCCACACTCTCCACAAGCTAATTCTTTTCCCTCATAACAAGTCCATGTTTTTGAATAATCCAAATTTAAATTAATTCCTATTTTAAAAATTTCTCCTTTATCTAGATTTATAAAAGGAGCCTTAATAGATACTTGTGATGGGTCACATAAATTTGCAGCTTGGTCCATTGATTTCAAAAATTCTGGTCGACAGTCAGGATATATAAAATGATCTCCAGCATGAGCTCCATACCATACTTCATCAATCTCATTTGCAATGGAATAAGCTATAGCGTAGGAAAGAAAAATCATATTCCTATTAGGAACGATAGTAGATTTCATGGACTCTTCTTTATAACTTCCGTAAGGAATTTCTTTATCTTCGTGAACTAAAGACGTTGATCCAAAAATTTCATCTGAATTTCCAATCTTTATAAAAGTTTGTTTTATATTTAGTTCATCACATACACTTTTAGCAAATTCAATTTCTTTTAAATGCTTTTGCCCATAATTAAAAGTAATGCAATCTACATTAAATCCTTTATTAAGAGCATCATGTAATAAAGTAAATGAATCAGACCCACCTGAATATATTAAAGTTATTTTTTTCAATTTTCTTTATATAAATCATCAGTCTTCGAAGCACAAATAAAATCATTTCTATGAAGTCCGTTTATTTTATGCGACCACCATAATACAGAAACTTTTCCCCATTCTAAAGATATTTTAGGATGATGATCCTCTTGCTCAGCCAAATTTGCAATTTTATTAGAAAAATCTAAAGAACCTTGGTAATCAGGAAAATGAAAGACTTTATGCAGCTGATTAATGGGTGTTTCTATTAATTGCCAATCATCTAGATTAGTCAACAAAGCTTTAGCTTCTTCCTGAGAAACAAGAGGTGCATCTATTCGGCATGCCTCACAGGTTTCATCAGATAAATTAGCCACTTAAACCACCTTTGGTTAGTTTTGAAGGATCAAGTAATTTTTTTAACTCAGCTTTACTGATACCAGTTTCTTCACTAGCAACATCAATAATTGCTTTATTTTCTTTATAAGCCTTTTTAGCAATCAAAGCAGCCTTGCCATAACCAATTTTTCTATTTAAAGCAGTTACTAAAATAGGATTCTTTGATAAAGATTCATTGATATTTTTTGCATTAATTTTAAAAGTTTTTATAGCTTTATTTGATAGTAAAGGCATTGCATTGCCTAGAAGATTAATACTTTTTAAAAGATTATATGCAACCAATGGAAGCATTACGTTTAATTGAAAGTTTCCACTTTGTGAGGCAACAGTAATACTCACATCATTACCGATTACATCAGCACAAGCCATAGCTACAGCTTCAGGAACAACAGGATTTACTTTACCCGGCATTATGCTACTTCCAGGCTGAAGTGCCTCTAATTCAATCTCTCCAAGCCCAGTTAATGGCCCACTATTCATCCATCTTAAATCGTTTGATATTTTCATTAATATCGTACTCAAGTTTTTTAAAGCTGAAGATAGTTCAGCTGCATTATCAACAGAGCTTAATCCTTGAAAAAAATTTTTAGCTGGTTTTGTTTTTAACTTAGCGATTTTATTTACTTCTTCACAGAAGTTTTTAGAAAAGTCTTTATGGGTATTTATGCCGGTTCCAATTGCTGTTCCCCCTTGGGGTAATTCATTCATTCTACTAGTAGCAGCTATTAAAGTTTTTTTAGAAGACTCAAGTTGAGCTTTCCAACCAGAAAGCTCCTGAGCAAAATCGATTGGCATGGCATCCATAAGATGGGTTCTTCCAGTTTTAGTATTACCCTTAACTTTTTTCATTTTTACATCTATTGCTTTTATCAACCCATCCATATTTGGAAGAAGGATTCTGTGCATATCAATTAAGGCACTAATACAAATAGCTGTTGGTATAACATCATTAGAACTTTGACTCATATTAACGTCATCATTTGCATTGATAATCGATTTTGATTTCTTAGAAGCTACATTTGCAATTACTTCATTTGCATTCATATTAGTGCTTGTACCAGAACCTGTTTGAAAAACATCTAATGGAAAGGATTCATCATATACACCAAGCATGACATCTTTCGAAGCTGTCTTTATGGCTGCAGCTTTATTCTTAGGAAGGAGTTTTAATTTATTATTTGCTGATGCTGCAGAATATTTAATAATGCCCAAAGCTTCTATAAACGAGCGTCCAAAAGGAAAAGCAAACTTTATCCCACTTATTTTAAAGTTATCAAGTGCTCTTTGAGTTTGAGCACCCCATAATGCTTTTTGAGGGACTTTGACCTCACCTAAACTATCTTTTTCAATTCTAAATTTCATAATAATGCCTTTTTTTGGTAAGCTATTTTAACATTCAATAAAGGATAGAGGGATATAGAATGACAAATGTTTCGCCAATTAAGATAAACATAACAGACGGAAGGCTTCCACTTAAAGGAAAAGGCCTTGAAATGACAGAATTTAAAAATGTAGCTGAGTTAAGAAGAAATCAATTAGAAAAACTTGCAGCTGGATTTAGAATGTTTGCTCATTTTGGCTTTAATGAAGGTGTTGCTGGGCATATTACTCTTAGAGATCCAGAATTTTCAGATCATTTTTGGGTGAACCCTCTTGGCGTTCATTTTTCACAAATTTCTGTATCTGACCTAATATTAGTTAATCATGATGGAAAAGTTGTTCAAGGAGATAAAGATGTCAATATCGCAGCTTTCGCAATTCATTCAAGGCTTCATGCTGCTCGTCCAGATGTAAACGCAGCTGCTCATTCTCATTCTATATATGGGAGGACCTTTTCAACATTGGGTAGACCTCTCGATCCTATTTCACAAGATGCATGTGCATTTTATGAAACTCAAGCTATATATAAAGATTTTTCTGGAGTTGTAGAGGAAGTAGATGAAGGAGACGAAATTGCAAAAGCATTGGGAGATAAGAAGGTTATTATTCTGCAAAACCATGGCATTTTAACAACCGGTCCATCAGTCGATGTTGCATTATGGTTTTATATGTCCATGGAAAGATGTTGCCAAGCTCAACTGATGGCAGAAGCAGCTGGAAAACCAATATCTGTGTCTCATGATACAGCAGTAAAAACTAGAAATTTTATAGCCAATGATATTGCTGCCTGGGCAAGTTACCAACCAGCTTTTGATATGATAGTTAAAAAAGAACCAGACTTATTAGATTAAGTTCCCGGAGCAATTATTGCTTTTGTTTCTAGACATTCTTCCAAACCATGTACTCCATGCTCTCTTCCATTTCCAGAAGACTTGTATCCACCAAAAGGTGCGCCTGTTCCTCTTGCGCCTCCATTAATAATAATTTGTCCAGCTCTAATTTGTTTAGCAATCTCATGAGCATGTTTTGGCTCGCCTTGAACGTATCCAGCTAATCCATATTCAGTATCATTAGCAATTTTTATTGCTTCTTCCTCTGTTTCATACTTAATGATAGATAAGACAGGTCCAAATATTTCTTCTTTTGCAATAGTCATATCATTAGTTACATTAGCAAATACAGTAGGTTGAACATAATAACCTTTGTCATATCCCTCTGGTTTATCAACACCACCAGCAACTAAAGTAGCCCCTTCTTCAATACCAATTTCAATCATTCTTAGGACTTTTTCATACTGAGCTTTGTTTGCAATTGGGCCCATTCTAAATTCTTCTTGAGGATCACCAACAGTAGTTGCTTTAGCAGTTGCTGCTGCAACCTCAACAGCTTTTTCATAGTTTTTTGATGAGACGAGCATCTTAGTTGGTGCATTGCATGACTGTCCGGTATTTAAAAAACAATGTCCAGCCCCACCTTTTACAGATTTTTCGATATCTGCAGCATCATCTAAAATGATATTAGAAGATTTTCCACCAAGTTCTTGATGGACTCTCTTGACCGAAACAGCTGATGCCTGTGCTACTGCAATTCCTGCTCTAGTTGAACCAGTGAATGACATCATATCCACATCATTATTTTCAGACAATGCGGCGCCGACAACTGGTCCATAGCCATTAACAAGATTAAATACCCCATTTGGCACTCCTGCTTTATCAAAAACTTCTGCAAGAAGCATTG
>CABXTT010000007.1 GCA_902515155.1 uncultured SAR86 cluster bacterium | reverse complement strand
AATAGATTAGATGATTTAATCCTTATTGAGAGAGTTTGTTCTGGGATATTCTTAAATTTTTGAGCTAATTTATGTGATATTAATGCAAGAGATTGATCTATTTCTGCTCGTAACTCAAATATACCTACAACCTTTAAAGAGACTGATCTCGGGTAGGAGCCTAAGATTGATGTTTTGATATCAGATGTTGTTATATTTATTGAATCGCCTATAAAAACTCCCAAATATGAAGCAAGCCATGAACCAATAATAATTGAGTTGTCTTCATCCAATGATTTAATAGATCCATATGTTATGTAGTCAGGAAGAATGGACATTTCTTTTTCAGCATCTATATCAATTCCAGTTATAGAGACACCTTTAGACACATCTTTATAAGAAATTAACCCTTGGAATGCAATATAGGGGGCAGCTTTAACAACTTCAGTATTTTTTGATATGTTGTTAACAATATCTTGATAATTATCTATTGGTTTGTCTGAATAAATTACAGCATGTGGAACTACTCCTAATATTCTTTCTTGCAGCTCTCTCTCGAATCCATTCATAACAGACATAACGATAATTAGACTTGCAACACCAATACTGAGACCAGTAATAGCTAAAAATGAAGTAAAAGAGAAAGCTCCTCCTTTATTAGACTTAAAATATTTTAAAGCTAATTTAAAGGATAAAGAAAACACAAAATATTTGTTATTTGAGTAATGTTTTTACGAGTTTTTCAAACCCTTCTTTGTAAGGCGGTCTGATACCCTCAAATAATTTATCTAGCTTAAAGCCTACATCTTTATAAAAAGCTCTTGGATTTGAAAAATTCTTAAACCCATCATATGCATGATATCTTCCCATCCCAGAAGGTCCAACTCCACCAAAAGGAAGATCTGCCTGTTGTATATGGCCCACTACATTATTAATAGTTACACCACCAGATGAAGTATTGTTTAATATTTTTGCTTCTTCAGATTTATCAGTTCCAAAATAATATAATCCAAGTGGCCTATCTTTTGCATTAACAGTAGTTATTGCTTCTTTAATGTCATCGTATTCAACAACTGGAAGAACAGGCCCAAAAATTTCTTCAGACATTATTTTCATATCATCATTTGTATTGGTGACAATGGTAGGAGGTATTTTATAAAATTCTTGTTGTGAAAAGTCCTCGTTAGATGGATTAATCTGTTCTACATGTGCTCCTTTTTCTCTAGCATCATCCAAAAGATGATTAATTCTATCAAAATGTTTTTCATTTATAATTGATGTGTAATCATCATTGTTTTTGATATCAGGGAAAAATCCTTCAATTGTATTTTTAGCCTCATTTATAAACTCTTCCTTCTTATCCTTATGTACCATCACATAGTCAGGTGCTAAACATATCTGCCCAGCATTAAGAGTTTTACCAAACATAATTCTCTTTGCTGATACCTTCATATCTGCACTATTACCAATAATAACTGGAGACTTGCCACCAAGCTCAAGAGTTACAGGAACTAAGTTTTCAGCAGCTGATTGCATTACATGCCTACCTACGTTTCCACTGCCTGTATACATTAAGTGATCAAAGTGGAGCTTGGTAAATGCCTCCCCAACTTCTGGTCCTCCTAAAAACGTTGCAAACTCAACCTCATCATACGTTTTATCACAAAGATCTTTCATTAAAGCTGCTGTTATAGGTGTCATTTCACTTGGTTTATGCATAACCTGGTTACCTGCTGCAAATATTGCAGCTAATGGACTTAATGCTAGATTCAAAGGAAAATTCCAGGGAGAAATCATACCTACTGTGCCAAGAGGCTCATACTTTACATATGATTTAGCTCCAAGAAGTCCAAAAGGAAAATTAGAAGACCTCTTCTCCACTTTAGTCCACTTTTTAATATTTTTAATGGCTTTAGTAATCTCAGGAATAATCATATAAACATCTGACATTAAAGACGCATTTTTAGATCGATTACCATAATCTGAATTTAAAGCATCAACAATATCGTATCTATTGTCCATAATCATAGATTTCAATCTATTTAACCTATCTAGCCTAAGTTCTATTGAAGGAATTCCTTCATTTATAAAATGTTTTTTTTGATCAGATAAAACTCTGTTCATGTCATCGTATGTATTTTGCATAATTTTCTCCTAACCTCTATCGGCCTTATCTTTTGTATTAGACGACCTTATCATCGTCCTTATCTGTTCCCATTCATCATCACTAAGCTTATCTAAATTTGAGAATGTACCGCCACCTGTTAAATATTGTGCTCCATCTATAGCAATTGTCTGACCCGTTAAATAATCGCATCCGTCAGCCATTAAAAAAGTAGCAAGATTTTGTAATTCACCCATTTCACCAACTCTTCCAAGAGGAACTTCTCCCATTACACTTCCATCATCACCATTAGGATTTAGTCTTTCCCATGCTCCTTTTGTAGGAAAAGGCCCTGGCGCAATTGCATTAACTTTAATTCCATATTTTCCCCACTCTGCAGCTAATGACTGCGTCATCGTATTCAAACCAGATTTAGACATTGCTGATGGGACTACATATGGTGAACCGGTCCAAACCCAAGTAGTTAATATAGAAATAATAGAACCTTTATGTTTTGATTCGATCCATCTTTTTCCAACAGAATGAGTCATATAAAAAGTACCATGAAAAACTATATTAGCAATAGCATCAAAACCTTTATGAGAAAGATCCTTAGTAGGAGAAATAAAATTGCCTGCAGCATTATTGACAAGACCATCTAATGGAGCATCTTCAAATATTCTACCCACATAATCATCGACATCTTTAGAAGCTCTAATATCTAAAGATTCATAATTAACATTTACTTCATATTTGTCTTCAATTTCTGTAGCAGTTTCTTTTAGTACATTTTCTCTTCTTCCACATATGAAGAGATTGGCGCCATGTTCTGCATAATGATTAGCCATTTCCTTACCCAAACCAGTACCTGCTCCAGTAACTAATATACGTTTATCTTTTAATAAATCTTTTTTAAACAATGATATCTCCCTAACTTTCTAAATTTGTTATGTTAATAATAGCATCTGCCCATTGATCAGAATAATTTAATGAGGGAACATAGTCTAAGACCTTGCCACCAGCATCGATAAATAGTTCTTTATATTCATCACCAATCTCAATAATCGTCTCTAAGCAATCTGCTGTAAAGGCTGGTGAGAATACTAATACTTTTTTGTGTCCATCTTTAGGCAACCCTTCAAGTACTTCATCAGTAAATGGATCAAGCCATTTATTTGTCAATCTTGATTGAAATGTAACCATATATTTTGATGAATTAAGGTTTAGTCTTTCAGCAATTAACTTTGTTGTTTCATATACAGTGGCTTTATAACAAAATTTATTCTTTTCAGTTATAGCAATTTCGCAATCATGATCACTACACATGCTTCCTGAATAAACATCATCTACATGACTGTTGGGCACGCCATGATAGCTGAATATTATTTTGTCATATGAACTTAGGTTAATTCCCTTAGTTTTATCAATCCAAGCATTAATAAAATTTGGATTATCATAGAATTGGTTAATAAATGTTATTTTAGGGATAACCCATTTATTAGAAAGACATCTTGAAACCTCTTTAAAAACTGATCCAGTAGTAGCTGCTGCATAATGTGGGAACAAAGGTAAAACAATTATCTCATCAGGATTCTTTGCTAACATGTCGTCTAACACAGATTTTATCGACGGGGACTGATATCTCATTGCATATTGCACATCAACATCAGGTAATTTTTCAGACAAGGCCAAATTTAGTTTTTTTGTATTATGCAAAAGTGGTGAACCATACTTTGAATCCCAAACTTGTTTATAGATTTTTGATGAGCTAAAGGACCGCGTTGGGCAAATGATAAAATTAACAAGTAGAAATCTTAATATAGGATTAACATTTAATACTTTTTCATCAGATAAAAACTGCCTAAGGTATTTAAAAACACTAAAATATGAAGGACTATCAGGTGTTCCTAAATTAACTATTAATAGTGCTTTTTTCATTTTCGTTATTCATCCTAAAAATTGGATGACTTATTATAAATATAATTAGGCTAATACATAAGATAGAACTGAAATAATATAGAAAAGATGGATTTATAGCATAGATTGGCATAGCTATAATCGGAGTTAACATATGGCCTATTGGATATACGGAACCTAAATAACCTGCTGCAGATCCCTGATTTTCCGGTGTTTGTGAAAGTGACAAGGCTGACGACAAAGCAGGTCTTAACATGCCTGCACCAAGCCCATTTATGGTTATTGAAAGAAAATAAATTGAAATCTTTGAAAAATATCCCATTGTTATATAAGAAAACATTATTAAAAAAGAACCGTATATTAGTAATTTAAAATTAGATATAGGGAAAGCATCTGTAAATAGATACTGACTTACTATCGTTGAGATTGATAATAAAGCAAAACTCATACTCACAATGATTGGTAGATCATCAAGATATGAAAATGTATCAAATATAAAGAAACCAATAGATTGTAACAATGATGCTTGTGTAAGACTTGCTATTGAAGCTAAAGCAAGAAACGGCCATATAGACTTTGACAACCAAGATATTTTTTCAGATGGCTCAATAGTTTTTTTATGAGAACTTGTATTATCGATATTAAAATATATTCCAATTGATGCTATCAGTGCCATAAAGCTAAATACATAGAACGGTGTTTCTTTTGTAATTAATATTAGAAAGCCACCAATAAGTGGTCCTGCTACAGTACCAAGAAGAAAGCTTGATTCTAATCTTGCAAATTTAACTGTTCTTTTGTCTCTTGAACTATTATCTGCAACATATGCAAATGCAGCCGGCCTAGTTGCAGAGCCTAAAAGACCATTCAATAATCTACCAAATATTAGTAATGGAAATAAAAAAACTACATCTAGTATATTTTTCTCTACTAAAAAAAGTGGAGTTATCATTGTTACTAATGAAGCTGCATAACCTATTAGTCCTAGCATAGCGATATTTCTTCTGCCGTAACGATCACTAGCTCTTCCCCATGACGCACTAGTTAAAGCCCAGGCAATAGCAGAGAATGCAAATACTAAAGAAGTTTGTATTTCTGTCATACCAAGATCACGAGCCAAAGGAGGCACTATGACAAAAACAAAAGATTGACCAAGACCAACCGAAAATAGGCCAAATTTAAGCCATGATGAGCCAGTTGATTTCATTAAGATATTATTTTAATACCAATAGAATCTCTAAGATTAGATATCATTTCTTTTGCAGAAATTCTGACTTTGGAAGCTCCGTCACTTAAAAGATCATTAATTAAAGTCTTATCAGACGAAAGAGTTTCATACTTATTCCTTATAGGGGCAATATCTCTATTTATCACATCAAATAGCATATTTTTTGCATCTCCCCAGCCTATACCTTCTTTGTATGCATTAGTGAGCTCATCAACTTCATCTTTAGATGCAAAATATGTATATAAAGAATGTATAGTGCAGTCTTTTGTATCTTTTGGATCTCCGGGCTCAAGAGAGTTAGTAACAATCTTTAGAATTGATTTTTTTAATTGCTTCTCTGAAGACAGAAGTGGAATTATATTTTTATAAGATTTACTCATTTTCCTTCCGTCAATACCAGGGACAGTATTATTTTTATCTTGAATAATTGCTTCAGGTAGTTCAAATGTTTTTTTATAAATATGATTAAAGCGCCCTGCTATATCTCTGGTCATCTCTATATGTTGAATTTGATCATTGCCAACTGGCACATGCGTTGCATTAAACATTAAGATATCAGCAGCCATAAGAACGGGGTATGAAAACAGACCCATTGTAATTCCTTTATCTTCCTCATCTGTATTCATTGATGTAGCTGACTTGTATGCATGAGACCTGTTCATTAAACCTTTTGCTGTGACGCAGCTTAAAATCCAGCTTAATTCAAGAATTTCTGGTACATCCGATTGTCTATAAAAAAAAGATTTATTTGTATCGAGTCCACATGAAAGCCATGCTAAAGCTATATCTTCTACTGACTGACCAACCGCATTTGAGTCTGAGTTCTTTATGATTGCATGATAATCAGCTAGAAAATAAAAGGATTCATCAAAATCACTAGCTAAATTGATTGCAGGCTTGATGGCACCTAAATAATTTCCAATATGAGGAGTACCAGTTGTAGTAATACCTGTTAGAATTCGTTTTTTCATTTGTTATAATTATAAACATCAAAAGAGAATATTGTGGAAACTAGTCAAGATTTATTTAAGCAGTTAGAAGAAGCTGAGAAATTATTTTCAGATGGTTCTATTAAGATTGCTCAAAAAAAAGTAAGAGACGTCATCTCTAAAACTAAAACGTTTAATAAAGTTCCTAATAAATTAAGGCACAAACTAAATTTTGCTATTGGTCAATCTAGATATTTTGATGAGATGTCATCGTTTGCTACAAATCCTAAACGAGATGAATTGATTAAAGAGATATCTAATATTATCGACAGCCCTCTTAAAGAGCTAAAGAAACAAGCTCATTTAATTCATGATATCCAAACTAAATGGCAATTACTGGATTTGTCTAGTAGACCAGCATCAAGAGATCAATGGACGAAGTTTAATGAACTTACCAACAAGGCCTGGGAGCCTTGTGGTGAATACTTTGATGAACTAAAGGATATTAAAATTAATAATGCAAAGGAAAGAATAAAAATAATTCATAAAATTGACAGCTATGTTGAGAATAATTCAAAAAAATGGCCTGATGCAAAAACACTTATTTTTTATTTAAGAGATACTTTTGATAAATGGCAACAATTTGCTCCTGTTTTAGATAAAGATTTAAATAAGTTAAAAAAATTATATTTCGAAGCAAAGAAGCCTATTAATGATCAGATAAAAAAACAAGAGCAATTAGTAGTTAGTGCAAAAGAGTCTTTAATAGCTAAAGTTGATGCCATTTCAAATGAAGATAATGATATTTGTATTAAACAATTTAATGATCTTAAAAACGAATGGAAGAAAGCTGGGTCAGCTGGAAGAAAACTAGATAATAAACTTTGGGAAACATTTAATAAAAGTGCAGATAGGTTTTTTAATGTTAAAAAAGAAATTATTGATGGTGAGTTAGAAAAAGCACAAGAAATATTAACAAATCTAAAATCTGATGAAATATCAATTTATGATGCTAGTAATAATTTAAATGAGCTAAAAAATATAAATAAATCAAAAGAATACGAATCTATAAAGAAACTAATAAAATCAAAAAAATCTGAATTACAAATCAAGCAAAAAGAAACAAAAATTAATTCATATGTATCTCTATTAGAGTCTTTTGTTAAGAATGATTTAGATAATAATGATCTTCCTTCATCTATAAAAAATAAATTAAATAAAGAGCCTTTAGAAAAATCAAATACAGAAAAGCTCAGATATTCATGCGTAAAATTAGAATCTCTTGCTAATCTTGACTCTCTTAAGAAAGATATTGATTTAAGGCAATCTATTCAAATGGAAATGCTTACAAATAAGTTTAATAAAACATCTAATGACTTAAATTCATTAGATGAGTTATTAATTCACTTTATAAATAATGTATCAAGTGATCCAAGTACAGCTGAAAAGGCTTTATGGAAAAGAATTTCAAAATCAATAGAAATTCTTGTTTAATGATTTAAACCCGCTCTTTAAGTGCTCTCAATATTTCTTTATGTTTATTGATATCTAATGAATAAAAATAAAAGAATATGATTGGTATTATTAACAAAATTGGGCCAATTACACCTTGAACAAAAAATAGCGTGTAGGCTTGATCATATGTGGGTGTTTCCTTAGTAATATTTAGAACCCATAATGTTAATCCACCAGTTATAGCTCCAATTGCAGTATTTACTTTTTGAACAAATGAAACAGCTGAATATAAGACTCCCTCTTGCCTTTTACCACTTTGCAAGTCTACTTCATCAGCAATATCTCCAATCATTGCATCACGTGTCATATTTCCAGCAATACTAAAGGTAGATATAAACACTAATGGGAAACATAAAAATAAAACAAGTGAAGTAGTTCCTTTTTCAGGAGTTAGACCTAAATTGTAAGAAATAAATGCAACTGGGGATGCAATAGCCACTCCAAATACACAAAATAATACAAAATTTCTTTTACCAATTTTTGAGACAAGCTTTGGAGTAATATAAAAAGCTAGAAATGCTGCTCCAAAATATATATATAGAAAAATACCAATTTGACTCCCTTTTAAACCCCAGAAATCTGTATTAATAAATAAAGTAAGACTATTAAGCAATCCCCATGAAATAGAAAGAGTAAGACTTCCTAAAAAGAATAAAATAAATGATTTATTAGATATGGCGATTTTTAATTCAGTAAAAATTTGTGATAGTGATATTGAACCAGACCATTTAGATAAATTATGTATTTCCTTTCTAGTTGATATAGTCGAATAAAGTACGCTGAGAACCATAACTGAGGCACCAGTTAGAGCAAGAGGAAAATATGCATCTGGATTTAGCTGTCCATATGAGTATTCTGGAGTTGATTTAAAAAAAACATTATAGGCAAGAAAAGCATTAGATATCCCTGCAGTCCAAGCAAACATTTCTCTCCATGAGAATAGTTTAGTTCTCTCTATGTAATCTTTAGTTATCTCAGCTCCAAATGAACGATGAGGTACTTCAAACAATGTCATTCCAATTCTTGTCATTGAAGCAGAAATAAACATCCACCAAAATAGTTGTGTTTGAGACAAATCCCAATCTGGCTTTGGTGTGAAAAGTAATATGTAAAAAATTGCTATTGGTAGAAACGAGACAAACATAAAGGGATGCCTTCTTCCATATTTACTGTTAGTTCTATCAGAAATTGTGCCCATTAAAGGGTCAGTAAACGAATCTATTATTAGCGCAAGGCCTATTGCTAATGATGCTAATAAAGGATCTAAACCAATTACTCTAGAATAAAAAAAAAGTAGAAAAAAAGTAAATGTATCAGTTTTAATACCATTGGCTATAGCGCCAACTGAATAATTAGCTTTGAAGGTATTTGTAAGCATCTATGAGTCCTTGAGATGAAGAAGTAGCTCTTGTTTAAATTGATTGAATACCGGAGGTTCTATTAAGTGTCTCATTTCAGGAATAATGACTAATTTACTATCTTTAATAAGTTTTTTCGCTTTGTATGCATTTTTTACCTTGATGAGTGGATCTTCTTTTCCATGAATAATTAGTGTATCTGCTTGAATTGTCTTAACTTTTTTTATTCTATTTTTAGATGCCAATATAGCCATTATCTGTCTACTAAAACCAGTATCATCAGGACCAGACCTCTCTATAGACTTAACAGATTGATTATAAAATTCCTCTGTTTCAAGGTCATAACCCTCCAAACCAATAAGAGCAAAAATCTTCTTACTCCTATCTATTCTTTCATCAACACTTGATTGAGGATTATTTGATCTTTTCATTAATAGTTTTCTAACGGATCTTGTTGGTCCATTAAAAGGACTTGGCACTGCTGTTGAAGATGAGATTAATGTAAAAGTTTTAATTCTATCAGGATGGTTTGCAGCAATTATTTGAGCAATCATTCCACCCATTGATATTCCCAGTAAATGAGCTTTATCAATTTTTAATTGATCAAGAATTAAAATTGAGTCATTAGCCATATCATCCAAGCTGTAAGAAGATCTTATTGGCAATCTTAAAAAATATCTTAGATAAGTAGTATTAATTGTTTTAGCTCTATTACCTTCTGAAAAACGGCTATCATCTATTCTAGAAGATTTACCTGTGTCGCGGTTATCAAAAACAATTGGCCTAAAATTATTATCTATTAAAAAATCGATTAAATGTTCAGGCCAGTTAATAAGCTGACCTCCAAGACCTTGTACTAGTAATATTGGATCCCCATCAGATGGACCATAATCTCGATAATATATATCTACATCACCGTTAGCTACAGTGTTTTCAGTAAATGAGGATAATTCTATTGAAGCAGACATAAGTATTACTATTAAAAAATTATAAGAACGCATTAATTCTATTATGAATATTCTCACGCATTGAGCCCCAGAACAACATAACATCAAAACTATGAAGATCTCCTGTAAATCCTGCCATTTTTTTCATATTATCAATTAATGGCCCTTTCGTTTCAACCAAACCACTTTCACTATTTAACGATGCACTAAGATTCTGTAAGCGAGTTAATCCTATACTTTTTTTTGATCCTAAATAATTAAGTTGAAGAACATCAGCAAAATTGTAATCAGGTGATTTATTAATAATAGATTTACTAAAATTATTTGCCATATGCCAAGTTGAGTCGTTAGTCCAAGAAAATGGATTAGTAGCAACAATTTTTTGCTTCATTGGTTGAACTGACCATCCTGATGGTTGCCAAAAAACTGTTCTCTCTCTACTTCTTTTTACTCCTTCAACAACTGTTGACCATGAAATTATACAATTTGTATCGTTTGGATTCTGTGAGGGTGGAATTAATGGGAATACATTATCATATAAAATCTCGGGGATTATGTAACCAATTGCATATGCGCACACCATTCTTTTTTGTAAGTCAGTGCCCTGTATTTCATTACAAATTAATCTATGAGCATGAATTGCTCCTTGACTATGACCCATGATTATAAAAGGCCTATCTTTATTAAAGTTTTCAATAAAGTAATTGAATGACTTCACAACATCTGTATACGCTAAATCGAGTGCCTTGGTACCATTACCATCGTTAGCAAAAAATGAGTAATAGGTAGCTTGCCTATATTCAGGTGCATATATATTACAACTATCATTAAAAACACTTGCCTGATTACCCAACATAATCTCAGTTCTTTCGAAAGCAGAACTGGTTTTATCCATATTAGAATTCCATGTCTTTTCATAAAAACCTGTGGGATGAATATAAAAAACATCGACATCATTATTATTTTTAGAAAGACTGCAAGAATCATCAGGCAAATAAAATTGTGGTCCATCTATTTCTGGCAAAGCAACCCAATTATTTAAATCAGAATAATCAGGTTCAATTGGATGGTTATCATCATCAAAAGATATGTTTGGTTTTACAAGTTCTAGAAACTCATATAATTTTTGATGATCCATAAAAGTCTTTATATTTAAGTATAAAAAATTATATATGAAAAGAGTGAAAACAGATTAATCGAGATTAATTATTTTGTTACTAGCAGATGCTAAGGCTATTAACTTACCTTCTTGAAATAATTTAGCTTCTGTAAAAACAATAGATTTACCGTTTTTAATAATAGTGCTTACAGCCTCAATTTCTTTGTTAGGTTCACATGGAAGTAAAAATGTTGTTGTCATATCAAGAGTTAAAGGCAGTCTTTTACCCTCAGAGAGAAAAATAATAAATTGTGCCATGGCAGAATCCAACATTCCTGAAACAAAACCACCTTGAACAATGGTTCCATTTGAATGAGTGAGGTCTGTAGATGGATTAAAGATGCATGTAAAAGAATTTTTATCTTCTGCTATAGACGCTCCCCTAAATCCAAAAATCTCTAAAAAAGGTGGAACTTCTTTAAAAATATCATCTAAGTTTTTATTCATAATAATAATAAATGGCGGAGGGAGTGGGATTCGAACCCACGGTGCCGATGAAGGCACGACGGTTTTCAAGACCGTTACAATAAACCAGACTCTGCCATCCCTCCTGTGTCTGAACGCTTATTCTATAGGCTTTGTTGCTAATTGCAATATCTTTGATTTAACCCCTAAAACATCTCTACAACTCAACGAAATTACTTTTTTAAAAGTTCAATCTATAAATTAAAGTCTTTAGCAAGAGTTTCTCTAACAAGTTTAGTCCACACCTCATAACCTTTTTCATTCATATGAAGGCCATCTTCAATATATAGCTCTGACATTCTTGTTCCGTCATTATTTAACATTGAATTCCAAACATCGATATATTCTAAGGAAGGATCCTCATTTGCTAAGGCACTAATTGAGCTATTGTAAGTTTTTTCTTGTTCGTCTAAATAAAGTCTTGAAACAGATGGCTTTATTCCAATGACATAAACTTTTATATCTTTTAAATTTTTTCTAGCAAGATTTAAAAATTTCTTAAAATCATCTATTGTCTCTTCTGGAGACTTTAAGGCAGTTAAATCATTTGTTCCACAAAAAAATACTATTGCTTTTGGATCATATGGCTCAACAATATCTTTAAAATGATGAATGACATGTGAAATATGCGCGCCTCCAAAACCACGATTTAGCACTTTTAGTGGCTTCATATCTTTCTCTAAAGAATTCCAGAACCTTATACTTGAACTTCCTGTGAAAAGAATACTGCCTTTTTCAGGTGGACTAATAGAATCTAATTTTTTAAATTCATTTATTTCATCTTGAAACGCATCATCTTTACTCCATTGTAAAATATAATAAGCATCTCTTTTGATCTGCAAAAATGATATCTGAGAGCTGCTTTTTTCTGCCTGAAACTTAACTCTGTCTTCTAAATCAAGATAAGACTCTGAACACCCTATTAAAATAAATAAGACTGCTAATGATATTAATTTTTTCATAAAACCAAGAGTGAGACTAAATTGAAAAAATTTTAGATCTCTTTCGATATATTTAATCATAGCTTCTTATATTAACAACGAACCAACGAAGGTTGCGATTTTTTTATTTCATAGATTATGTCAAAATAAATTATATTTTTAAAATGGAGAGATCATGAAAGAACATATGCAAACTGTAATTAATATTTGTTTAGCAATATTCATTACGGTATACATTATTGATAACAATAAACTGAATGACAAAATAGATTCACTTGAAGCTGAAATATTTATGATTAAAGAAAGAATTGGTATTGAAGCAATAACTGAAAGTAAGTTTGGCGGTAAGCCCATCTATTATTCAGTTAATGAAAGATTAAGAAGTTATGCTTTAAAGGTTATTAAGAATTGAAGCTAAATTAAAGAAAAAATCATGAGTAAAGATTACGAAGAATTTTTGGATTCCAAAAAAAAAGATAAAGTTGAAGGATTTCGTTTTGATATAGATAACAAAACATTATTTATATTAGGAGTGATCGGTGGAATGATTACTAAATTGCAGGGTTGGATTTAATGAAATGGATTTTATCCCTTCTCTTAATATTTATAGTTATCCCAGCTTGCTTATATCTCGCTCTTAACAGAGAGAATATTGATATAAATGAATTTCGATTAGATTCTGGCTATGAAGAAGTTAGATTAAGCGATGGTGTAACTTCCTATAAAGATATTGGAGATAAAAATAATAAAGTTATTGTTTTAGTACATGGTGCTACTTTTGGATCACTTGCTTATGAAGAATATGTAAATGTGTTTCTTGAAAATAACTATAGAGTTATCACTTACGATCAATATGGCAGAGGTTATTCAGATAGAGTGAACGATAACGTAAGTATTGAACTTATGGAAAATCAACTGAAAGAACTAATTGAGCATTGTGAAGTTGAAGATGTAATTTTATATGGTGTCTCTTTTGGCGCTGCAGTTGTTGCTAAATATGCCTCAAATAATCAAGAAAATGTGAGTTTTATAGGTTATCAGGTTCCACTTATTGATTCTGCAAATGTACCTCTGCTTTCTATAGTAAAAGTTCCTTTATATGGAGATTTATTATCTAGAGCATTCCTGGTTCCTGGTGTTTTAGAACGCATAGAAGAGTATGAAGATTTAATGGGCAAGAAATTAATAGATCACTACATTGGACAATTTAAGGTAAAAGGAACTGAAAATTTTTTTAAAAAATTCTTTTTAGGAAATGCTATGGGTAATAGGCTTAATGACCATAAGATTATAGGAAATAATTTCATTCCAAGCTATTTTGCCTATGCAGAAGACGATACAGAAATAGATTCACAACTAGTTGAAGAGGCCATTAAAAACTATAATAATCCAATAGTAAAAAAATATTCTGGTGGTCATTTTTTTTCAACTGGTATAGAAAGAAAAGTGGCTCAAGAATTTATTGATAATATACAAAAATAATATGAATAATAAAATACCGCCACCAATAGTTACCCTTTTCTTTGGATTATGTATTTTCTTCTCAAAATCTTATTTCCCTATCTACAAAAGCGATATTTTAAACACAATGGGTCTTGTTTCTTTCTTGATAGGAATTTCAATTCTAATTTCTGCAGTTCGTTCATTTAAAAAACAAGATACTACTGTTAACCCAATTAATATAGAAAAAGCTTCTTCATTAGTTGTAACTGGTATTTTTCAATATTCTAGAAATCCAATGTATTTAGGTATGGTTTTTATTTTGCTTGCACTAACCCTAATATTTAATCTAATAGGTGGCATATTATTCACAATACTTTTTATGTTATATATTTCAGTATTTCAAATTAAGCCTGAAGAAATTGTTATGGATAAACTTTTTGGTGAAGAGTTTGCTAGTTACAAGAAAAGTGTTCGAAAATGGCTTTAATCATATATAGAAACTTTTTTTAACTATATGCAAGTCTCACCACGTAACTAAATATACCTACTGCCAAACAAATATAAATAACCCAATTTACCCAATTATTCATTTTCTTTACTCCTGCTTTTAAAAACATTTTCAGGCTCCCAAAGTTCGATTAATTCATTTTTTAGGTTAGTTTCTTCACTATAGCCAACAAAGAAGATTGCTCTACCTTGTCTATCTAATTTTGAATCTCCAAAAGTCCAAACCTTATTTTTATCCATATATCATTATAATAAAAAAGGGAGCGTTTGCTCCCTTTTAAGAATATCAATCTAAAATTATTCTGCAGTATAAACTATCTGACAATTTTCAAGAGTTTCGTTGACTACTTCATCAACATATTCTTGAGAAGCATCCCAAACCCTACCCCACGAGGCTCCTGAAAAATAATCATCTATTGCAGCGCCTGTTTCAGCACTAGAATTGCCAACAGCTCTTAAATGAAACATTCCTGTTTCTGCAGATCCGCCTCCAATAGGACTAAATACTCCAATACGTATATCATGCCCTGCATCATTCAAGGCTTTTTCTAATTCAGTCATTTTTTCAACATATTTTTGCCAGTTATTTAATTTAATTCTCCAAAGTCTTTCAGAACCTGGTCTTAATTCAAAATCCTTAAGTGGTTTAAATGTTGCAGCATACATCACGGTTCTTAATTGTTTAAAGTCAGATGAAGTATTCATTGGGTCGTATAAATCACTTGCAGCAAAAGCTTTTTCAATTGATGGGAAAGCATTCCACACAAACATTTGTCCAGGATAATCATTTCCTAAACTGGTTACACAAACACCAGCGACATCTGAGCCGATTGTTTTAAAAACCTCTGGATTTTCTTTCATAAAATTAATATATCCATTTACGTCTTTTGCCTTAACCATTAAGGTATTAAAAGCTCCCTCAGGTGCTGACATAATATTAATTGATAATGCTAACAAGCACGCTAATCTAAAATTTTTCATTATTTTCTCCGAAATTATATAAAGTTCTATCTAAATATATCAAATTTACAAATTAGCGTCTTTCTTAAATGTATATAACTTTTATAAGCTTTAATATCTTTTAATTTTAAAAAATAGTTAATATTTTGATATGCTTTAAAGATTAAATATAAAAGGAGTGACTGATGAGAATCTTAATAACATTTGTATTGTTATTTTCAATAAAAATTAATGCTGAAACTTCAGAGCAATATACCTATAGAGCTGAGTTTTTCTTTGGAAATATGTCAGAAGGAAAAAATTACGAAGATGTTAGAAAGCAAAGTATGGAATATTTAAAGTTCCTTAAAGAAAATAATTTAAAGTATGGTAGAGCCTTATTTGTTCCTATTTGGGCTGGAGAAAGAGAATACGACATAATTGAATATGGATGGTGGCCCAATGGAATTGAGCAATATAAAGAATGGGGTGCTTACATGAATAATTATCCTAAGTGGGCTGCTGATAATAGCGAGTTTGATGGTGAAAGTGGAGTTGAAGTTAAAAGAAGTATCTCGATGAGGGGTGTCAGAGCAAGAGGAATCAGAATTCCTGCTGAAGAAATGGATAAATTTAAATTTGTTGATTTTATGCAATGCTCTTATACCAGTCTAGGTAATTTAAATAATATATTGGAAATCAATGCAAAAATTGAAGCTAAGGAGATAGAGCTTGGTAACAGAGCTGGTTATGGTGAACATATCTTAATTCCTTATAGAGGATTGGATGCAGATACTAAGTATGACTTTGTAATTATGCGACATTATTACAGTGCTAAAAAAAGAGGCGATATAATTTCAAGCTCTCCAGAATTTAGAAATATGATGCGTGAAACTGGTTATTGGGCAGAACTTCAAACAAATGCAAAGTGTGGCCCTCAATCAACATATAGAGTTGAATGGTTATACAACTCAAGTGAAGATTAATAAATAAAATTATTTGTTTTTATTTTTAACAATATAGTATAGGAGACCTATGAAAATTAGGTTTCCTATTAAATATGTTGTGTATGACATTATTTAATACCCTGCTGCATGGCCGTCTTTTCTTGATTCTGAGGCGCCATAATATACCCCATCTTTAATCATTATTGCTTGATACCCACCATAGATACCCTTTCCATTTTTTTCGTTACCCATTTTGTGTCCGTACTTTATAAGATTTGCTTGAATATTTAAGTTAAAACCGCTTTCTAAGTTAACAAGTCCTCCATCAATCATTATTTCGTCGGTTGGCTGACTTGATCCAGTATGGACTATTCTAGGAGCATCACCAGCCTCTTGTAGATTTAATTCAAAGTCTATTAAGTTTATAACAATTTGTGCGTGAGCTTGAGGTTGGGTTCCTCCTCCCATTACACCAAAACTTACAAAAGGTTTGTTATCTTTAGTTATAAAGGCAGGTATTATTGTATGAAAAGGTCTTTTACCCCCAACCAGTGCGTTTGCATGGTTCTTATCTAAACTAAATAACTCACCCCTGTCCTGAAGCATAAATCCACTATTAGGAGGTACCATTCCAGATCCCATCCCTCTATAGTTACTTTGTATCAAAGAAACCATGTTCCCAAATTTATCAGCAGTTGTAAGATAGATAGTATCTCCATCTTTTAAATTACCAGCATCAATTCTTGATAGAGATTTTGACTTATTAATTAGTTTTGTTCGCTTAAGAGCGTAATCCTTTGATATTAAATAATCAGTATCAATTGTATTAAAATTTGGATCAGCATAATATTTTGCCCTATCTTCAAAAGCTAGTTTTTTTGCCTCAACAAAGTGATGAATATATTCATGACTAAAAAGTCCCATATCTTTAACATCAAAATTTTCTAAAATATTTAAAATTTGTAATGCAGCTATACCTTGACTGTTAGGTGGCAACTCCCAGATATCATAACCTCTATAATTAGTAGATACTGGCTCTACCCATTCAGCACTATAGTTAGCAAGATCATCTTGCGATAAGAAGCCACCTTGCTCTTTAATAAAATCAGACATCAATTTTGCAATTTCTCCCTCATAAAAACTTTTTCGCTTAGATTTTGAAATTTCTTCAAGAGTTTTAGCAAGAAAAGGATTCTTAAAAATATCGCCCTTAGACAAAGTCTTATTATTTGGCATCCAAACTTCTTTAAAATTTGAGTAAGATGCAAAACGTTCTGAAGATAATTGAAGATAATATGCAATGGTCTCTGTAATTGGAAAACCCTCTCTTGCATAATTAATTGTTGGTTTAAATAAATCACTAAACTGAATCAATCCAAATCTTTCATGCATCTTAATCCATCCATCTACTGCTCCTGGAACAGTTACAGGAAGCGGACCATAAGAAGGTATTTTTTGGAGGTTATTTTTTTTAAAGTATTCTATAGATAGATTAATTGGCGCAGGACCACTTGCATTCAAACCGTAAAGTTTTTGTGTTTTTTGATCCCATATAATTGCAAAAAGATCACCGCCAATTCCATTACCTGTTGGCTCCATCAGTCCTAAAGCAATATTTGCAGCAATAGCTGCATCTATGGCATTACCACCGCTTTTAAGAATATCTATTCCAATTTGTGTTGCCAGAGGATGACTTGTAGCAACCATGCCATTTGTAGAAATTACTTCAGATCTTGATGCGAAATCTTCACCAGTAACTCTATCGTATGACATCAGGTTAATAGTAATTGATAACACAAAGAGTAATAGTATTCTTATTTGCATAGATTCAATTCTAAATAAAGTTATTCGTTTTGTCATAATATAAATATAATAACCAAATGGGAAAGAAAATTTTATTTATTGTTGGTTTTTTTGTAATTAGTGGTTGTTCTGACAGTCAATCATCTCAAGATAATCTAAGTCCTCCATTTAATAACCTTGATGACTGTATTATTTTTATAGATAACTTAGATGCTAAAAGAGGATTTCCACCAAGAGAAAAAGCTTCTGTTATATTCGAGTGTGAAAATAATCCTGCATTACTTGCACCTAATTCTTGATGTCAGAAAAAATTATTGAAGGCAAGGCATATTACTGTTATTTAAATCAACCTGACATTCGCTCTAATCCTGAATGGTCTCTGCAACTTGTTCCTAGTCAAATAGAGCAGCAAAGATTTAAAAAATACGGTTATGACATGAGTATGATTACTATCGATAAAGAAAATGTAGGTTTATCAGTTTATATAAGACGTAAGGTGAAACATATGGACGACGTCCTTGAGCGTCCAATGTTATTTGATAAAAATAGAAAACGCCTCGAGCTTTTTGAAGAATTACCTAATGGATCTAATGTAATGATTAAATATAATGAATGGGAAGGTATAAGCAAAACTACAAATAAATTGCATAAAGGATTGGATCTTATTGCTGTAGTTTTACTTGATGAGTCTCCGAATTTATTTAAGAACAGAAAATGATTGAATATCTTGTTTTTAGTGAAGAATTTTTATTTCTAATTTTGCTTTTGGGTATAGGATTTTATATCTACTTAAAAGGTTAAAAACTATTTAAACAATATTATGATTTTGTAATTGATTTTTTTGGATCGTAAAAAGGCTTCTCAACAACTTCTGCATCTATAACTTTATTATCTTTTTCAACTGTTAGTTTTGTTCCTATAACTGAGGAGTTTATATCTACCATTGCCAGCGCAATATTCTTTTTTAAACGAGGCGAATAAACTGCAGACGTAACTTTTCCAACCATAGATTTATTATTATAAATATTCCAATATTTCGTATTTGGTCTAGGCATAGGGTCATCATGAATAACTAAACCAACTTGCATATTCTTAACTCCTTCCTTTGCAATTTTCTGCAATGCATTTTTACCTATAAAATCAAAATCATTATCAAGATCTACTAGTCTATCCATTCCTAATTCAAGAAGATTAGTATCAATATTCATGTCAGAGTGATAAGACAACATACCGCCCTCAATCCTTCTTATTGTTGATGTATGACCTGCGTGAAGGCCTATGTCTTTACCTACCTGCATAATGGTTTCATAAACCTCATCACCCTCCTCGGTATTTAAAAGAAAGATTTCATAACCAAGCTCGCTTGACCAGCCTGTTCTGGAAACTAATAGATTAATGTCACCAAGTTTCAAATTTTTAAACCAGTAATATTTTAGATCTTTAATTTCATCACCAAATAATTTAATCATGATATCTCTAGATTTTGGACCTTGAAGCTGAAGCGGCGATACATCAGGCTCAGTTATTTCAACATCATAGTCTCCATTTGATGCAAGGCCTAAAGCCCAAAATAAAACATCACTGTCTGCTAAGGAGAACCAATAACAATCTTCTTTAACACGAAGTAAAACAGGATCATTTAATACTCCACCAAATTGATTGGTAAGAATTACATACTTGCATTGACCAACCTGCATATTTGATAAATCTCTAGGTGACATCATTTGAACAAATTTTGATGCATCAGGACCTTTGATTTGAACTTGTCTTTCGACTGCAACATCACAAAGAATTGCATCGTTAAGTAAGTTCCAAAAGTTTTGTTCTGGATCTCCAAAATCTCTGGGTATGTACATATGATTATATACAGAAAAGCCTTGTGCCCCCCATCTTATAGTTGCATCAAAAAAAGGACTTTTCCTAATTTGCGTTCCAAAGCCAAAATCATCAAGCTCTTGAGACATATATAATCCTGTATAAATTAAGTTTATTAATTAAAATATCACTGACAATTGTAAATACTTTTCTCTGGTATTGTGTCAAAATAATTAAAAAAAAATCAATATGAAAAACTACCTTTTTTTTATAACTATATTGTTTTCGTTTAACTTATTTGCTGAGTTTGATACCAAGTGTTCTATATTGATAACAAAGAGACTTCAATCAAGTGATGAAGCATATAAAGATGCTCTAAATAAAATAAATCAATGTAATAAATATGATATTTTATCAGTAACAAGCTTTCTTGAACCTTCAATTAGTAAAGTATATATAACTGATCTTATCCAAGGATTTTGTATGTTTGATCATCAGATTGTTACGCTCCTAGATAATAGTACATCCAATCTTAGTTGTGTACATAGAGGCAAACAAAGAACTGAAAGAAAATTTGAAAACTAAAATAAATAAATGCTAATCACTGAAGCAATGCAAACAGCTGTAACGCCGGTATTCTTATTAACAGGAATTGGGGCGTTGCTAAACGTTATGATGAGTCGTTTGGGAAGAATAAAAGATCGAGAACGTTTAATTTACTCAATTATTCATAAAGCTACTGGTGATGATTATGAGCTTATTAACTCAGCTATGAAAAAATTAGCTAAAAGAAGTATCTTGGTATCAATTGGCATTTGGCTCTCTACCGGAAGCGCCTTATTTGTTTGTTTGGTTATAATCTTTATGTTCTTAGGAGCCATAACAGCTGTTGAAATTTCTAAAGTGGTGGCTACATTATTTATTATTTGTATGTTTCTACTTGCATCATCGCTTCTTTCATTAGTATACGAAGTATTTCTTGCAACTAGAACTATCCATAAAAATGAAGCGTCAAGTGAAGTTGTTATTACAAAATTAAGAAATCAAATTAAATAATTTGATTTCAAAAAATTAACTTATAAGATTCGTTGCCATTCTTATTAACATAACGATTGAGGGAACCCATATAAGTGGTCTTATTAATTTAAATCTATAAATATTTAAAATTGCTCCTACAAGATAAGCAATTCTAAATCCAAACCAAATTTGAGCATAAAGTAAATTATCTACTTCCAATATAATGGACATGCATGATAGCACTAAAAAAAGTGGTAAGGTTTGTCTAAGATTATCGCCAGCAGACGCCATCCTTTGAGACAAATCTGTCATATTTGAAATATCACCACCCGTATAGGTCCAATCTAAAAATGGAACCTTATGAAGAGAAAGGCTCATTGTTAAGAAAAGATGAAATATATAAAATAAAGCAACACAAACAATTAATTCAACCATAATAAAATCCTAAATATATAAGTTTATATTCTTATACTATCAAATATAAATGTAATAAAAAAATATTCTATCAAGAATTAATTAAAGAAATATCTTCAGAAAGCAACAGGTCCTTATCAAGACTCTCAAGCAATGGCTTTAAATGCTTAGCATATGGTTTCCATCTACCCATACCTTTTTTATTAATGGGTTGTCTTACTTGCTCAGAACTTGCTGTCCTAACAGATCTGTCTGTTTCATAAAATGAAATACAGTTTTCTTCAAAAGGAACTTCTAGAAAACTTAATATTCTTTTTACTTGTCCCTCAAGGTCATCAATAACATCTTCATTATTAACTCTGAGTATTTTATTAGGCAACACTTTATCCCAATGATTCATTAATTTTACGTAACTTTTATAATAATTCCCTGCTTCTTCAAGTCCATATGTAAACTCTTGTCCTTGTGCAAAGAGCTGTTTAAACATGCTAAAACAACAATCAAGAGGATATCTTCTTGCATCAATTATTTTTGCATTTGGCATAATTAGATGTATTAACCCAATGTGTCTAAAATTATTAGGCATTTTGTCTGTAAACATAGGTGCATCGTTTCTATGCATTCTTGTATCATTTATAAAATCTTTTCCAAAATCCTCTCGCTGCTTTTGTGTTAAAGACTCAAGGCTCTTTGGATAATTGCCAAGTTTTCCATAAATGTCATCACCTCTGAGATTTTGAGCAATTGACAAAATATTAGGAAGTTCTAAAGTTCCATCAATCATTGAATGAGATGCTAATATTTGCTCGATTAATGTTGAGCCTGCTCTAGGTAATCCTAAAATAAATATTGGATCTTTGGTTCTAAAACCACCATCACCTAAATTTTGAAAAAACTCTTCATTACATATATCTTCTTGTGCCTGTAACTCTTTATTCATTCTTTCTATTGAATAAAGGCTCTGTTTATTTTTAATATTATTACCCTTTTCTAAGTGATGGAAAGCTTCATCAAAAAACTCAATGACCTCACAGCCCTGGGCAAGAGCAAAATGAAAATATGCTTTATCTCTGAGTGATAGATCGACTCTTTTCACTTGATCTCTCATTGAGTCAAGTTCAGATTCTGTAAAAGAGTATGTTTTTAAATTGGCTAATGAGAAGTAAGCCTCTCCATGGTCTGGTTTTATTTTATAAGCTGATTGATAGCTTTGGATGGCCTCATCAGACCTGCCTAAGGTTTTTTCTGCATGTCCTTTAGAAGTCAATGTACTAAAATTATAAGGATTTTTTTTAATAATATCTTCTAGTAGAATAATTGCTTCTTCGTGATCGCCGTTTTGCATAATTTCACTAGCTTTATGTGCTTGATAATTGAGATTATCAGGAAATTTTTCACATAATATATTTACTTGCTCCATAGTTTTTGCAAATTTCTGTTTTTTTCTAAGAATTGATGCATATTTCATTCTTAATTCGCCGTCGTTTGGTTTAAAACTAACTGCTTTTTCAAGTAAAAATTCTGCATCATCAAAATAACCCATTCGATTGGCTATTTCTGATAACAATGACATTGCATAGGTATGAGTTGGGTTCTTTTTTAAGAATTCTCTACATTTATTCTCTGCTAGACCTAGTCTTCCCTCGTTTAGGATCTGCTCTATATACAAAAGAACTCCAGGTAAAGATTTAAGTTTATTAATTTGCTCAAGGGCATGATCTGCCGCAGGCTTATTATTGTTTTCATTAAAATATTTATATAAAGAGTTCCACGAAGATAGTAGCGCAGGGTTTAACTCACATGCCTGTCTATAATGAGTTACAGCTTTTTTTTCATTGCCCATATCTCGATTAATATGAGCTAATTCTTGATATGCACGACCCATGTCAGGTGCATTAGCTAGTAGTGTTTGAATATACTCCATGGATTTATCAAACTGCTTTAAGTATCTAGATGAAACTGATGCAAGATATAAGGTATCAATATGCTCTGGATTGTCTTTTAAAATAATCTCAAGAAGCTTAAGAGCTTGATCGAATCTATTTTCTTTAACAGCAAGTGTAGCCTCATTAAGATCTACCGAGAGGGTGTCATCATTTGTATTAAATTTATTATTGTTCATCTATGTATTATCTTAACAAAGAATATATTAAATTATTTATTTAGCATAATTAAAAAAGGGAGCTTATGCTCCCTTTAATTTTATAGATTAAATATTAGAAGTTTTGTTTAAATCTAATACCTACAGTCGTAGGCCTAATGTATGTAACACGCTCAACGTCAAAGACAAAATTATTACTAATTTCGCCTCTTTCATCTGTGATGTTATCAACATAAAGCTCTGTCATCCATTCATCATTACTGATACCGGCTCTGAGGTTCATAAAACTATAACTGTCTTGCTTCCCTTTGTTGGCCTCAATAATATCTGAGTAACTTTCATCAGACCAAGTTAATTGAGCTTGAATGTGTCCCATATTACCAGAAGACATACCCCACTCTTTTCTGACTGCAATATTACCTTGCATTTCAGGCGCAAAAGCTAAAGGCATACCAGCTACAACATCACCAGTTGTTAAAGATTTTTTAATCTCTGAATCTAGCATTGAAAAGGCACCTGATACAACCAAACCGTCTGTATTAGTGTAATAAGTAAAGTCACCTTCTACACCGGTTATTTCTGAATCTGCAGCGTTGTCTGAGAAAAACAGATTAGCAATACTCGGATCAAAAATAGATGTTTGTAAACCGCTAATATCGACAAAAAAGGCTGCACCATTAAATCGAAGCTGACCATCTCTTAGTATTGTTTTCCAACCAAATTCATAGTTCGTAATTTCATCTGAATCAGTAACAGGTCTAACTGTATAAGAACCATCTGGAGTTGATTGTCCAGCAGGTCTGTTTAATAGACCGGGTCTGAAGCCTTCGGACCAAGTAACGTAATACATCACATCTTCTGATTTATTCCAAGCCAAAGTTGCTTTGCCAATAACACCATCTGTTATTTGTTTGTCAGGATAATCCAGTGCATCCAAAGTTGGGTTGCCTGTAATCTCTCCTGGAGCATTAAAAGCACCTGAAAGGTTTGTTCCAAATCTTTGCTGATCACCTCCACCAAAGCCAGTACTAAATGAAGCATTAGCACTTCCTTCTAAGTCAACTTCAATATCATACCAACGAGCACCTAAGGTAAGCTCAACGGTATCGGACATTGCTATATTAACTTCACCAAAGACACCTTTTTGTTTGTCAGTTCTTTTAATATCATTAATAAACATTACAGGGGGCATGTAAGGACCTCTTCCAGAGTTCCATCCAGCTCCAGCATACATTTTAGATTTGCCGTGTGTTGGAATACCAGTTACTGAAATATCTGTAAGCGCATAGTTAATTCCCCAACCGATATCACTTACTAATGCACCAGGGTATGTAAACATATTATGCTCTAAAAGCTCTAAATCACTAACAAATACACCAGCTGTTAAGCTCATAGTATCACTCAAATCAGTGTTAATTCTTAACTCATGAGTCATAACTTCTGTATTTGTATCTGACTCAACATATAAATTTGGGGCACCACACTGCCCAACTGCAACTCCATTTTGTGGATAAGATACATAATAGTCACATATATAGTATGGAAGATATTGACCAACAAAAAGATAATCTGTGTAATCAACGATCTGATCAGAGAATCTATCTGTATAAGCACCAGCATAAACAATATCGAGATCACCAATAGATCCTTCTAAAGTTAAACTTATGTTATCAAATTCATCTGAAAGTGAATCATCAGAAAATCTATTTACTTCTAAGTCACCTAAAGTTGGATCTGCAAAGAAGACACCATCAGATTCTATAGTTTGATTAGCAACAGTTACTAATGCATCCCAGTTATCATTAATTTGATGCTTAACACTTGCTCTAAAACCTTCATAAGTTGTTCCATTAACGTCATCTTCAACAATAGCATTTGCATTTGGCAAAGTTGCTCCAGAAAGATCTGTTCCTACCTTGAAGCCATTTCTTGCTGATTCAACTGGAACGCCATTAGCTCTCATAGTTCCTGATGGTCTCCAACGTGCTGATGAACTTACATTAACTGTTCCAGCAACTTGGTCTATATACCCACCTTTTCTATCTCTGTATGCAACAAATCTCATTGCAGTACTATCACCTAATGGGATATTAGACATATATTCTACTTTTGAACCGTGATCACCCTCAGGAGTAAATCTAGTTTCAACTTCTAAACTACTTTCAGAATCTCCAATGACAGGTTTGTTTGTAATCATTCTTACAACACCAGCTTGAGCACTTGCACCGAATAAAGTTCCTTGCGGTCCTGCAAGTACCTCAATTCGAGAAACGTCAGCCGCATAAACATCTAAGTTCCTTCCTGGCTGAGCAAGAGGCTGCTCATCAAGATAAAAAGATACGTTAGGAGCTAAACCACCCACACCTGCAGTTGTAATATTTGGAGTAGTTGAGGCAAGACCTCTAATATAAATAGTACTTGTTCCAGGGCCTGAACCACCAGCGGTAACGCCAGGTAATTGTAGTAAATAGTCCTCAAAGACATTTATTCCTTTTTCTTCTAGAGTTTCTTCTCTTATTGCAGAAACTGAAAGTGGAACATCTTGAAGACTCTCTGATTTTTTTCGTGCCGTTACTACAATTTCCTCAACAGTAGCTTGACTTTGGGCACCGACTATTCCAGTAAATACAGAAGCATTAACTAGAGCAAGCGCTGAAAGCGAAGGCAATATTTTATTTTGTATTATTTTAAAGTTATTTATCATGATTCCCCTATTGATTAATAAATTACTCCTTTAAGTGTAGAGGATAATAAAAAACTATGCAAATCGGGTTAAGTAAATATATCTATTTTCTATATATGTTTATACATTTGTATAGAAAATTAATTTTAATTGTGTTTCACTGATAAAAATTCACTTTTTAAACAATTATCCAATATGGAAAATATCAACAAGCCAAGGTTTTTTACATCAGTACTTTTATTAGTAATTATTACAAGTGTAGTTTTTAATAATCTTGCTCAGTCAGCAGAATTATTTAAAAATACTCAAATTTTCTTATCAGAATATTTAGGCTGGTTTATAATTTTAATTGCTAATGGTTTTGTGATTTTTTCAATATCATTAATCTTTACAAAATATAAAAATATTAAACTTGGTGGTATAGACGCAAAGCCAAAATATAGTTATACAAATTGGATTGCTATGCTTTTTAGTGCAGGTTTGGGTATTGGTCTATTATTTTATGGTGTTGCTGAGCCAATTGGTAACTTAAATGATTATCCAGGAATGGTTGATGGAGATCTTTCAAATAACGCTGGTAAAGCTCTTGGTCTTACTAATTTACATTGGGGTCTTCATGGCTGGGCAATATATTCATCACTTGGTCTATGTTTTGCTTTTGCTTCATATAATCGAAATAAGGCATTTAGAGTTAGTTCGTTATTAGGGTCTAAAGTTGAGAGCAATAAATTATTGGCAACGCTGATTGATATTATTGCAATACTTACAACCGTAATTGGCATTGCAACTTCATTAGGAATAGGAGCAACTCAAATAAATGGCGGATTAGATTACGTTTTTAACATTAAACTTAATGAGTTTGTAATCATTGTAGTTATTACAATTATTGGCTTAATAAGTGTTTGTCTTGGACTTGATGTGGGAATAAAGCGACTTTCTCAAATGAATATGGGCATAGCAATTTTACTTTTACTTCTAACTTTAATATTGGGGCCGACTGTATTCATTTTTAATGCCATGATTCAAAATGCTGGGGTCTATCTTAATCAGTTGATTCAGCTGTCTACTTGGACTGAGGCATATAATGATTCAGTCTATCAAAATGGATATACATTATTTTATTTTACTTGGTGGTTTGCATGGGCGCCTTTTGTGTCTCTTTTTATAGCAAGAATTTCATATGGAAGATCGATAAAAGAATTTATAATTGGAGTACTTTTGGTGCCCTCATTAATAGTATTTATTTGGATGGGTGTTTTTGGTAATGCAGCTATTTACCAAGTACTTAACAATATAGGAGATATAAGTGGTGCTGTAAGTTCAAATGCTAGCACTGCATTATTTGTATTATTTGATTCCTTAAGTTTTACAAAATTGTTATCAATAACCTCTTTAATTTTAATCGTTACTTTTTTTGTAACATCCTCAGACTCAGGTGCATTGGTTGCATCAATGCTTTCGTCAAAGAAACATGTTGATATCAATAGTGATTCTCCACTTATTTCAAGAATCACTTGGGCAATATTACTCGGTGTAGTTGCAGCTGTTTTATTAAAGGCTGGAGGGTTAGGAGCTCTTCAAACAGCAGTTGTAATATTTGGGGTTCCTTTTTCGATAATAACTGCTTTTGCTTGTAGAGAGTTCTATAGATCGCTTGAAGAGGAATTATAGAATTAATTTATATCGTCATCTAAATCTTTAAGCTCTTCAGAATCCATCTCATCTTCAAATACATATGTTTCATGAGTGGATGAATTGCTCAATTTTTTTGAAAAAATTATTGCAATTGCTACTAATATTAAAATTAAGCCAACTTGGTATAACATTTGTATTCCTTTATATATACATCTGATTTATCCTTGTCTATTAGATTAACATAATAATAAATGGAAGCATTAGATAATATATTAAATAGGGTTTCAGCAAGAAATCTTGTTCAACCTCATCCCAATGAAGACGAGCTTGAGCTTGTTTATAAAGCTGCTCTTCGTGCACCAGATCATGCCTGGCTAAGACCAAGCAGGTTTATAGAGGTTTCAGATGAAGGAATATCAAAGCTGTCAAGTATTTTTGATGAATACAGTCAAACCATAGACGATATATCTCCTGAAGTTGCTGAAAAATATAAGAATGCTCCTTATAGGGCTCCTATGATTATTATTTTAATTAACTCATATAAAGAACATCCTAAAGTACCTGCAATCGAACAGAAACTGTCAACAGCTGCAGCTGCACAAAATATTATGCTTGCTTTAAATGCAATGAAATATTCTGCAATCTGGAGAACAGGAAAATTAGCTTTCAACAGATTCGTTTCAAATAAATTAGGTCTAGATAATACTGAAGAAATACTTGGCTATCTCTATGTTGGTACTTCTGATGGTAAAAATAAAAAAGTGCCAGAGCTAGATATAGATAATTTTGTTAGTAGACTTTAATTATTTAAATTTAAATAAAAAAGAAGATACCAAAGCCATGACTGCGAATATGACTTCTGCAATCAATGATGAATAAGTAATTGGTGCAACATGAATTTGACTAGCCAGGATGCTCATTAAAGCAATAACTAAGAAAACAATTCCTGTACAACAAATCCATTGATATTGCCTAGTAATCATTGAAATAAAGCAAAAGACTGAGGTGCTGAGAAAAATACCAGTAAAATCTCTAATTTGTGTATTGCGACCCTCACCCTCAAATAAAATCATATTTAGAGATAATGCTGACTCTTCAGGTGAAATCATCCAGCGAATAGCAATAATAGCTAAAACTAGACCTAAAATTCCTGATAATATTTGTGGTAATTTCATAATTTAATCCTAATGGTACCATCAATATTCTCATGTTCTATAGAATCTTTAAGAGTTACTAAATGACAAGAGGTATCCTCTTTAAAACTTACATTATATTTAGGTTTATCATCAATTAAATGAAGTGCTGCATATCCCTCTATTGCATAGCAGGAATTAATTTCTTTATTGACTAAAATTTCTTTAACATAAGGAATTCTTTCAGGTTCCTCGTCATAGTGAGGACAACAAACACCATCAACAAAGTTTAAGCAATCAAGCGTAGCCTGGTTATCTTTCCATGAGTCGGTAATACCTTTTTTAAACCAACAAATAGCCCCAGCACTCACGCCGCTCATAATAATCTTATTGTTATAAGCTTCAAAAAGAATCTTATCTAATTGCCATTCTTTCCATACTGCCAGCATGCTTTTAGTGTTTCCACCACCAACATAAATTATATCTTGATCTAAAATATGCTCTTTAAGATTAATTGTTCTTTTAAAAAAATTTATATGAGAAGTTTTACATCCCAATGAATTAAAAGCTTCATAAAAAGTATCTATATAAACTTGATCGTCGCCTGTAGCAGTTGGTATAAAGCAAATTTTAGGTGTTCTAGCTTTAGATTGATCAACAATATATTTTTCTATTTTGAGATCTTTGATTTCTCTTCCAAATCCTCCGCCGCCAATTGCTATAATTTGTTTCATTTCACTGTTTTAAATTTTTTATCGAAATCAATTAATCTTTGTTTCCATTTTGTTGTTAGATGATTGAATTCAAAAGAAGTAACTAAGAATTCTTTGAATAGTAAATCTCTATCGACCATCAAGATAACAATTTGCTGAATGTTTGTATCAAACATTACATTATGTGCATTTGCATAGGCGCAGCCTTGTAAAAAGTAATCCTCTATCCATTCTCTTTTTTTAATTCTTTTTGCTGTCTTAAAATCTATTAAAGAAGGCACTCCATTATAAATGCCAACACAATCTGCTGTACCAGCATAAAGTTTGTCCAAAATTAGCCCTACTTCCAATCCCCATACCTCATCAATACCATTTAATCCATCTGCAATAAATTTGTTAGTTATATTTTTTGCCATAAGTTGATCACTTTCCTGACCAAAGTTATCCCAATCATGTTTATTTAAATAATTTTCTATAGCTTCATGAACTGCGGTTCCTATATCAGTGCTTTGTTTAATAACTCTATCAGCTTCTATGTCACCTACCCTTTGCCTCCATTGATCAATACCCGACTTACTTGTAGATGTTCCTGACAATACTGTTGTAACACTAGGAACAGGCTCATTATTTGAATCTAAGTAATGGCGACCAATTTCTGTTTCCACCCTCTCAAGTAATGGATAATTAAACTTATTTATCATAAACAGGGAAATGTTTTACAAGCGTAGATAAGTCATCTTCATAATTTTCCCAATAATTCATGCCTGACTTGTATATAGGTTGTCTAACTTGCTCTGAACTTGCAGTCTTGACTGGACGAGAAGATTTATGAAAATCCATGCAAGACTTTTCAAAATCCAATCCAAGATATTTCAACATTGATCTCACCTCTTGTTCAGGATTATTTATTACATTTTCGTAGCAAACTGTATGAATTTCATCAGGAAAGTAATTATTCCAAAATTTCATAATTTTTAAATAGTCTTTATAGTATCTAGCTACATCATCAAGGTCATAAGTGAAATGCTGTCCTTTTGCAAAATACTGTTTGAAGCAACTAAAACATCCATCTAATGGATTTCTTCTAGCATCAATAATCTTTGCATTTGGAAGTATCATTTTTATTAAACCAATATGAGGAAAGTTATTTGGCATTTTATCAATAAAAAAATTGTTATCTTTCCTTGCCCACCTAGTCTCATCGATATACATGTTACCGTATGAAGATATATTTTCTTTATTTAAGTCTAAGAGATTATTTAAATAATTTTTTGAGTCATTTGTAGTTCTTATTCTTCTTCCTATTGTCATTATATTATGGAGTTCTTCGGTACCTTCAATCATTGAATGTGATGAAAGTATTTGTTCTAGGAGTGTTGAGCCCGCTCTCGGCAATCCTAAAATGAAAATAGGGTCTTTTGAAGAAATACCAGAATCAAAATTTAATTTTTCTTTATTTTGTCTAAAAAAATCTATAGTTAAATCAATAGATTTAGAATTTTCTTCAGCGTTATATTCAACAGTTTTTCTTTGCATCCAATTACCATCATTATAAAATTTAAATGATTCTTTAAAATTCTTTTTAGACTCATAGGCCTTTCCAAGAGCAAACATCATTTGAATCTTTTCTTGTTCGTGCATATCCTCTTTAATTGCAGACTTCATAGCCTGTATTTGGTTATCATTAAATGTATAAGTTTTTAAATTAGCCAAACTCCAATAACCCTCCCCCGATAATGGGAATAACTTAATTGCTTTCAAATATGAATCCTCACATTCTTTTCTGTTGCCAAGTGTTTTAAGTGCATGACCCATACTTAAATATACTCTTGCATTATTATCATTAAGCTTTAATGCTTTTTTGTATGAATTGATGCCATCTTTATATTGTGCCAATTTATTGTATATCGTACCCAAGGCAACAAAAGCTTCATTATTTTTAGGATCAAGTTTTATCAAATTCTTAAATGCTTTTTTTGATTCTTCTAATTTGTTCTGAACTCTAAATACCTTTGCTAAGTTGTCCCATAATAAGTGAAAATACGGATCAAGCTGAATTGCCCTAATAAGTAGTTTCTCAGCAATATCATGATTATTGTTCTTAAATGCCAATAAACCAAGAAGTCTTAAAGCATCAACATTTTTGTTATCTTTAGATAAAACATTTTTGTAGGATTCTTCTGCAAGCTTATTTCTACCAGCCTTAGCGTGACGAATTCCTTTATATAAATCTGAATAAGATTTATTTTTTTCAAAAAAACTTTGGATTACTAGGTCTGATTTTTCCTCATCATTATTAGAAAGATAGTAATTAGATATCGTTCTTGCAGTTCTAATTGTAGGATGATTTTCGTGAAGTAATTTCAATACCTTAAATGCATTTTTATCTTCACCTAAATATAAATATATTTTGTATTTATTCTCTAAGTGCTTTTGACTATTCTTACTTATTGATAAGTATTTATTTATATAAATTAGTGCTTTTTTTGGTTCGTTTATTTTTATAAATAGATCAGATATTAAATCAATAGAATTCTTATGTTTTGGAAAAACTTTTAAGATCTCATGAAGTTGTTCAATTGACTCATTTAGATTATTATCTTTAAGTAAATTTACTGCATTATCAAAAGCATGTTGCGTGCTGTTTAATTCTGACATATGTTAAAAATTATTGATCCAAATTGGAATAAGTCTGTAATTAGTATAACTATTTTGCTGTCAATATTGCTATCAATATTTGTTTTAGTCGATCCAGAATTCAGTTCTTCAATCTTATCTCAAACCTATGGAATTTTGTCAGTCATGTTTGAAGATTTTTATATGTATGGCAGTTTTCTTTTATTAATTTTTCTAATTTGCTTAGCTTTATCAAGATACGGAACTATAAAGCTCAAGCTTCAAAATAAACCAACCTACACAATGTTGTCTTGGAGTTCCATGCTTTTTGCAGCAGGGATAGGAGCAACTCTTTTGTATTGGTCAACAATAGAATGGATTGAATACTATAATATTCTAAAGAATGATACTGAATTAACTTCTGAAGAACTTTTACTCTATTCAAGGTCTTATCCAATATTTCATTGGGGCTTTACTGCTTGGGCAATATATTGTCTTCCAGTTGTAGCATTTGGACTGGCTTTAACATTAAAACCAAATTCTAATTTAACTTTTTCAGGTATATTAAGTGTTCAAAATACAATACTAAAATTTATTTTAGATGTTCTTTTTATAGGAGCTATCATCTGCGGAGCTGGTGTTGGACTTGGTCTTTCATTTCCCCTGATATCATCGGTTATATCAAAAATATTTATGATTGAAAGAACATTTTCTTTAGATATCTTTACCATTCTTATTTGTTCTGTAATTTTTGCAACTAGCGCCTATATTGGGGTTCAGAACGGTATTAAGAGATTGAGTAATTTAAATATGATTTTAGTAATAATTTTTTTAATAGTTGTATTTTTGCTAGGTCCAACTTCTTACATCTTTAGCAATTCAATAAAAACATTAGGCTTTCTGTCAAGCAACTATATAGATATGAGTTTAACTACAGGCACCGAAATAAGTTTAGATTGGTCTGTATTTTACTGGGCTTGGTGGTATGCGCTTGCGCCTATGGTTGGTACTTTCTTAGTCAATATTTCTAATAATAGAACTCTTAGAGAAGTTATATTTGGATCAATTTTAATAGGGACTTTGGGCTGTGTTTTAAGCATGACTATCTTATCTAATCTATCAATACATTTATTTGAATTAGGCGCAATTAATGCTCCAAATATTCTTGAAAATAAAATTTATTCACGCGAAGACCTTGTTGTTAATTCAATCATGAGTCTTGATTTTGGGTATATATTATTAATAGGCTTTGCATTTATAATTATTATTTTTTTGTGCACAACCTATGATTCAGCATCATATGTTTTAGCATCTGCTTCAATGAAAGATTCTACAATTAGTGGATCTAAGTCTTTAAGACTAGTTTTTGCATTCCTATTAGTAGTTCAGCCAACTCTTCTAATGTATTTAAATGGGGTTGATTCCTTTAAGTGGGTAATGGTGATATTCTCTGTGCCGTTATTATTTATTAACTGCTTATTAATTTACTCGATATTAAAAAATGTTTATAGAATTAAGAAATCATAAAGCTCATATATTTAATCATAATGAATTTGATGATTCTAAAGAATCTATTATTCTAATTCCTGGAGCTGGAATGGATCATCGAATGGGTAATCTTTTTAACTTTTTAGATCTACCAAATAGCTTCAATATATTATCTATCGATTTACCAGGTCATGGTTATACTTCAGGGCCTGTAAAGGCAGACATAAAGGATTATTCGCAATTTTGTAATGATGTGATAAGTGCTTTAAAAGTTCAAAATCCTATAGTTATTGGTCATAGTATGGGCGGTCTTGTAGCATTAGATTTAGCTATAATTAATAAAAATACAAATCCGATCTTAATGAATACTAGCTATCCTCTTATGGTTGGAGAAATCTTACTACAACACGCAAAAGGTAATCTTGATCAAGCTGCTGAATTTTTAACAAAATATGGTGTTCGAGTTTTACCTGAAGTAGAGATTAAATCTTCTGGTTTTGGGGTCATGGGATCAGGCTTCTATGGAAGATCTAAAGGCGTTATAAAATCGCCTTATGGAACTAAAACTGTTGAATCTGACCCAGAAAGAGAAATTAAACTTTATCCTTTAAAAAAGATTTTTAACCAAACTCATAAAGAGATTCTCTCAAAGGATCTTCAAGCTTGCTCTGCTTACAGGGTAGAAATTAATGAAATAAATAATATAGAGAGTATAAAATTTATATTTGGAGAAAAGGATAAGTTGGCTAGATTTAATGAAGAATCCGAACTTATTAAGCATATTAATATTGATACTAACGTAAGAATATTAGAAGGATCTGGACATTTCCCATATTTTGAAATGCCAGACAAGCTGGCATTAGTTTTAAAGGATATTATTAATTAATATCTATATCTATATCGAATACCAATAACTCTTGGCTTAGTTCTGGTTTGCCTAATTCCAAAACCTTGAGCAGGTGGATTGGCAGTATCATCAAAATCATTGTATCTAGATAAATATCCATCTTCATCAGTTATATTAGTTATATATAACTCAACAACAGAATTAGTATTTTCTACTCCCATTCTAAAATTAGCTAACGCATATGATGGTAGAAGATTACTGTCATTAGAAATGTCATCGCGTCTATCACCATTATAAGAATAGTCTAAATTAGCAAAAGCAGGCTTGCCCATTAATGTAAAATCTTTATCAAAAGAAAGATAATATGTTAATTCAGGCATATAGGACAACCTATTACCAGATGAAGCATTAAGTACTCCTTCAGAATAAAAATCCTCTACAAGTGTTGGATCCATTGAATTTATATAAGCTGTGACAGTTGAAGTGTCATTTAGGTTATAAATTAAATTAAGTTCCAATCCTCTAATTTCTGCGTCTGAAACATTCTCAACAAAAGCAGCTGAAGATCTAGTTGAATCATAAGTCAGTGATTGATAATCAGACCAGTCCATAGCGTAATATGCACCATTTGCAGTGAGCTTACCATCCATCCATTTAGACTTAAAACCAATTTCCATACTTTCAAGATAATCTGCATCATAAACTTTTGGAACAGTTGTATCACTTGGTCTTGCTCTATTAACTCCAGAAGGCCTAAATCCTTCTGTAATATTTGCATAAACCATAATATCGTCAGATATATCATGAGCTACATTTATTTTTGGTATAAATCCAGATTCAGAGTTTTTGAAATTAGTTGCGTTAATTCCAAATCCATAACTACCGTAATAACCATCTGCAGCTGTAAGATCCATATCTGAACTATAATCTCTGAATCCCATAATTAAGGTAGTTTTATCTGTTATATCAATAGTTGCCTCACCAAAGACAGCTTCTTTTTCTCCTTTTCTTTGAAGGTCAGCTTCCCACCATATCGGATAACCTCCAGGCTGAAGATAATCAACATCAGTTAATTTTTTATCAGTTTCAGTAAATGCTCCTAAAATCCATTGGAAACCAGAATCTTCATTATTAGATTGAACTCTAAACTCAGTGGCAGTTCTTTCTATATCATTACTTTGCGCATAGGACATTCTTGGATCTTGACAGTTTGATGCTATTCCATAGTAATAATAGTCATAATAATCACAAACATAGTAAGGACTACCAGCACCATAATAATATTCAACGTAACTAGAATAATCATATGTATAACTAGTTTCTCTTTCAAATATTGAAGAAGTTAAAATGAAACTCATATCATCGTTAATGTTTCCTGTGATTGACATTGAAATCTGATCAAACTCATCATCATATTGTTCAGGAGTAAACCTGGTATTTGTTCTTGGTGCCATTTTTGTTAACAGATCATCAGTAGTTTCATCGGCTTCGTATGATCCACTATAGCTGGATGTTTGAGTTAGGAAAGATAAATCAAGATTAACATTGTCATTGTTTGTAGAAATTCTAAGCCTGCTACCTTCTTTTTCCTCTTCATTGTAATCATCCTTTGCAACATTATATGGAGCTGTATAATTATCAATTGTGTAACCAGAAAGACTATATGTAAAAGTTGCTCTTTGGTTATCAATCCAACCACCGTTATTGACTTCGTATGTACTAAATCTAGCTGCTAGACTTGATCCAATCGGAATATTAACAAATGCTTCAAGAGAATCATCAGTTGCTCCGTCAGTTATAGATCCGTATTCAACATCAAAACCATAATCAATTGAAGATGGATCAGGTTTCTTGGTAATAATTTTTATGTTTCCTGAAGTAGAACTGGAGCCATACAAAGTACCTTGAGGTCCAAGAAGAACCTCTACTCTTTCAACATCATAAACATGTATATCTGGAGTTAAACTCGCCGCAGTTAGAGGTTGCTCATCAAGGTAGAGAGCTGTTGTAGCTTCTGCACCTGCGTAGCTATTCATTATAGATCCATCTGAGACACCTCTGATATAAAAATCAGATTTACCTGGACCAACATTATTAAATGTTACAGCAGGTGATAGATTTGCAATATCCTCTAAACTTTTAATATTTTTCTTTTCTAATTCAGCTGCTGAGATAGCTTGAACACTCATAGCTACATCTTGAATATTTTGTTCTTTTTTTGAAGCCGTAACAATTACTTCTTCAATGTCATCTTGAGCAACTAGGTTATTTGCATGACTTACGCCCAAACCAAGAGATAAAGCCCCTAAACATGAAAGAGCATAATTATTGTCTTTAAATATATCTCTTACAATAGCAGTAACAGGATCTACTTTTTTTTCAAATAATGGTTTTAAAAAGATACTTGACATGATTTTCCCCCTATAAATTGTTAAATCAAAGTCTTGTAACAAATTTATAACAAATATAGGTATATTTGACAAGTAAGATAAGAACTAAAAAACAGCTATAAATACTATAAATTCAACAATTTTGGTAACAAATAGTTGTTTCCCCATAAATTATTTACATTTTTGCATTTTGGAAAATTTATCTCAGATTGGTCATTAGATCGACAATTTCCTGCATCATCATCCTCAATTCCAGGCCAAGTATGACCTCCATCCATATTTAGAAGTGAAATAAGTTTGACGTCGTTGTTGCATTCAGAGAATTCTTTTTCATAAATAATGTATATCGAATCACTTTTATTGTTTTGCATGTTTTTGCAATTGAAAGCTGCTTTCCATTCATTAACAACATTTTGCATAGGTTCGTAATAGTACTTATCCCATGAAACAATATTTTCAGGAGGAACAATGTCATCCTTGAAACCTGCATAAACAATATAATTAACTGGTTTTGATGGGATGCAATTTAAACCAAGGTGAGGTAAACCAACTACATTAAGGACTCCATCAACTAGTTCAGGATGTTTACATGCAAAAGCATGTGCCATCATGCCACCGTTGCTCATTCCAACAACATAAACTTTGTCGATATTGTGTGTACTTTTGATATTAACAATAATATCTTTAATAAATCCAATATCATCTAAACAACTAGCCCATGCGCATCTTCCAACATCTTTACCTTTGCAGCTCTTAAATTGATTATAGCTTGGAGCATCTGCAGCACATATCTCACCCTTATCATTAGGTGCTTTTGTTCTTGAGCCTGTTAAATCGTTCCATGCTGAAACATAAGACTTAAAGAAAAATCCTCGATCATAAAAGAATTCACCTTGAGGATAAGCAGCTATAAATCCGTATTCATCAGCACTTCTATTAAAGCCTCCAGTTGTTTCTTTCTCAAAACCTGAGGCTGTTCCAGTATATCCGTGAAGACCAATGACAAGATTAATAGGATTTGATGAGTTGTATGTGTCTGGCTCATGTATCAAAAAATATCTTTTTTGATCTTCATAATTAATATGTACCCTATCCATCTCTGCAGAATAAATCTTAAAAGATATCAAAGATAATAATAAAAAAAGATTGCGCATTTTGTTAGTTTAAGAAATTTTTTATTATTTTATATGAAGATTCTTTTAAAGTACCGCTAAAAACTTCATGTTTTTCATCTTGAACAATAACTGAATCTACTTTTTTAAAGGCTTTATTTAACATCCTTGCCAATTTAGGAGAGCCTTTACCAAAATCGCCTACTGCATCCAAAGCCCCAGAAATTAAAAGTATTGGCATATCCTTATCTACATACTTATAGTTTTTAATATTAAATATCTCTAAAAAACCTTCTGACATGTCTAGCCATAAAGAGTTTGTTACAAGAAAGCCGCATAACTTATCTTGAACATACTCATCTACATTTTGATCATCTGTTGAAATCCAGTCACTATTTGTTCTGTTAGGTTTGAATTTATTGTTATAAGAACGAATTGTAATAAAGTCAAGGAAACTACTAACTCCCTCTTTTCCTTGAAAGATTAAAACTATTTTTATTAATAATGTTTGGATGTATATAAGAAATTTAGGTAATTTTGTTGATCCAGAAATTATTAAACCTTTAAGTGGTAACGGTTTTAAAATTGCGGAAAGGCCAATCCAAGACCCCATGCTATGAGCAAATAAGTATTGATTAATATTTGGATATTTTTTATTAGTATCTAATATTAATTCTCTTAGATCATTTGTTACTTGCGACCATCCATTTTTTTTATGGAAAAAACCTTGTATGTTATTTGGATTATCTAACCATTTTCCGTGTCCTCTATGATCTATAGAAATTACATGGAAACCATCATTATTAAACTTATTTATGAGCCATTTATATCTTCCAATATGTTCAGCCATCCCATGACTTATGTGAACAATTCCCTTTATCTTTTTTTGATTAGAAAAATTCTCATAAATAATGCTCATATTAGTTATATTACGATTCATAATTTACAATAACAATTAAATAATTTTATAATTTTATAATGAGTAATATTAATATAGCTGGTACTGGCATTTGGTATCCTGAAGATAAGGTAACAAATGAAGAAATAGTTACTTCGTTCAATGCTTATGTAGATAACTTCAATATAGAAAATGCATCAGTAATTAGTAAAGGTCATCTTGAGCCAATGGAACATTCGTCTGTTGATTTCATAGAGCAAGCATCCGGCATTCAAACAAGATATGTTATAGATAAAGAGGGAATACTTAATCCAGAAAAAATGATGCCATCTCTTCAAAATGAAGATGAATCACTTATATCATTACATGCTCAAAAAGGACTTATTGCTGCAAAAAAAGCTATAGAACAAGCCGAAATATCAGTAAATGATATAGACGCAGTGATTGTTGGAAGTTCTCATGCTGCCCGAAACTATCCTGCTGTAGCAATTGAAATTCAGCATGAGCTTGGAATAAATGGTTATGCCTATGATATGTTAGTTGGTTGTTCCTCAACAACATTTGCTATTAATAATGCCTTTAGTGATATAGCGTCAGGACTTGCGAGTACAATACTTGTTGTTAATCCTGAAATATCAACACCTGCTTGTAATTTTGCTGAACGAGATAAGCATTTTATTTTTGGAGATGCATGCGCTGCAACCATTGTTCAAAAAGACAGTAAGTCTAAAAAAAGTTTTAAAATATTAGATAGAAAACTCCATACACAATTCTCTAATAATATTAGAAGTGATTTTAGTTATTTAAATAGAACTGCAATAAATCAAAAAACTGGTGATGAATTATTGTTCCGGCAAAACGGGCGAAGTGTTTTTAAAGACGTCTGCCCACTTGTTGCGTCTTTAATCAAAGATCAGCTCGAAGCTAATAGTATTAATCAAGAAGATATTTCAAAGTTTTGGCTGCATCAAGCAAATGGTAAAATGATTAGATTAATAGCCTCTAAAGTTATTGGCACTGATGACTTTGATACTGAACGTGTTCCAATGCCTATTGTAAAGTTTGGCAATCTTGCGTCTGTGGGAAGTTTATTTGCTTTCAATCTAAATAATGATATGAAAACTGGTGAAAAAGGAGTTATATGTTCTTTTGGAGCAGGATATTCAGTTTGTTCTATTATTGTTGAAAAAGCATAAGATCACTCGCCTATAAAAAACAAAACAATTATAATAAACTTATGGGTGAATACGATGCAGTTTGGGTTTTTTTAATATCCACAGTTTTTGTGGGATTTTATATTTTTATTGAAGCCAGACCAAAAGGCTCAACCTTCCTTAAGGACTTATCAAACACCATTTCAAGGTTTTTTAGAAAAAGATAAATTTTGATTTTAAACAATAGAATTTCTGTATTTGTATTTGTTTTTTTAGCATTAATAATTGGTGGTTTTGCTTCGTCACAATCATTAGATATTTGGTATGTAAATCTTGTTAAATCTGATTTAAATCCGCCTGGCTATGTATTTGGTATTGTTTGGCCAATTTTGTATCTAATGATGTCTATAGCTGCATATAGAACTTTTGAAATAACAAAGAATCCCTTTTTTATTCAATTGATATTTAATGCTATGTGGTCTTGGTTATTTTTCTTTTTTCAAATGCCCTTTATAGCCCTAATAAATATATGGCTTTTAATTTATCTAAATACACTTTTAACAATAAAAATGTATAAGTTAGACAAGTTTTCAGGTCTTATATATGTACCATATGTTCTTTGGTTGCTATTTGCTTCTTATTTAAATTTATTTATTGTTGTAAATAATTAAATAAGTATTCCTACTATAAGTCCCGTCATACAAGAGGCCAAAGTTGCCCCAACCAGAGCTTTAAAAGAAACATTAATGAGGTCTTCTTTTCTTTCTGGTGCCATAGCTGTTATGCCAGTTATTAGAATACCGACAGATGATAGGTTTGCAAATCCACATAATCCATAAAAAGTAATTAATTTAGACTTGTCAGACAAAATGCCATCTTCAAGATTGGCCAATGCTGGGTATGCTACAAATTCATTTAATGTTGTCTTTATTCCTAACAGTTGACCAGAAATAATAGCTTCATTCCAAGGTATACCCATTAACCAAGCTATTGGAGCAAATAGGTATCCTAATATAACTTCGATGGAAAGTTCAAAGTTGAATTGGTCTCCAATAAAGCCTAAAAATGAATTTACAATGTACACCAGTGCAATTACAACAATTAAAATTGTGCCTACACTCACAGCTATATTAGTTCCGTCTGAAGTACCCCTTGTAATTGCATCTATTGTGCTTTTATAAACTTTTGGAGGCCTTGATTCATTAAAGTCAGTAATTGTATTAGAAGGAATCATAATATTTGCATACATAATTGCAGCGGGTACAGATAATATTGAAGCTGTTAAAAAATGCTGTATTAAATTTTCATTTGGGAATTGAGTCTCTAAAATACTAATAAGCGCAACCATTACCGAACCTGCGACAGTAGCCATTCCTGCAGTCATTAAAATTAATAATTCTTTATTAGATAGCTTGCTTACGTAAGGTCTTATTAGTAACGGTGCTTCAACTTGTCCAATAAAAACATTAGCAGCAGCACCCAGCCCAACAGGACCTCCTATATTAAATAATTTTTGGCATACCTTAGATAAGAGATTTACTAAAAAGGGCAAAATGCCCCAATACCACAATATTGCCGAAATTGAAGCCATAACAATAATATAAGGCAATACACCAAAGGCAAAAGTTTCTAACAGTGATCTATAGACAGAACCATTGTCACTTGGTGCATATCCAAAAACAAAATTTGCCCCTTCAGTAGTTGCTTCTTGAAGAATAACAACACCATTTCCAAGTATTTCAAAAAAACTTATTACAAAAGGAACTTTAAGCAAAACTAAAGCCAACAGAACTTGAGATATAACACCATAAAAAATATATTTGTAATTGATAATCTTATAATTATCTGAAAAAGGAACAGCTATGGCTAATAGGCCAATAAAACCGATAATAACTTGAGCTATATAGAATAAATTCATCTGATTAGTATAGCTTAATGGCTTTGAGCCTATCATTTAGAAAATCATCTGCTAAAACTCCATCATCGTCTTCATTAAAAACAGATTTAAGCATTACATTTGGTGATGGATGAAGAAAAAAAGGAATACTGTATCTCGAGGAGGATGATTGATCCTCATATTTTATAACTCTATGTGGAGTACTTTTTAAAAGGCCATCGGTAACTAATTGCAACATATCACCAATATTGCAAACAATATCATCATCTTCAGCTTGAATTTTAATCCAAGAACTATCTTTACTTTTTACTTCAAGACCTCTTTCATTTGCACCTATTAACAATGTTATTAGATTTATATCTGCATGTTCTCTAGCTCTATAAATATTTGAATTATCTGATGGGGGATAATGAATCATTCTTAAGAGAGAATTTCCTTTATTAACCCACTCACTAAAATAATTTTTTTCTAGACCTATAGATAATGCAATACAAGATAGTAACTCTATTCCAAAATTATTTAATTCGACAAAAAGCTTATCAAAGGTTTCATTAAATTCATCAATTTCAGAAATATATATATTTTTTTTAATTCTATTGTCAAAAGATTTATCAACAACTGGACCATGATGCCAAAACTCTTTTAAATCCGGTACTTTTTCACCCAAGGCTGTTTCTTTTCCAAAAGGTGTATAACCACGTGCACCAGCATTGTTAGGAAAAGAATATTTAACTTTTTCATCATTAGTAAGATTAAAAAAATCAATAGACTTTTCATAGCATGCATCAATTAAATCTTTAGATAGTCCATGATCTTTAATGGAAAAAAAACCATGATCCTCAAGAGCTATTGATAGACTTTTTAATGCTTTATCATTTTTTTTAACTAAGTGTTTAAATGATATTCTTGGGACGCTACTCATAAATATATTCTATCAAAAAAAAAGGGCAGATTACTTCTGCCCTTCTCAAGATTAATTACTAATTAGTAAGAATACTTAAAACCAATTTTAACATTCCATATAGATGCAGAACCAATTGCTGCATTCACTGATGGGGATGTGTAATCAGAATACTCTACATTTCCAGCAGAATCAAAATCAGCTGTTGCAACACCATTTGCTGATGAACTTCTATAATAGGTTCCATCTGATATTGGTAAAAATTCTGAAGGAACAACACTATCAAGAAGATTTCCAAGATTTCTTACAACAGCATAAACATCAAAATTATCAACTAATGTATGAGTAATTTTAAGATCTACTCTTGTTGAATATTTTGAAGTGAACCCATTTCTATTTAACAAACCAGTTCCAAGGGAAGTAAGACCGGTTTCAGTAGCTGAATTTGCATAAGTAACATTTGAGCCACCAATATAAAGAGGAATTGATGGGAAGTCTTCTGATCTCCAACCAGGCTGAATTCCTAATTCACCAAATCCACCATAAGCAGAAAGTGAATAAGGATTACCACTTGCTCTTTGATAAAATAAAGAAACATTAGTTTTGTCAGATACCATCCAGTTTAATGAGCCCACAAATCTGTGCTCTATTTCCCAATTAGATCTTGCAGGAGCAGGATTATTTGGATTAACTGCAACTAAATTTTCATTAGCATTGGTATAAGCTACACTAGATCCCATTGGATGAACGTCTTCTGCATCGGTATGAGTATATCCAAATGTTACATCTACATTGTCACTTAAAGATCTACTTACATTTATTGAATAAAGAGTTGTCTCAGGAGTGTAAGACGAATTTGCTAATGAATAATCACCAGTACAACAACCTGAAGAGGTTGAGATTGCGTGACCTGTATTAGCATATGCTCCGATCGTATTAGCTAAGTTATATACATACAATGGATCATTATTTTTAGAGTTCATGAAATCTATTGTTAGATTATATTCACCAATTTGCTTCTTCATACCAAGAGAAAATTTAGCATATGAAGGCATCTCGAATGATGGATCTAAACTATTAGTATCACCTCTAGCTGATCCAGATTGAATCTTAGTTATAGCCCCACAAGGAACAGCATAACCAGGACCTGCTGATGATGCAGCGCCTGTTAATGGATCACACATTGGATCAGTGAAAGCATTATAATTACCATCACCATCTATAATACTTACACCATTATTTGAATAAGCATTTGAGAACCAGACAGCTGGATTTCCTCCAGAAAATACACCATAACCACCGTAATATTCTGTATCAGCATCTGGTCTATAACTAAATGATAATCTTGGCATTAGCATGCTTTCGCCATCATAAGTTAAAGCATTAGAATATCCATAGGTTGTTGCAAAACTTGAATTGGCAGGTGGTGCCACTGGAACACCATAGTCCTCATATCTTATTCCATATGATATGTTAAGCATGTCAGAGACAGCCATTTCACTTTGAATAAATAGAGTAGTAATTTCGTAGGACCATTGCTTTGAAGCATCTCTTGGGTTCAATGTTGCTGTGTTTTGGAAATCAAATGCAACAGTTCCTGAGTCATATAAATCAAGTGAATAAAAATCCCACTCGCCGCCAATTGACTCTTGCATAAACATATTAAATATATTGCTTTCTTCATACTCATAACCAAATGTTATAAGTTGGTTACCCATTTGATAATCGCCAATTAAAGCCATATTAGTAGTGTCATAATTCATCATGTTATTTTGTCTTGAATCATCAGTACCACCAAGATAGACTTTTCCTCCAGGCACATTAATTTGAAAATCACCAAAAGGACCACCAAGACCTACTTGCATATTTTCTAACTCTTTATAACCATATTTAAATTGGGTGTTAATTTCACCAATTGATGAAAATACTTGAAGCATATATGCGTTTAACTCATTACCTCTTTTATAAAAATGATTACTAAACTCAAACTCAGTAGGAGAAGCATCAGATGGTTGATTTGTAAAACCTTCACTATAGTTATAAGTAAATACTGCTCTTGTGTCGTCACTTACATAATAATCAAATTTAGCAAGAAGTTTTTCACTTTCACTATCTAATACTGAAGGTAGGCCACCTGGATCAAAGTTATATTTATTTTTAGCAATATCGACTATTTGGTCAAACTGAGCTTTTGAAAACCAAGATAACTCTGTTGGCATGCCTGAGCCAACATATCCAAATTCACCCAAATCTTGATCTTCATACATTTCATACGCAGCAAAAAAATAAAGTTTATCTTTCATAATTGGACCGCCTACGGTGAACCCATACTTAGCTTCATCGTATTCAGGAATGGTTACAGATGATCCTTCAACTTCATCGCCAGTTAAACCGTCATTTGTAAATTCATAAAAAGCACTAGCAGATAACTCATTACCTCCAGATTTTGTTACAGCATTTACAACACAAGCTGAGAAACCACCGTATTGAACATCATAAGGAGCAAATTCTACAGCCACCTGATCAATTGCATCATATGAAAAAGGCATTCTTTCAGCTGGGTAACCATTTGAATTTAAACCGAAAGTATCATTTAGGGCTATTCCATCAACTGTTAATCCATTTAGTCTGCTGTTATTACCAGCACATTGCATGGCTTTATTATCTGCTTCGTTAATGTAGATTGAAGGATGTTGAGCTAAAACTTCTTTAATATCTCTATCATACGCAGCAGCGTTTGCTAAGTCCGTACTTGTGAAAACATAACTTGGACCCGAAGTAGTCTCTACAACATTCAATCTGGTTGCTGTTACCACCACATCCTCAATGGACCCAGAGGTTGAAATAACTAATTTAATGTTTGCAGTTTTACCGATTGCTAAAGTAACGTCTGAAACTTTTGAAGCACCGGAAGATACTGTATATGGTCCTCCAGCTTTAAGGTTAAGTGCATAAAAATTACCATTAGCGTCAGTGCTAACAGTTTTTGAAGTATTCGTTGCTTCGTACGTAATTGTAACTTCAGCATTTGCAATTGAATTCCCAGACTGGTCTGCAACACTACCTTTAATATCTGATGTAGTATCGATTGCAAAGGCAGATGTTGAAAAAACTAATGCGGAAGAAAGAACAAATTTTTTCCAGTGATTCATATAAATATCCTCTTATTAAATGAAAGTATAATCTTAGTAAAGTATATGCTTTTAATTTTGTGGTTCAAGAAAAAAGTTAATAAAAATAGCAACAATTGTGCAAATTTTATGTGTATAAACAGTGCATAAATTAATTAGATATATTTACGACTTCTGATCCAAAAAATGGCACTAGTGATTTGGGTAAATTTATATTTTTTTTACCATCATAATTATTTTCTAAAAGAGCTATTAAAGTTCTTCCAACGGCTAATGCTGATCCATTAATTGTATGTGCGAGTTCTTTTTTATCATCAGATTTTATCTTTATGTTCGCTCTTCTAGCTTGAAAATCACTAAAGTTTGAACATGAAGAAATTTCTCTATATTTAGCCTGACTAGGCATCCAAACCTCAATATCATAAGTTTTACTTGATGAAAAACCAAGATCACCAGTGCAGAGTTCAACTACTTGGTATGGTAACTCAAGTAATTCTAAGATTTCTTCTGCATTACTTAATAGATCATCAAGGGAATCCATAGAGTTTTGAGACTTTACAATCTGGACTAATTCAATTTTTTCAAACTGATGTTGTCTTATCAAACCCTTTGTATCTCTCCCATAACTCCCCGCCTCTGATCTGAAGCAAGGAGTATGCGAAGTTAATTTAACTGGGGTATCTTTCTCATCAATAACATCATTGCTATGAATATTGGTTAGTGGTACTTCAGCTGTTGGAATAAGATATAAATTATCAGTAGTCTTAAATAAATCTTCTTCAAATTTAGGAAGTTGTCCAGTCCCTTTTAAACTTTCGCTATTAGCCATATATGGCACATAGAATTCTTGATAGCCATTTTTAATAGCCGTTTCTAGCATGAAACTTATTAATGCTCTTTGAAGTTTTGCTATATCTCCTTTTAATACAGAAAATCTTGAGCCTGCTAATTTTGCTGCAAGATCTGTATCTATATCATTAGTAATTTCAAGATGATCTATTTTATTTTTTGAAGTTATTTCACCACATTTTTTTACAACTACGTTATCTGTTTCATCACTCCCTAAAGGCACATTATCATTAGGAAGATTGGGGATATCTAAAAGAAAATCATTTAGTGAAATAAGAACAGACTGAAGGAGCTCGTCTTTAACCTTAAGCTCTTTATTAATTGTATCAATTTCAATTTTTAGACTAGAAGTGTCTTCGCCAGAAGATTTTATTTTTCCAAAATCGTTAGATAATTTTTTTCTTTTAGATTGCAACTCTTCAACAGATAATTGAAGTGTTTTCCTTTGATCATCAAGACTAAGGAATAATTCTTTATTTAGCTCATAGCCTCTGGTTAAAAGAATTTTACCTGTGTGATCTATCTCGTCCCTTAATTTTTTTATATCAATCATTTATCTAGAAATAAAAGTTCCAAAGTAAGTTGCAGCAATCGATAATACAACAGTAGCTATTATATATGATGAAGCTACAATAATATTAGAATTAAACATTAGCATTGTCTGATGAGTAAAAGCTGACATGGTCGTAAAAGATCCTAAGAAGCCAATTACAAAAAAATAATAAGAGGAATCTTTAACAGGCATAGAATAACCAATAAATACTCCAATTAAGAAACACCCAATCACGTTAACGCCCAAAGTACCAATTGGATACGACAAGGGTACATATTTTAAAGTAACCTCGGTAAAGAAAAACCTTGAAATTGCTCCAAGCCCTCCTCCAATTCCAATTAAAAATATATTCATATTGTATTTTTAACCTTAAAGTCCACCAAATTTGTAATTCCTAAATTATCTTTGTATTTAATAAAAAAATTACTTGAATTATTTAATTCGA
>CABXTT010000006.1 GCA_902515155.1 uncultured SAR86 cluster bacterium | reverse complement strand
AGTGCTGATACATTATCGGGAGGCGAGGCACAAAGAATTAGACTTGCTAGTCAGATTGGCTCAGGTCTAGTTGGTGTGACTTATGTTCTTGATGAGCCATCTATAGGCCTTCATCAAAGAGATAATGAAAAACTAATCAAAACTCTTAACAATCTAAAGAATCTTGGAAATACGGTGATTGTTGTTGAGCATGACGAAGAAGCTATTAGATGTGCTGATCATATTATTGACATAGGTCCTGGGGCTGGAAAGCATGGTGGAGAAATATGTGCTGAGGGAAATCTTGAATCAATATTAAAGAATAAGAATTCAATAACTGCTAAATATCTATCTGGTGAAAGAAAGATAAAAATCCCTTCTAAGAGATTAGCTGCAAATGGAAATATGATTAAAATCATAAATTCAACTGAGAATAATCTTCAAAATATTTCAGCAGAAATACCCATCGGTATCTTTACCTGTATTACTGGTGTATCAGGCTCTGGTAAATCTTCTTTAATTAATCAAACTCTTCTTCCATTAAGCTCATTTATGCTTAACAAATCGAAATTAAGTAAGGAAATTAAATGCGATAAAATTGAAGGATTAGAACATCTTGATAAAGTAATAAGCATAGATCAGTCCCCTATTGGAAGAACTCCAAGATCAAATCCTGCAACCTATACAGGATTATTCTCGTATATCAGAGATTTGTTATCACAAACTATCGAAGCAAAATCTAGAGGTTATAAGCCTGGAAGGTTTAGTTTTAATGTTAAAGGTGGAAGATGCGAAGCATGTCAGGGTGACGGGATGACAAAAGTAGAAATGCATTTTCTGGCTGATGTGTATGTTATGTGTGATGTTTGTAACGGTGCTAGATATAACGAACAAACGTTAGAGGTAAAATATAAAGATAAGAACATAAGTGATATTTTAAATATGACTGTTGAAGAGGCTTTAGTATTTTTTGATGCCCTGCCCTCAATTAAAAAGAAACTAGTGACCCTGAATGATGTTGGTTTAGGTTATATAACTTTAGGCCAATCTGCGATTACCCTATCAGGTGGCGAAGCGCAAAGGATAAAATTATCAAAAGAATTATCCAAAAGAAGCACTGGTAAAACTCTTTTTATTTTAGATGAACCAACTACCGGGCTACACTTCGCAGATATAGAGTTACTTCTAAAAGTTTTAGATCGTTTGAAAAATCAAGGAAACACGATAGTTGTTATTGAGCATAATCTTGATGTTATAAAAACTGCTGATTGGATTATTGATCTAGGCCCTGAAGGAGGAAGCGATGGAGGTAATATTGTTGCAACAGGCACACCCGAGGATGTTGCAAAGGTAAAAGATTCTTTTACAGGCCAATTCCTAAAGAATCTTTTATAAATTAAGCTGCTGAATCTTCTTTTAGTTCAGGAGCTTCAACAGAACTTTCCTCATCAATCTTTCTGTCTACAAGCTCCATGTATGCCATATCAGCCTTATCACCTGGCCTGAATCCAGCCTTTATAATCCTCGTATAACCACCCTTCCTGTCTTTAGCATTAACAGAAACTTCTGTAAAAAGCTTTGCTACCGCTTCATCAGATCTTAGCCTTTTAAATGCAAGTCTTCTGTTAGCAACATTATCCTCTTTACCTAGCGTAATTAATGGTTCAACAAATTTTCTAAGCTCTTTAGCCTTTGGAAGAGTAGTCTTAATGATATCTCTATCAATTAATGCAATTGCTAGGTTTTTTAACAACGCTTTTCTATGTGAAGAATTTCTATTAAGTTTTCTGCCTGCTTTTCTATGTCTCATTTTTTTACCCTACTGGAGGCCAGTTATCTACATTCATTCCTAAAGAAAGACTTTTTGACGCTAAAACATCTTTAATCTCATTCAAAGATTTCTTACCTAAATTAGGAGTTTTTAATAAATCAAATTCAGATCTATGAATTAAATCACCTATAAGAAATATACTTTCTGCTTTTAAGCAATTAGTTGATCTGACTGTTAATTCTAACTCTTCTATTGATCTTAATAAGAATGGATCAAAGTCATTTTGATCTTTCTTAGCCTCTTGTTCAGCAATCGCATCAAGATCCACAAAGGAACTTAATTGTTGTTGAAGAATTGTTGCTGAGTGCTCAATTGCAAGTTTAGGATCTAGAGTTCCGTCTGTTTCTAGTTCAATTACTAATTTATCAAGATCGGTTCTTTTTTCAAATCTGGCATTATCTACTGTATAAGATACTCTTCTTACCGGACTATATGAAGCATCAACCTTTAATGCTCCAACAACTCTATTTTCATCATCTCTTAAATCAGCGGGTTCATAACCTCTTCCAGTTTGTACTGTTAATGTCATCTTTAAGTTAATTTTATCTACAATGGTTGCTACATGAAAATCTTGATTAACTAGCTCAACATTTCCTGGAACTTCAAATGATGAAGCAAGAACATCGCAAGGTCCTGTAATATCTAATGTGATCTCAGCAGAATTACCTTCTATTATGTTAACTGGCATATCTTTGATATTTAAAAGAATGTCTATTACATCCTCTCTTACCCCTTCAATAGTACTGTATTCATGAGATATGCCATCAATAGCAACATCCGTGACAGCAGCTCCAGGCATTGAGGATAAAAGAATCCTTCTTAGCGCATTGCCTAATGTATGTCCAAAACCTCTTTCTAACGGTTCTAGGGTAATCTTTGATAGATTTGGTGTTATGTCTTCAACTTGAATGTCAGTTGGGACTAAAAGATCTATTACTGATATTTTCATATTTTTCTCCGTCTTTAAATTTTTATTTTGAGTAAAGCTCAACAATAAGGTTTTCGTTAATTTCAGTACTCAAATCAGTTCTATCTGGAACTGATTTAAATACTCCTTTTAAATTAGCTTCATCAACTTCAAGCCAATCACAATCTTCTCTGGTAGCAGCAATTTTTAAAGCAGCAGCAATTCTTAGCTGGCCTTTTTTGTTATCTCTTACTTGAATCTCGTCTCCAGCTTGCATTTGGTAAGAAGGAATATTTACAACATTGCCGTTTACTTTAAAAGCTTTATGAGAAACCATTTGTCTTGCTTCTGCCCTAGTACACCCAAATCCCATTCTATAAACTACGTTATCCATTCTTTTTTCAAGTAAAGATAATAAATTTTCTCCAGTATTACCCTTGGAAGATGCCGCTTTTTTATAATAATTTCTAAATTGTTTTTCAAGAACACCATACATACGTCTAACCTTCTGTTTCTCTCTTAATTGAAGTCCATAATCTGAAAGTCTTCCTCTTCTAGCTCCAGCTGCAACACCTGGAGGAGAGTCCATATTACATTTAGATTCAATTGCTCTTATTCCACTTTTTAAATATAGATCGGTGCCTTCTCTTCTAGAAAGTCTTAATGTTGGTCCTGTATATCTTGCCATTTAATGCTCCGTTAAACTCTTCTTTTCTTAGATGGTCTGCAACCGTTATGAGGAAGCGGTGTCACATCTGTAATACTTTTTATTTTTAATCCACAAGCATTTAAAGATCTAATTGCAGACTCTCTTCCGCCACCTGGACCTTTAACTTTTACATCAAGATTTATCATGCCAAATTCTTTTGCTGCATTTCCTGCTTTATCAGCAGCTATCTGAGCAGCGAAAGGAGTACTTTTCCTTGATCCTTTAAAACCAGAGCCGCCTGATGTGGCCCAGCATACTGTATTGCCTTGCTTATCTGTAATCGTAACTATCGTATTGTTAAATGAGGAATGAATATGAGCCACTCCATCTGTCACAATCTTTTTACCTTTTTTTGCTGCCATTTTATGATCCTCTCATAGGCTTTTTAGGGCCTTTTCTTGTTCTTGCATTATTTTTAGTATTTTGTCCTCTTGTAGGTAGTTTTCTTCTATGTCTGATTCCTCTGTAACTTCCTAGGTCCATCAACCTTTTTATATTCGTGCTTATATTTCTTCTTAAATCACCTTCAACAACTATTTTGCCAATAGCATTTCTTAAACTTTCAATTTCTTCTTCAGATAAATCAGATATCTTGCGGGTATAATCTATTTTTAACTCCTCACATATATTCTGAGCTGTTTTTCTGCCTATACCAAAAATATGAGTTAATGAAATCTCAACATGTTTGTTTTCCGGAATATTTACTCCTGCAATCCTAGCCATATATTAACCTTGCCTTTGTTTATGTTTTTGGTCTGTTTTACAGATCACAAAAAGTACGCCATTACGTCTTACAATTTTGCAATTTCTGCATATTTTTTTTACTGATGCTTTAACTTTCATATTACCTTTTATAATTTTTTAAATTAGCTTTCTTCATTAAAGAAGCATATTGGGTTGACATCATATGTGATTGAACTTGTGCCATAAAATCCATTAGAACAACAACAATAATCAAGACAGAAGTGCCGCCTACTGAAATGGTTGGCGAAATTCCAGCAAAATTAATTAACGCCAATGGAAGTAAGCATATTAATGTTAAGTATATTGCTCCAAATACAGTTAACCTTGCTAAAACAGAATCAATATAATTCGCTGTCTGTTCTCCAGGTCGAATTCCAGCAATATATGCTCCAGAACGTTTTAAATTATCTGAAACTTCTCTTGTATTAAAAGTAAGAGCTAACCATATAAAACAAAAACTTATTATTAAGCCTGCAAAGACAAGGATATAAAGTGGCTGACCTGGGTTTAATGCTAAAGAAAAACTTTGCAAGAATCCAAGTGACTCACTTTGACCAAACCAAGTTGATAAAGATGCAGGAAACAGAAGAAAAGTACTAGCAAAAATTGCTGGGATTACTCCGGCCATATTTACTTTAAAAGGGAGGTGGCTTGTTTGAGCTTGCATTAATTTTCTACCTTGCTGTCTTTGTGCATAGTTCACGGTAATTCTTCTTTGGCCTCTTTCAATAAAAACAACCACTGCTATGACAGCCATCGAAAGAAGAGCAATAGCAACTAGAAGGAGAACACTTATGTCTCCTTGCCTTGATTGTTCTAAGGCTTGGCCAATTGCTCCTGGTATCCCAGTCAAAATACTTGTGGCGATAATAATAGAGATTCCATTACCTATGCCTCTTTCAGATATTTGCTCACCCAACCACATTAAAAACATTGTTCCTGCTACAACAGAGAATACAGCTGAAATGAAAAACGATGGGCCAGGCGTATATGCTAAGCCACTTGCTGATAATGTTACTGCTAAAGCTGATGCTTGAATAAAAGCAAGAACTGCTGTTCCGTATCTTGTATATTGAGTAATTGTATTTCTTCCTGCTTGTCCATCTTTCTTTAATTCTTGAAGATATGGGATTGAATTTGAGAAAAGCTGCATAATAATTGCAGAAGAAATATAAGGAACAACATTTAGAGCAAAAATACTCATTCTCTCCAAAGCGCCACCTGAAAATAGATTAAACATTTCAATGATAGTTCCCTGATTTTGATCAAAAAGTGCAGCAAGTCTATCAGGATCAATTCCAGGAATTGGGATATGAGTTCCTATTCTATATACAACAATAGCAACAAATACAAAGCGCAATCTTTTCCAAAGATCGCTCATTCCTTTACCTTGATCACTCATAAGTTATTCCGAAACCCTTTCAGCTTTTTTTACGCCTTTTAAAAGTACTGGAGCAGGCTCTACATCTTTTACAGAACCTCCAGCTTTCTCAATTGACTCTTTAGCACCTTTTGTAACTTTTATTCCTTCTACATTAACTTTTGAATCTAGTTCGAAAGTACCAAAAATTTTTACTTTTTTTACTGACTTTGAAATTATTTTATTTTCTTTAAGCGTTTCTAATGTGACGGTCTCTAAACCATTAATATTTTTAACATTAACTTCTTTAAGATGATTATTTTTTCTTGAACTAAATCCAAATTTAGGCAATCTCATTTGTAAAGGCATTTGACCACCCTCAAAACCAGGTCTAACATTTCCACCAGTTCTAGATTTTTGTCCCTTATGTCCCCTTCCTGCTGTTTTACCAGTGCCAGAACCCATACCTCTACCGACTCTCTTTCTATTATTAGAGGTTCCTTTATTTGAAAGGCTATTCAACGACATTTTATTTGTTTCGTTTTCGCTCATTTTTAACTTTCCTGAATCTCAATCATGTCTGAAATCTTATTAACTAAACCACGATTACTTGGTGTATCCTCAATAGTTACAGATTGATTTAGCTTTTTAAATCCTAAACCTTTAATGCAAAGCTTATGACGCTTCATTCTTCCTATTCCACTCTTAACTAATTTGATAGTCATTGTTTTTTCTTTACTCATGATACTTGTTCAATCTTTTTGCCTCTTCTTGAGGCAACTGTCTCGGGAGACTCCATTTTGCTTAAAGCATTAATCGTAGCTCTAACAACATTTACAGGATTTGTAGACCCATAACATTTAGCTAGAACATTTTGAACACCTGCAAGCTCTAATACCGCTCTCATTGCGCCACCAGCAATAATTCCTGTTCCTTCAGAAGCTGGTTGCATATATACGTTTGCAGATCCATGTTTTGCTTTTACTGGATACCATAAGGTGTTGTTATTTAATTCAACTTCTACCATACTCCTTCTGGCATTCTCCATTGCCTTTTGTATAGCAATAGGTACTTCCTTGGCTTTACCTCTTCCAAAGCCAACTCTGCCATTACCATCACCAACTACAGTCAAAGCAGTAAAACCAAATATTCTTCCACCTTTTACAACTTTTGCCACCCTGTTAACTTGAACTAGCTTTTCTTCTAAGGCATCGACTTGTTGATTATTTGCTAAGTTATTATCTTTCATAATTTAATTAAAACTCCAATCCGGCTTGCCTAGCTGAATCAGCTAATGCTTTAATTCGGCCATGATATTTATATCCTGATCTATCAAAAACCACTTTTTTAATTCCATTTTCTATTGCTCTTTCTGCCACTCTTTTGCCAACAGCTTCAGCACTCTCAACGTTGTTAGATTTTGATTCCAAATCTTTTTCAACGGTTGATGCTGATGCAATGACTTTAGTACCAAGGCTATCGAATACTTGTGCGTAAAAATGTTTTGAAGATCTATATACAGTAAGTCTTGGAGTTTCTTGCTCTCTAATATTCATCCTTGTCTTTCTTGCTCTTCTTAATCTTGATATATTTTTAATACTCATGTTTATGCTCCAGCAGCCTTCTTGGCTTCTTTTCTTCTAACATTTTCATCTGAGTATCTAACGCCTTTACCTTTATATGGCTCAGGAGGTCTAAATGCTCTTATTTCTGCAGCAGCCTGTCCTAAAATTTGTTTGTTGTGACTTTTTAACACTACTTCTGTCTGAGAAGGTGTCTCAACTTGGACTTCTTCTGGAAGTTGATATTTAACAGGATGGGAAAATCCTAAAGTTAGTTCAAGTAATTTTCCTGATGCCTTGGCTCTGTAACCAACACCTTTTAATTCTAATTTCTTTTCAAAGCCCTTGGAAACTCCAACTATCATATTATTCACTATAGCTCTGGTTGTACCAGCAAGAGCTATAGACTGCTGAATAGAATCATCATACTTAACAGTAATGATGTTTTCATTAACTTCTAGTTCAATAGACTCATGTAAATCAAATTTCATTTCTCCAATTTTTCCCTTCACTTCAATTGAATTTTTATCAACTTTAACATCAACGCCCTCGACTATTTCTATTGGATTTTTTGCTACTCTAGACATTTAAAAGACCTCACACAAAATTTCACCACCAACATTCTTTGCCTTGGCTTCTTTATCTGTCATTAACCCTTGATTGGTAGAAATTATAAAAGCTCCCAAACCATTTTTAACTGACTTTAAGTCGCTAGAAGCTGAATATCTTCTTAAGCTAGGTTTACTAATTCTTTTAAGTGTTTTTATAGCAGGTGCTGAATTATGATATTTAAGTACAATTTTAATTGAGGGTTTACCATCATCAATAGCTTTTTCACAACTCTTAATATAGCCCTCTGCAACTAAAACATTTACTAGCTCATGTTTAAGTTTTGAGTAAGGAGCCATAACATCAACTTTGCCACGCATTAAGCCGTTACGTATTCTTGTTAAACAATCTGCTATAGGATCTTGAAAACTCATAATATTACCAACTTGATTTAACTAAACCTGGGATATCTCCTCTCATTGCCGCTTCTCTTAGCTTAATTCTGCTAAGACCAAACTTTCTATAAACAGCATGCGGTCTTCCCGTTATTTGACACCTTCTTACTACTCTTGACGGACTTGAATTTCTTGGAAGTTTTTGAAACTTAACAGAAGCTTCATATCTTTCCTCACTTGAAGCATTTTGATCACTCATAATTGTTTTCAAGCTTGCTCTTTTATCAGCATACTTGGCAACTGTTTTTATCCTTTTAACTTCCCTTGCAATCATTGATTTCTTTGCCATCTTAAATACCTATTTTTTAAATGGAAATTCTAAAGCTTCCAATAGAGCCTTAGCATCTTCTTTATTTTTTGCAGAAGTATTTATACAAATATCCATACCTCTAATTGTGTCCACATTATCAAACTTAATTTCTGGAAAAATAATTTGTTCTTTTATTCCAAAATTATAGTTACCTTGCCCATCAAAAGATTTAGGGCTCAACCCTCTAAAATCTCTTTCTCTTGGAATTGCTATATCAATCAGCCTCTCCATAAACTCATACATTTTGTTTCCTCTAAGAGTGACTTTGCATCCTATAGGCCATCCCTCTCTTATTTTGAAACTTGCCACAGATTTTCTTGCTTTGGTTACGACTGGTTTCTGTCCAGCAATATCTGTCATATTTTGAAGAGCTGATTCAAGATATTTTTTATCATTAGCAGCTTCGCCAACTCCCATATTTATAACGACTTTAGTCAACTTAGGAACTGCCATAATATTTTTAATACCAAGAGTTTCTTGAAGGCTAGCTTTGATCTCTGTGTTATATCTTTCTTTTAAATTTGACATTTACTTAATCTCTTTGTTATCAGATTTAAACAATCTAATTTTTTTTCCGTCTTTGTCTTTAGAGTATGAGATCTTATCTTTGGATTTTTTTGATGGATTCCAAATAGCTAAATTAGATAAATCAATAGCCGCCTCTTGTTCAACAACTCCACCAGTAACTCCCATCTCAGGATTAGGTTTTGTATGTTTTTTTACCAAATTAATTCCAGTAACAAATCCTTTATTTTTTGCCTTTACAATCTTTCTAAGAGTGCCTTTTTTACCAGAGTCTTTTCCAGCAGTTACGACAACGTCATCACCAGATCTTAATTTTGTTGAACTTATAGTTGTTTTCATCTTTATATCACCTCAGGAGCTAATGAAAGTATTTTCATATGCTTACCTTCTCTCAATTCTCTTGTTACAGGGCCAAAGACCCTTGTACCAATAGGAGCTTTTTGATTATTAATTAGCACAGCTGCATTTTCATCAAATTTAATTAATGACCCATCCCTTCTTCTAACGCCTTTTTTAGTTCTTACAATTAAGGCATCTACTACCTGTCCTTTCTTAACTTTTCCAGTCGGAATTGCTTCCCTAATAGCTACTTTAATAATATCCCCAATGTTGGCATATCTTCTTTTAGAACCACCAAGAACTTTGATACACATAACACTTCGAGCGCCACTGTTATCAGCGATTTTTAAAAGTGATTGCATCTGAATCATTATTCACTCTCCCCTGTTTCTTGTATTGCTTTTTCAGCACCGTCTTGTACTAGAACCCAAGTTTTATTTTTTGAAATTGGTCTGCATTCCTTAACTGTTACTTGATCACCAATTACAGCTGAATTATTTTCATCATGAGCATGAACCTTAGTCGCCCTTTTCATAACTTTTCCATACAAAGGATGTTTTACTTTTCTTTCAATTTTTACAGTTATTGTTTTATCAGCCTTATCGCTGGTAACAATGCCTGAAAGAATTCTTGGATTAGTCGTATTCATTATTTACTATCCTTTATTTTTAGTTCATTCATTAAAGTCTTTATCTTTGCAATTTTTTTTCGTACTAAAGTAAGTTGATTAGTCTCATTAAGTTGTCCAGTCTTATGTTTAATTCTCAAAGAAAATTGAGCTTCTCGACTTGCTGCAAGTTCAGCATCTAGTTGCTTAATATCTTTTTTTCTAAGATCTATTAATTCCTTACTCATTTATACATCCTTACTTATAAAATGGGTTTTGATTGGTAGTTTAGCTGCAGCTAATTTAAAAGCTTCTCTTGCTAAATCTTCTTCAACACCTGCCATTTCAAACATTACTTTTCCAGGTTGAACAAGAGCTACCCAATATTCAACATTACCCTTACCTTTACCCATTCTCACTTCAAGTGGTTTTTTGGTAATTGGCTTGTCAGGGAATATTCTTATCCATATATTTCCGCCCCTTTTGATATGTCTTGTCATTGCTCTTCTTGCTGCTTCTATCTGTCTTGCAGTGATTCTTCCTCTATCAGATGCAACCAATCCAAATCTTCCAAAAGCAACTGTATTTCCATTTTGCGCAAGGCCCCTATTTCTGCCTTTATGCATTTTCCTAAATTTTGTTTGTTTTGGCTGTAACATGATATTTAATTAACTCCCAAATCTACTTCATAAGGATTTTCTGTTATTTCTCCTTTGAAAACCCATACTTTAACTCCAATAATTCCATATGTAGTTAGAGCTTCGGCAGTTCCATAATCTATATCAGCTCTTAGGGTGTGTAGGGGAACTCTTCCCTCTCTATACCATTCAGTTCTTGCAATCTCAGCCCCATTTAGCCTTCCAGATACTTCAATCCTGACACCTTTTGCACTTTGCCTCAGTGCGCTTTGTACAGTTCTTTTCATAGCTCTTCTAAACATAACCCTTCTTTCTAGTTGCTGCGCAACTCCTTCAGCTAATATTTGTGCATCTAAATCAGGTTTTTTTACCTCTTTGATATTTATTTGCGCTGGTTTCTTTACTATTTTTTCAACTGCTTTTTTTAGATTGTCTATTTCCTCTCCTCGTTTACCTATAATTATTCCTGGTCTGGAGGTAAATATAGAAACTACAAAATTTTCTGCAGATCTTTCAAGCTCGATTTTACTAATAGATGAATTTTTAAGTTTTTTCTTAAAGTACTCTCTTACTTTTAAATCTTGAATCAAATTAGTAGAGAAGTCTTTGCCTTTTGCATACCAATTAGCATTTTGCTTCTTAGAAATGCCTAATCTAAAACCTGTTGGATTAACTTTTTGTCCCATTATTTACTACCTTCTGATAATATTATTTCGATGTGGCATGTAGGTTTAATAATTCTATCTGCCCTTCCTCGTGCTCTAGGTTTCATTCTTTTTAATCTCATACCTTGATTAACGATGATTGACTTAACGGAAAGTAAATCTATGTCAGCATTATTATTGTTCTCTGCATTAGCTATTGCAGACTCCAAAAGTTTCTTTATTACTGCAGAGCCTTTTTGTTTATTAAAAACTAAAAAATCCATTGCATCCTGAACTGACTTGCCTCTAATAGCATTTGCTACTAATCCAGCTTTTTGAGGAGAAAGTCTAGTGCCTTTTAAATATGCTCTTGTATCCATTATTTAGCCTTCCTGTCACCTGAGTGCATTTTAAAAGTTCTTGTAATAGCAAATTCACCTAATTTATGCCCAACCATATCTTCATTTACATATATTGGTACATGCTGTCTTCCGTTATGAACTGCAATTGTAAGACCCACCATTGATGGATTAATCATTGATCTTCTAGACCATGTTTTTATAGGTCTTTTGTCATTTGAAGCCAAAGCAGCTTCAACCTTTTTTTCGAGGGATAAATCTATGAACGGTCCTTTTTTTAATGATCTTGGCATAATTTACTTCCTGTTACCTCTTCGTCTTATGATGAGGTCATTAGTTCTTTGATTTTTTCTTGTTTTATAACCTTTTGTTGGCACACCCCAGGGAGTTGATGGATGTCTTCCACCAGACGTTCTTCCCTCACCGCCACCATGAGGATGGTCTACTGGATTCATAGCAACACCTCTGACAGTTGGTCTAACACCCCTCCATCTTTTAGCTCCAGCTTTGCCAAGCGATCTAAGATTATTTTCTTGATTTGATACTGTTCCAAGTGTTGCTCTACACTCCCATAGAACTTTTCTAATTTCTCCGGATTGAAGTCTCAATGTTGCATATATTCCTTCTTTAGCAACTAGTCTTGCAGATGTTCCAGCACTTCTTGCAAGTTGCGCACCTTTTAGTGGCTTTAATTCAACGCAATGAACATTAGTGCCTAAAGGAATATCTTTAAGCTTCATTGAGTTGCCAACTTTAATCTCACACTTTTCAGATGATATTATTTCATCTCCAATTTTTAATTTTGATGGAGCAATGATGTATTTTCTTTCGCCATCCTTGTATAAAAGTAAGGCTATATGAGCAGAACGATTAGGGTCATACTCAAGTCTTTCAACAACAGCAGGAATATCAAATTTATTCCTTTTGAAATCAATAATTCTGTAATGTTGTTTATGTCCACCGCCTTGGTGTCTTACTGTGATTCTTCCGTTATTATTTCTACCACCATTCTTAGATTTAACTCTTGTTAGAGATTTTAAAGGCTTACCTTTATATAAATCTGACTTAACAGCTATAACGCCTCGTCTTCCTGGACTAGTTGGTTTTGCATTAATAATAGCCATTTCTAGTTAAGTCCCTCGAATTGAATGTCAGAATCTTTGCTCAATGAAACAAAGGCTTTTTTATAGTTAGATTTTTTGTAGATTCCGTATCTATTTCTTTTTCTTTTTCCTTTGACGATTGAAGTTGTTACTTTAGTAACTTCGACTTTGAATAATTCTTCTACAGCTTTTTTTATTTCTCTTTTGTTTGCGGACAAGTCAACTTTAAAAACAATTTGTTTTAATGACTCGCCTACTCTAGCTGACTTTTCAGTAACTAAAGGTGCTTTAATTAGAGTAAACAGTTTTTCGTTATGCATCTATCCACTCCTCGATTTTTTTAAAGGCATCTGCAGTTACGGCAACTTTTTGAGCTTTTAAAAGATTTACAGGGTTTATCTCTCTGACTGTAATGATGTCTACGTTTGGTATGTTCCTAGCTGAAAGATATAAATTAATATCAAGCTCATCTGTAATGATTAGAACCTTGCTTAAGGAAAATTCATTCAAGAAATTATTAATTTCTTTGGTTTTAGGTTTCTCTAGGACTGGTTGCTCTATAGCTACAAGTCTACCTTGTCTTAACAACTCAGAAAATATAGATCTAATTGCAGCTCTATACATTTTCTTATTAATCTTCTTGCTGTAATCTCTAGGAGTTGCAGCAAAAGTCACACCACCACCTCTCCACAAAGGACTTCTTATAGTTCCTGCTCTTGCCCTACCAGTTCCTTTTTGTCTATATGGCTTCTTACCACCGCCTCTGACCTCAGATCTAGTTTTTTGTTTAGATGATCCTTGTCTTGAACCCGCCATAAAACTAACTACGGCCTGATGGACTAAAGATTCATTAAAATCTTTACTAAATGCATTATCAGATATGTTGATATCTTGATTTTTTGTTGATGATAATAGTTCTATTTTCATGATTTCTTAAGTGCTGGTTTTATTTTAAGATCAGATCCATTAAATCCAGGCACTGCACCTTTAATGTAGATAACATTATTCTCTATATCCATATCTATAATTTTTAAGCTTTGGACAGTTTTTTGAACGTTACCCATGTGTCCAGACATTTTTTTACCTTTCCATACCCTTCCTGGAGTTTGACATTGGCCAATTGAACCATGAGCTCTGTGAGATAAAGAATTACCATGAGTAGCATCCTGCATTGCAAAATTATGACGCTTTATCACGCCTGCATATCCCTTACCTTTTGATGTTCCTGTAACGTCAACATATTGTCCAACTTCAAAAACATCTGCCGTCAAATGTTTACCTATTTTAAAATCATCAGATATTTCATCCGAAGCTCTAAATTCAGCAAGAATGCCAGGCTCAATATTAATTTTTTTGAAAAATTCACTTTTAGATTTATTAATGTTGTTTGACTTGTTAACTTTTGATACAACAAATGCGTTATAGCCGTCTCTCTGAGACGTTTTAATATCTGCTATAAAATTACCACAGACTGAAACTGCAGTAACTGGGATTGACTCACCGTCTTCTAGGAAAAGACGAGACATTCCAGATTTTTTTCCTATTAAGCCTATGCTCAATTTATTCTCCTTTTACGGGGCTAATACCCTCTATGGCCGCAATTGCGTTAAATAATGAACTAACCCAGGCTTATCTGAACGTCTACCCCTGAGGATAGATCAAGTTTCATTAAAGCATCAACTGTTTTATCAGTCGGCTGGACTATATCCATAAGTCTTTTATATGTAACAATTTCATATTGATCTCTAGCATCTTTATCTTTATGTGGAGATTTCAATATTGTTGTTCTCTCTTTTTTAACAGGTAAAGGTATTGGTCCATTTATAACAGCACCTGTTTTTTTAACAGTTTCTACTATCAATTTAGCTGAAGCATCTATCAGTCTATAATCAAAGGCTTTAAGCCTAATTCTGATTGATTGATTCTCCATTTTTACCTTTATTTTTCCCTATTCTATTATTAAATTTTTATCTTGCTTATCACAAAATGTGGCGTATTCTAAGCCCCTTACAGCCATACTGTCAACAAAATTGAGCAGTTTTATACTGAATAAAATTATTAGCTTTTTAAACCTTCAGCAATATTATTTGGAACTTCACCATACTTTGTAAATTCCATGGTAAATGTTGCCCTTCCTTGTGTGGCCGACCTTAAATCAGTTGCATATCCAAACATCTCAGCAAGAGGAACTTCAGAAGAAACTTCTTTCCCTGAAGTAATATCATCCATTCCTAAAATTATGCCTCTTCTTCTATTAAGATCTCCTACAACATCTCCCATATGTTCTTCAGGAGTAACTACCACTACTTTCATAACAGGTTCTAGCAATGCAGGTTTGGCCTTATTAGCGCCTTCTTTCAATGCCATAGAGCCAGCAATTTTAAAGGCCATTTCATTTGAATCTACATCATGAAATGATCCATCATATAAAGTTGCTCTAAGTGCTAATAATGGATAGCCAGCAATAACACCATTTTGCATTTGTTCCTGAATACCTTTATTGACTGCCGGTATATATTCTTTGGGTATTACTCCACCAACTATTTTGTCTACGAATTCGTACTCATCATCTAAGCCAAGTGGTTCTAGTTTTAACCAAACATGGCCATATTGACCTTTACCACCACTTTGTCTAACAAACTTGCCCTCAACATCAACAGTTTCTTTAATAGTTTCTCTGTAAGCAACTTGAGGCTTACCAATATTTGCTTCAACTGAAAATTCTCTTTTCATCCTATCAACAAGAACATCAAGATGAAGTTCACCCATTCCAGAGATAATGGTTTGGCCTGACTCCTCATCACTTGCAACTCTAAATGATGGGTCTTCTTGAGCTAATTTTCCTAACGCTAAAGACATTTTCTCTTGATCTGGTTTAGATTTTGGTTCCACTGCAACTGAAATAACAGGTTCAGGGAAATCCATTCTTTCTAAAACAATTTGTTTATCTGAGTCTGATAAAGTATCGCCAGTTGTGATATCTTTCAAACCAATACAAGCAGCTATGTCTCCAGCTCTTACTTCTTTGATTTCTTCTCTATTATTAGAATGCATTTGAACCATTCTTCCAACTCTTTCTTTTTTAGATTTAGTAGAATTAACAACAGCATCGCCAACTGAGAGAACTCCAGAATAAACTCTTATGAATGTAAGGGTACCAACAAATGGGTCGGTTGCTATTTTAAATGCAAGAGCTGAAAAAGGCTCATCATCAGATGATTTTCTTGAGTCTTCAACTTCATCTTCTTGACTGTTATTTGGAATAACACCTGATATTGCTTTTACTTCGTCAGGTGCTGGTAAGAATTCAATAACAGCATCTAACATTGCTTGAACACCTTTATTTTTAAATGCAGATCCACATAAACCAACAATTAATTCATTTGCAAGTGATCTAATTCTTAAACCTTCTTTAATTTGTTCAATCGATAATTCACCAGATTCCAGATATGTATCCATTAATTCTTCGTTAGCTTCAGCAGCAGCTTCTACCATCTCTTCTCTAAGCTGAGAACATTTATCTACTAAATCTTCAGGTATTTCTTTTGAATCGAATGTAAGTCCTTGATCGTCCTCATTCCAATATATTGCTCGATTATTAATTAAATCAACAACTCCTTTGAAATCTTCTTCTGAGCCTATATTGTATTGGATTGGAATAATATTGGCTTGAAGTCTTGTTTTAATTTGATCAACTACTCTTTCGAAATTAGCACCAGCTCTATCCATTTTATTTACAAAAACAATTCTAGGAACCTCGTATCTATTAGCTTGTCTCCAAACTGTTTCTGATTGAGGTTCTACACCAGATGTTCCACAAAAAACTACGACTGCACCGTCCAATACCCTTAAAGATCTTTCAACTTCAATAGTAAAGTCAACGTGACCTGGGGTATCAATAATGTTTACTCTATGTTGAGGAAATTGTTGCTCCATTCCACTCCAAAAACATGTAGTGGCTGCTGAAGTAATTGTTATACCTCTTTCTTGCTCTTGCTCCATCCAGTCCATCGTGGCAGCGCCGTCATGAACTTCACCAATCTTATGAGAAAGGCCAGTATAAAAGAGAACTCTTTCTGTTGTTGTTGTTTTACCAGCATCAACATGAGCACATATACCAACATTACGATATTTATTTAGAACAGTTTGTCTTGCCATAATTTGTAGTTAATTAATGATTAAAATCTGAAATGTGAAAAAGCTTTATTAGCCTCGGCCATTTTGTGAACATCTTCTCTTTTTCTTACTGCTGAACCTTTTTTTTGCGAGGCATCCAATAACTCTCCAGCCAATCTTAGATTCATAGATTTTTCACTTCTTTTTCGAGCAGCCTCAACTATCCATCTCATTGCAAGAGCTTGTCTTCTAGCTGGTCTAATTTCTATTGGCACTTGGTAGTTAGCTCCACCAACACGTCTTGATTTTACTTCTACCACTGGACTAACCTCTTCTAATGCTTTCATGAAAACTTCTAAAGGCTCTTCTTTTGAAGTTTTTGTTATTTGATCAAAAGCTCCATAAACAATTTTTTCAGCAACTGATTTTTTACCGTCTTTCATTAAGTTATTCATGAACTTAGCAAGTATTACATCTTTAAATTTAGGATCAGGTAATACTTTTCTTTTTTCGGGACTTCTTCTTCTTGGCATAATTATTTACCTTTTTTTGCTCCATATTTGGATCTTCTTTGTTTTCTATTTGCAACACCAGAAGTATCTAGAGTTCCTCTTACAGTATGGTAACGAACACCTGGAAGATCTTTAACTCTCCCACCCCTTATTAATACAAGAGAATGCTCTTGAAGATTATGACCTTCACCACCAATATAGGAAGTTACCTCAAAGCCACTAGTAAGCCTTACTCTGCAAACTTTTCTTAACGCTGAGTTTGGTTTTTTTGGAGTTGTTGTATATACACGAGTACATACCCCTCTTCTCTGAGGACAAGCCTTTAAAGCTGGAACGTCGGTCTTTCTAACTTTTGGTTTTCTAGACTTTTTTAATAATTGATTTACTGTTGCCATAATATTTTATTTTAGTTAGGTCGCGATTTTATAGAGCAGATCGTTCACGGTCAACATTATTCCTCGTTTTCTTGAAGTTCTTGTCTTAAAGCTGCCTCTATATCATCAGCAGACAATGTTTGCTCCTCAAGGTCATATTGTTTCTTATTCTTCAACCTGTCATGGAATTCCATACCTGTTCCAGCAGGAATAAGCCTTCCTACAACAACATTTTCTTTTAGGCCTCGCAAATGATCTTTTTTACCAGTAACTGCAGCTTCTGTTAATACTCTTGTTGTTTCTTGGAAAGAAGCAGCAGAGATAAACGAATCAGTTGCTAGTGAAGCTTTTGTAATACCTAATAACACCCTTTCAAATTCAGCAGGAGTTTTTCCTGATGATTCGACTTTTTCATTTTCTTCTTTGAGTTCAGCATAACTAACTTGATCACCTTGAATAAATTTAGTATCTCCTCCATCAATAATTAATGCTTTTCTTAACATTTGCCTCAGGATAGTTTCAATATGTTTATCATTTATAGATACCCCTTGTAATCTATAAACATCTTGGATTTCATTAACAATAAAATTAGTTAATGCTGGGATACCCTTGAGTCTTAAAATATCATGTGGACTGAAAGGACCATCAGAAATGATGTCACCTTTTGATATTCTTTCTCCTTCAAAAACAGAAAGTGTTCTATGTTTTGGAATCAACATTTCTTTATTTTGAATTTTCTTTGTTGCTCCTTCTGGAGTAATAACTAATCTCACCTTTCCTTTGGTTTCTTTACCGAATGAAATGATTCCAGTTTCTTCAGATAAAACTGCAGCATCTTTTGGTTTTCTTGCTTCGAAAAGATCAGCAACTCTTGGAAGTCCACCAGTAATATCCTTAGTTTTTGAAGCAACTAATGGCATTCTAGCAATAACTTCACCAGCTGTTATTTTTTGACCATTAGCTATATTTACAAGTCCGCCAGCTGGAAGAGGATACTCAGCAGGGGCCTTAAAATCACCTATTAATAAAGTTTTTCCTTTGGAATCTTGTATAGCAACTTTTGGAGATAAGTCTCTACCAGCAGTTGGTCGATCAGACAAATCAATAATTTCAATACTAGACAGACCTGTTAAATCATCCATTTGTTCTCTGACAGTTACGCCATCTTCTATATCTATAAACTTAACTTTTCCAGAAACCTCAGCAATGATTGGTCTGGTATATGGGTCCCATGTGGCTACTTTAGTTCCAGCTTCAAGATCTGATTTATTTTTAACCTCTAAAGTGGCACCATAAGGAACTTTGTATTGCTCTGTAATTTTTCCACTTGGCTCAGTAATAGTTGCTTCTGCATTTCTAGAAACAACAACTTCTAGTTTGTCTTTATTAGTTACTGTCTTTATATCATCTGAAAATGAAACCATGCCAACATTTTTGTTATAGATTGCATTATCTTCTGAAGAACTTGAAGCAGCTCCTCCAATATGGAAAGTACGCATAGTTAGCTGTGTTCCTGGCTCACCAATAGATTGAGCTGCTACCACACCAACAGCTTCGCCACGATGTACTAAGTGACCGCGTGCTAGATCTCTTCCATAACATTTAGAACAGACTCCTATAGAAGCTTCGCAAGTCATAGGAGACCTTACTTTTAACGAGGCCAAATTTAAAGATTCAATACTATCAACAGCATCTTCATCTAACATAGTATCTTTAGCAAAAAGTTCATTACCATCACTATCCAAAATAGGTTCTGCTATAACTCTTCCAAGGATTCTATCTGTTAAAGGTTGAATGATTTCACCGCCATCAATAATTGAAGTAACCGTGATCGATTGTTCTGTTCCACAATCATCTATATTGATAACAGAATCCATTGAAACATCACAAAGCCTTCTAGTTAGATATCCAGAGTTGGCTGTCTTTAAAGCTGTATCTGCTAAACCTTTCCTAGCTCCATGAGTAGAAATAAAGTATTGAAGAACAGACAGACCTTCTCTAAAGTTTGCAGTAATAGGTGTTTCGATAATTGAGCCATCAGGCTTAGACATTAATCCTCTCATACCTGAAAGCTGCCTTATCTGTGCTGGAGATCCCCTTGCACCGGAATCAGCATAAATATATACAGAGTTAAATGAAGATTGATCAACTTCCTTTCCATCAGGTGTTTGAGCTTTTTCTGTACTAATTTTTTCCATCATAGCTTTAGCAACCTGTTCATTAGCTCTTGACCAAATATCAATAACTTTGTTGTATCTTTCACCTCTGGTAACAAGACCTGAATCGAATTGTTTCTCAATCGCTTTAACTTCTTTTTCTGAGTCATCAATAATTTTTGCTTTTTCTTCTGGTATAACAAAATCATTCACACCGATAGATGATCCAGATCTAGTTGAAAAGTCAAAACCTAAATACATAAGTTGGTCAGCAAAAATAACTGTCTTTTTAAGACCAGCTTTTCTGTAAGATATATCAACAAGTTTTGATATAAGTTTCTTGTTTAAAACTTTATTAATGTTATCAAAACCAACTTCGTTAGGCGTAATTCTCCATATTAAAACTCTACCAACTGTAGTTTCATGAATGGATTTATCTCCATCATCATTTGTAATCCTAACTTTGATTGCAGAATGAACGTCAAGAGTTTCTGTTTCATATGCTCTTAGAACTTCATCAGGGTCACTGAATACTCTTCCAATGCCAGAAGCATTAGCATTATCTCTGGTCATATAATATAAACCTAAAACAACATCTTGCGTTGGGTTAATAATTGGAGCTCCGTCTGCAGGTGAAAGAATATTGTTTGTTGACATCATTAATGCTCTAGCTTCTAGTTGAGCTTCTAATGTTAGGGGGACATGAACTGCCATTTGATCTCCATCAAAGTCTGCATTAAATGCAACACAAACTAGGGGATGTAATTGAATAGCTTTACCTTCAATAAGTTTTGGTTCGAATGCTTGAAGGCCAAGTCTATGAAGAGTTGGTGCTCTGTTAAGCATTACCGGATGTTCTCTTATGACATCTTCAAGAACTTCCCAAACCTCTGGAGTTTCTCTCTCTACTAATTTTTTAGCAGCTTTAATGGTTGTTGCTAATTCTCTTTGTTCTAATTTTCCATAAACAAATGGTTTGAAGAGTTCAAGAGCCATCTTTTTTGGAAGTCCGCACTGATGCAATTTAAGATTTGGCCCAGATACAATTACTGATCTACCTGAATAATCAACCCTTTTTCCTAGTAGATTTTGTCTAAATCTACCACCTTTACCTTTAATCATGTCAGCAAGAGATTTTAATGGGCGCTTATTAGTACCAGTAATCACTCTTCCTCTTCTTCCGTTATCAAGCAATGCATCTACAGATTCTTGAAGCATTCTTTTTTCATTTCTAACTATAATTTCAGGCGCACTTAATTCTAATAGTCTTTTTAACCTGTTATTTCTGTTTATAACTCTTCTATATAAGTCATTAAGATCAGAAGTTGCAAATCTTCCACCCTCAAGCGGAACTAAAGGTCTTAAGTCTGGTGGTAAAACCGGAAGTACGTTCATAATCATCCATTCAGGCCTATTACCAGAATCATTAAAAGCTTCTAAAAGCTTCAAACGTTTAGAAAGTTTCTTTAGTTTTGTTTCAGAGTTAGTTTGAGGAATTTCTTCTCTTATAACTCTTATTTCTTCATTAATATCAAGCTCTTCAAGAAGAATTTGAACTGCTTCAGCACCCATTCCAGCCTGAAACTCGTCTCCAAATTCTTCATATTTTTCTACCCACTCTTCTTCAGTTAGTATTTGTCCCTTCTCAAGCTCAGTTAATCCAGGATCGGTAACAATATAACTTTCGAAATATAATACTCTTTCGATTTCTCTTAAAGTTGTATTAAGTAAAAGTCCTATTCTTGATGGAAGAGATTTAAGAAACCATATATGTGCAACTGGCGCAGCAAGATCGATATGACCCATTCTTTCTCTTCTAACTTTAGCAAGAGTTACTTCAACACCACATTTCTCACAGACAACGCCTCTGTGCTTCATTCTTTTGTATTTTCCACAAATACATTCATAGTCTTTTATAGGGCCAAATATTTTTGCACAAAACAAGCCATCTCTTTCTGGTTTAAAAGTTCTGTAGTTAATAGTTTCAGGTTTTTTTACTTCACCAAAAGACCAAGATTTGATTACTTGAGGAGAAGCTAGTCCTGCAGAAATGGTTGTGAAATCATCCTGCCCTGTTTTTAAGTGATTTAATAAGTCTCTCAATTTTATCTCCTAGTTTTCTGAATCTAATTCGAGGTTAATTCCAAGTGATTTAATTTCTTTACTAAGAACATTAAATGACTCAGGTATATTCGCATCCATTTCATAACTTCCATCTACAATATTTTTATACATCTTAGTTCTTCCTGAAACATCATCAGATTTGACTGTTAACATTTCCTGAAGAGTGTATGAAGCTCCGTAAGCCTCTAGAGCCCAGACTTCCATTTCACCAAATCTTTGTCCACCAAATTGGGCTTTACCACCTAATGGTTGCTGAGTAACTAAACTATATGAGCCCGTTGATCTTGCATGCATTTTGTCATCAACTAAGTGATTTAGTTTAATAATATACATATAACCAACTGTTACAGGCCTATCAAATTTAGATCCTGTTCTGCCATCATATAATGTGAATTGACCAGACTCAGGAAGATCTGCAAGTTTGAGTAATTCTTTAACCTCGCTCTCTTTTGCTCCATCAAATACCGGAGTTGCAATTGGCAATCCATCTTTAAGATTATTTGCTAGCTCAAGTATTTCACTATTATTAAAAGAATTTATATCTTCTTTATTAGCAGCATTCTTGTTATAAAGCTTATCAAGGTAGTCTTTAAGCTCAGCCGGTTTAGCATTAGCTTTTAACATTGAATCAATTTTTTGACCAATGCCTTTTGCAGCGCAGCCCATATGAGTTTCAAGAATTTGTCCAACATTCATTCTTGAAGGAACGCCTAGTGGATTTAAAACGATATCAACAGGGTTTCCGTCTGAGTCATACGGCATATCTTCTACCGGCATAATTTCAGATATAACACCTTTGTTACCGTGACGACCTGCCATCTTATCACCTGGCTGTATTCTTCTTTTTATTGCCAAATAAACTTTTACTATCTTTATAACACCAGGTGCCAAATCATGGCCTCTAATGATTTTAGCTTTCTTTTCTTCAAATCTAGTTTTTATGTCTTTTACATAATCTTTATAACTTTTTTCAGTATCTTCAATTACATCATTAGTATTATCTGTGTCTGTTCTTATGGAAAAAATATCATTAAGATCCATCGACTCTAGTTTTTCTTGGGTAAGTAATTCACCCTTTTTAATACCATTACCTTTTATAGCTTTTTTTCCTTTCAGTAATTCACAAAGTCTTGTTTTGGTTGCTCTTTCAACAACAAAAACTTCGTCATCCGCATCTTTTTTTGATTCATCAAGATGGTCTTGTTCGATAGCTTGAGTCCTCTCATCTTTTTCAACGCCATCCCTAGTAAAGACTTCTACACCGATAACTGTTCCTTTAGAACTTGATCTTTGTGATGTATCTTTCACATCTGATGCTTTTTCACCAAATATAGCTCTTAATAGTTTTTCTTCTGGTGAAAGTTGAGTTTCGCCCTTAGGTGTTATTTTACCTACTAAGATATCACCAGGAATTACTTCAGCCCCTACATAGACTATTCCACAATCATCAAGCTTATTAAGTGAACCCTCACCTACATTTGGAATATCTGCAGTAATTTCTTCAGAACCTAGTTTAGTATCCCTAGCAACGCAAACAATTTCTTGAATGTGAATAGAAGTAAATCTGTCTTCTCTTGCAACTTTTTCAGAAATTAAAATTGAATCTTCAAAGTTATAACCATTCCAAGGCATAAAGGCTATACGAATATTTTGTCCTAAAGCTAACTCTCCATTATCTATTGATGGACCGTCAGCTAAAACATCACCAGCTTTAATAACATCTCCTACTTTAACTATTGGCCTTTGATTAATGCATGTATTTTGATTTGATCTTGTGTACTTTACTAAGTTATAGACATCAGATGCTGATTTAGATTTTTTATCAGTTACTCTGACAACAATTCTTGAAGCATCTACGTTTTCAACAACACCAGGGTTTTTAGCAACAATACAAACACCTGAGTCTCTTGCTACTACTGATTCTAAGCCAGTGCCAACTAATGGTTTTTCGGCTCTTAGAACTGGGACAGCTTGACGTTGCATATTTGATCCCATTAAGGCTCTGTTAGCATCATCATGCTCTAAAAAAGGTATCAGTGATGCAGCAACGGACACAACTTGTTGAGGAGAAACATCCATTAAATCAACTCTATCCGGAGACATTAATTCAAATTCACTTGCATGTCTTACTGCAACTAAATCATCAACAAACCTATTACTTTTATCAAGCGATACATTAGCCTGAGCTATAACATGTTCGGCTTCATCAATAGCTGATAAGTACATAATTTCGTCGGTAACTTTTCCATTCACAACTTTTCGGTATGGAGTTTCTATAAACCCGTATTGATTTGTTCTTGAATAAGAAGCAAATGAATTGATTAATCCAATATTTGGACCTTCAGGTGTTTCAATAGGACAAACTCTTCCATAATGAGTTGGATGGACATCTCTGACTTCAAACCCAGCACGTTCTCTTGTTAAACCACCTGGTCCTAAAGCAGATACTCTCCTTTTATGAGTGATCTCTGATAAAGGATTATTTTGATCCATAAATTGAGACAGTTGGCTTGATCCAAAAAACTCTTTAATTGCTGCAGTTACAGGCTTTGCATTAATAAGATCTTGTGGGCCTAATTCATCGGCCTCTGCCATACTTAATCTTTCTCTTACAGCCCTTTCAACCCTAATTAGACCAACTCTAAATTGGTTTGCAGTCATTTCACCTACAGATCTAACTCTTCTATTACCAAGGTGATCAATATCATCAACAATATCATGACCATCTCTAATATTAACAATTCCTTTCATGACTTCAATGATGTCTTCTTTATCAAGAATATTTGGATTTTCTTTTTTAGAGTCTAGTTTTAATCGCCTGTTGAACTTCATTCTTCCAACTTCAGATAGATCATATCTCTCGTCATTAAAGAATAGATTATTAAAAAGTGTTTCTGCTGAATCTTTTGTTGGCGGCTCGCCAGGTCTCATCATTCTATATATCTCTACTAAAGCCTCCAACCTGTTGGAAGTAGGATCAGCTCTTAACGTATTTGAAATATATGGTCCTTTATCAAGTTCATTTATAAATAGGCATTTTATTTCATTGATATCATTTTCTTTTAATGATTCTAAAACAGCCATATCAATTTCAGTGTTAGCAGCGTGAAGCACTTCACCAGTTTCTTTATTGAAGATATCTTTTGATAAAACTTTTCCTATCAAAAATTCCTCAGCTAAAGTAATTTCACTTACCTTAGCATTAGTTAGTTCTTTGATATGTCGAGCAGTTATTCTTTTGCCTGCCTCTACATAAACTTTGCTTTTTACTTTTATTGCTACTGGAAGAGTTTCACCCCTTAACCTTTCAGGAATAAGAGCTATTTTTACAGAATTTTTTTCTAATGAGAAAGTATCTTCATCATAAAACTCTGAAAGTATTTCTTCGGTACCCATATCTAAAGCTCTGAGCATAATAGTAGCTGGAATTTTTCTTCTTCTATCTATTCTGCTAAAGAGTATATCTTTAGGATCAAATTCAAAATCTAACCAGGATCCTCTATAAGGTATTATTCTTGCAGAATATAAAACTTTTCCAGAAGAATGAGTTTTTCCTTTGTCATGATCATAAAAAACACCAGGCGATCTATGAAGTTGAGACACAACAACTCTTTCCGTCCCGTTTACAACAAAAGATGCATCAGAAGTCATTAATGGAACTTCTCCCATAAAGACTTCTCCTTCTTTAATATCTTTTACTTCTTTAAAATTTGTTTCTCGATCATACAAAACAAGCTTTACTTTGATTCTTAGTGGAGCAGAATAAGACAAGCCTTGAATTAAACACTCTTGAACATCATAGGTATTTTTTCCAAGCTCATATGAAACATATTCAAGAGCAGCATTACCTGAAACACTTTTTATAGGAAATAAAGATTGAAATACTTCTTCAAGTCCCTGTTTTTTTCGTGCCTCAGGAGCCACATCAGCTTGTAGAAATTCAGAATAAGATTTAGTTTGTGTTTCAATAAGATTAGGAAGATCCATAACCTTAGCAAAAGTACCAAAGTTTTTTCTAATTCTTTTCTTTTCTGTATAGCTGTATGACATATGTGCGCCCTTTTTATTTTTTATTTATATTACTAATGTTCTATTTAAGTTCAGCTGTTGCTCCTGCTTCAGTTAACTGAGCAAGCATTGCTTCCGCATCATCTTTGCTTGCGCCTTCTTTAACAGTACTTGGAGCTCCATCAACCATATCTTTAGCTTCTTTTAATCCAAGTCCTGTTATAGCTCTTACAGCTTTGATAACTTGGACTTTTTGATCGCCTACTGCACTTAATACAACATCAAAAGCATCTTTTTCTTCTGCTGCTGGAGCGTCGCCACCGCCGGCTGCTGCCGGTGCTGCTGCAACTGCTGCTGCTGCTGTTACACCAAACTTTTCTTCTATATCTGAAATAAGATCTACGAGATCCATTACTGACATTTCTTCTATTGCTTTTAAAATATCTTCTTTACTAGTTGCCATTCTAATTCTCCTTATAATTTAGGCTGTTGCCTGTTTTTTGTCGTGAACTGCTGATAAAACTCTAGCTAACTTACTCGGTACTTCATTTAACAAAGTAGCAAATTTACCAACTGGGGCCTGTAGAACATTAGCAATGAGACCATAAGCCTCATCTTTAGATGGAAGGCTAGCAAGAATATCTATTTGGCCTCCATCAAGTAATTGCCCTTCAACCACTAAAGCTTTGATATCTAAATTATCAAAATTTTTAGCATATGTTTTGAGCAATTTTGCCGCTGCACCTGGCTCTTCAAAAGAAAAAGCAAATAAAGATGGGCCAACTAAAACTTCGTCAGAACAACCAAAATCAGTTCCTTCAAATGCTAACTTAGCAAGCGAGTTCTTGATTATTTGGATATGAATTCCAGACTGAGTAGCTTTTTGTCTTACTTCAGACAATTCAGAAACCTTTAGGCCTCTAGCATCTGAAATTACTAAAGATGAAGCATTAGATGCAACCTCTTTAACTTCCTTAACTATTCTTTCCTTTTCACTTTTCGATAACGCCACAGCAATTCTCCTGTTTAAGCCTTTCGGCCTTTCGGCGACAAATTGCAAAATTACAATTTGAACACCACCTACGTAGGAAATTAAGTCTTTCGACACCTACGGTCTTTGACGGCTGCGTAAACGCAACTATCTAGCTCAATAATTTCTTAAGGAGCTAAAACTTATACCAACTCTGCTGAATTAATCTTTATACCTGGTCCCATAGTGCTACTAAGAGCGATATTTCCGATATAAACACCTTTAGCAGATGCTGGTTTTAATTTTTTAATTTCATCAAGTAAAGCTGTTGCATTTGATTGCAACTTTTCAGCATCAAAAGAAACTTTTCCAATACTTCCATGAATAATTCCATTTTTATCAGTTCTAAATCTTACTTGGCCTGCTTTAACATTTTTTACAGCAGCCTCAACATCATCCGATACAGTTCCAGTCTTAGGATTTGGCATTAATCCTTTTGGTCCAAGAACTTGTCCTAATTTGCCTACAACCTTCATTGCAGCATTGGTTGAAATCACAACATCCACATTTATTTCTTCTTTGGTGAATTTTTCAGCTAGATCATCCATTCCAATATGCTCAGCTCCTGCAGACTTTGCAGCATCTGCCTGATCTCCATCTGCAAAAACGGCAACAGTAACTTGTTTACCTAAACTATTTGGCAATGTGACTGCGCCTCTTACGTTTTGATCTGATTTATTAGGATCTACTCCTAATCTGATAGCTATATCAATAGATTCTTCAAATTTATCAGATTTAACAGATTGAATAATTTCTAATGCATCTGCAAGAGAATATGTATTCTCAGGATCAACCTTTTCAAGAATAATTTTTTGTTTTTTTGTTACTTTGCTCATAGATCTGTTTCAACTCCCATACTTCTTGCTGTTCCAGCAATAATTAGCACCGCAGCATCCATATCATTTGAATTAAGGTCTGGTTCTTTTTGTTTAGCAATATCTTCTAATTGTGCTCGTGTTAACTTTCCAACTTTTTCCCTATTTGGTTCGCCACTTCCTTTTGCTATACCTAGAGCTTTTCTGATTAATACTGCAGCTGGTGGTGTTTTTACAACAAAAGTAAATGATTTATCTTCATAAACCGTTATCACAACTGGTAGAGGCATTCCTTTCTCAGCATTTTGAGTCTCAGCATTAAAAGCACTACAAAAATCCATAATATTTACACCAACTTGACCTAAGGCAGGACCAACAGGTGGACTTGGATTAGCTCCAGCTGCAGGAATTTGTAATTTAAGAATATTTGCTACTTTTTTTGCCATTATGTTTTCTCTATTTGCATAAAATCAAGATCAACTGGTGTTGCTCTTCCAAGAATTTGAACAGAAACTTTAACCATATTTCTTTCATAATCTACATTTTCAACAACACCGTTAAAATCGTTGAAAGGACCGTCACAGACTCTAATTACTTCGCCTGGTTCATATATTGTTTTTGGTGCTGGTGCATCCTCTCCAACTTCAATTCTGTTAATTATATTGTTTACATCCTCTTCTGATATTGGCAAAGGTTTATCCTTAGTTCCACCAACAAACCCAGAAACTCTTGGAGTTGATTGAACAAGCTGCCATGAATCATCTTCTAGTAACATTTGTATTAAGATATAGCCAGGAAAAAACTTTCTTTCAGTTGTCTTTTTATTACCAGCTTTTAATTCTACAATTTGCTCTGTTGGTATTAATATTTCACCGAATTTTTCAGATAGATTGTTTAACTGAATCTTTTCTTCAAGAGCAATTTTTACCTTCTGTTCGTATCCAGAGTATGCTTGTATTACGTACCAATCCATAATTTACCCTAGTACCAATTTGGTTAAGAAGCTAAGTAATGATTCAAGACCCCAAAACATTAAACACAAAACTATAATAGAGGCAAAAACTACTAAAAATGTTTGAGTTGTTTCAACTCTTGTTGGCCAAACAACTCTTCTAATTTCTGTTCTTGACTCTCTCATTAGCTTTATTGCATTTGAACCAAAACTAGTGGTTGATATTACAACTAAGCCAATAATAAATAGAAAAACTACTGCAAGTACTCTGTATAAGAAAGCTATTTCTGCAAAGTAGCTATTGCCAACTACAGCTGTACCAAAAACTAAAAAAGCAATTAACCACTTAAGGTTATCTACTGATTTTGAAGCTGTTCCTTTAGCCATATATTTCCTTAGTTCGGCAGCAAGTTAAACTTGGCAGGCCAGGAGGGTCTCGAACCCACAACCCCCGGTTTTGGAGACCGGTACTCTACCAATTGAGCTACTGGCCTAAAACAAATTTTCATATTCTTCAGAGACAAATAAGCCGAGACACATTGGCCTCGGCTAAAAAGTCATTTATTACTCAATAATTTTTGATACTACGCCAGCACCAACTGTTCTTCCGCCTTCTCTAATAGCAAACTTAAGACCTTCGTCCATTGCAATAGGGGCAATTAACTCAACATTCATTTTTATGTTGTCGCCCGGCATAACCATTTCAGTTCCACTTGGAAGCTCACAAGCTCCAGTTACGTCAGTTGTTCTGAAATAAAACTGAGGTCTGTAGTTATTCATGAAAGGTGTATGTCTTCCACCTTCGTCTTTACTTAAAACGTATATTTCAGCTTCAAACTTTGTATGTGGTGATATTGCACCAGGTTTAGAAAGCACCTGTCCTCTTTCAACAGCTTCTCTTTCAACACCTCTTAGAAGAACACCGCAATTTTCTCCTGCACGCCCTTCATCGAGTGATTTTCTAAACATTTCAACACCAGTACATGTTGTGCTTGAAGTATCTTTAATACCAACAATTTCTAGAGGATCACCAGTATTAACAATACCAGTTTCGATTCTACCTGTTACAACAGTACCTCTTCCTGAGATTGTGAAAACATCTTCAATAGGCATTAAGAAAGCGCCGTCAACTGGTCTCTCTGGCTCAGGTACATATGTGTCAAGAGTTTCAATTAGTTTTTGAACTGATGGAACTCCAATATCAGATGTGTCACCTTCTAGTGCTTTTAATGCACTACCTATAATGATAGGAGTATCGTCTCCTGGGAAATCATACTCATTTAAAAGCTCTCTAATTTCCATTTCAACAAGCTCAATCATCTCTGGATCATCGTTTTGATCTGCTTTATTCATGTATACAACGATATATGGAACACCAACTTGTCTTGCAAGAAGAATATGTTCTCTAGTTTGAGGCATAGGTCCATCTGCTGCACTTACTACTAATATGGCACCATCCATTTGAGCAGCGCCAGTAATCATGTTTTTAACATAATCTGCGTGGCCAGGACAATCAACGTGAGCGTAATGACGTGCAGTTGATACATATTCAACATGAGATGTAGCAATTGTTATGCCTCTCTCTCTTTCTTCTGGAGCGTTATCAATATTTGCAAAGTCCACTGCGTCTCCACCGAAAACTTCAGCAGCTACTTTTGTTAACGCAGCAGTAAGTGTGGTTTTACCATGATCAACGTGGCCAACTGTTCCAACGTTTACATGGGGTAACGTTCTTTCAAATTTTTCTCTTGCCATCTTTTATGCCTCTCTGAAATAATTATTTATGCCAAAAATGGAGCTCATAACCGGACTTGAACCGGTGACCTCTTACTTACCAAGCAAGTGCTCTACCACTGAGCTATATGAGCTCGGATAACTAGCACCCATTTTTAGGTGGCGTATTATCTCCTTAAAATGTTATAAACTCAACCTTTTTGTAACAGAAATATTAGATTATTTTTTATTGAATTTAACTCAGAATATAACGTGGTGGAGAGGGTAGGATTCGAACCTACGTAGCCGAAGCGGCAGATTTACAGTCTGCTGGTATTAACCACTCACCCACCTCTCCATTTCAAGACCGTTATTTTTGTTCTAGAATGAGTTTAAGTCAACTAATTTCTTACATTGAATACATTAAGCGAACATAAAATACTTAAAAATCTTGCTATTGAAAGGATTCAGCTTGATATATTTGACATATTAGACTCAACGAATGAGGAATGTAAAAGAATTAATCAAAAAAAACAGCTTCATGTGATTATTTCAGAGGAGCAAACTCACGGTAAAGGAAGACTAGGAAAAAGTTGGTCAAGTCCTAAATCTGGAAATATATACATGTCAATTGCATTTAAAGGACTTTATAAAAATTATCCATTAAGTCTTATAGCTGGAATTATATGCAGGGAATCAATATGTGCCGAAATAGATGAGGATGTAATTGGTTTAAAATGGCCTAATGATTTAATTTTTTTAAAGAAGAAGGTTGGAGGTATTCTTGTAGAGAAAGAAATAATGGGAAATGAGCAATTAAATATTATAGGTATTGGTTTAAATTTATATCTTTCAGAAAAAGAGTCATGGTGGGGCGATCTTTCATCAAAAGATGTAAAATTAAAAAGAAATGAGCTAATTAACTCTATTTTAAAAGGTGTTTTCGATTTTATTGATGATGGAATGGACGATTGGGATTTAAAATGGCAAAAATACTGTGTACATATGAAGGCTAATATTAAAATTAAACAGAATAATATCGTTATAGACTCTGGCTCCTTTAACGGGATTAATAAAGATGGCAGCATGAACTTGCTATCAGATAATGATAAGAGCCTAAGAAATTACCCATATGGCGAGATATCTATTGAAGGAGTTTATTAAAAGATGAATCATTTTGTAAATCAAAATCCCATTGATAATAATTATCCAGAAAAATTTAAAAGAATAATTTTTGGTGCTGGTTGTTTTTGGGGAGTCGAAAAGAAATTTTGGCAACTTGATGGTGTTTGGGTTACATCTGTTGGCTATTCTGGTGGAAATACTGAGCATCCGACTTATGAAGACGTTTGTTATAAAGATACAAACCATGTGGAAGTTGTAGAGGTTATATATGACCCAAGTATTATTTTATTAAACGACTTACTAAAAGTTTTTTGGGAATGTCATGACCCTACTCAAGGAATGAGACAAGGCAATGATAGAGGAACACAATACAGGTCAGTGATTTTTTGTGACACACAAGAAGATATTGATCGAAGCAGAGATAGCAAAAAAATTTATGAAGAGATTCTCAAAGAAGCATGCTATGGCTCTATAACCACAGAGATAGCCATAAGTCCAAAATATTACTTAGCAGAAGAGTATCATCAGCAATATTTAGCTAAAAATCCAAATGGTTACTGTGGCATAGGTGGAACTGGCTGCAGTATAAGCTTATAAAAAAGAATCTAAAAAATTCATTTTTTTACATATATTGTTTTAAATGTTCCATGCTAGATTTAATTATTGTAGAATTCCCACCACGCCGGTATAGCTCAGTTGGTAGAGCAACTGATTTGTAATCAGTAGGTCCCGAGTTCGACTCTTGGTGCCGGCACCAGATTCTTAATTTCTATAGGTATTTGGTTTATCCAAGTTTTTTGTATATCGATCAGTTAGTCTTGATGATCTAGTTGTAAGATCCATATCAATACCATTTATGAATACTTTTTCTGGCATGCTTGATGGCTCGAGTGGATCTGCCTCCCATACTATCAAGTCAGCAACTTTTCCTTGTTTTATAGTGCCTCTGTCTTGAATATTAAATGCTGTTGCAACATTGCTTGATAATGCTTTAATAGCTCCTCCATAAGACATACCATTAGCTACAGCTATTCCTGCTCCCTGCCTTATTAAGTGATAATTGTGATCTCTTGAAGCATTAAACATTAATAAAATGCCCTCATCTTCTAATCTGCTTGATAAATTAATATTTGATGCTAACTCATCAAAGCTATTTGGTATGTTATTAATAGGATTAACAATTAAAGGTATTTTAGACTCAGCTAATTGATCTGCTACTAATGAAGCCTCTTGAGCTCCCATTATTATCAAATTCAAATCGTATTTCTCTTTTATCTCAATAAGTTTAAGAATATCTGATGCCCTATTTGATTTAATTATTATTGGCATCTTTTTATTTATTAGTTTATGAAGAGCTTTAACGTCTCTTGCTTTAAGTTCTAAAAAATTGGCTATAGAAGAAGAGTCAATAAGTGCGTCTATATCCAGATTAGTTTTCATATCACTAGACGATATAGAAAATGCAAATGCTAAAATATCATCAGTAAGAGAAAGCATTTCTGCTCTTGAGGAGGAACTACTTCCGCCTATCCTTCCAATCATAACCATATCGGGTTCGCTACTAATTTTTAAATTACTATCTAATACAAAAAAAGATCCTAACCCTCCAATGGGGCTAGAGGTATTTCTTGGCAAAGTAATAGCAGAGGTTATACCGTTTGCTCTATTCCAAGGAATTAGGGTTGAATTTGGATTAAACGCATCATGAATGCTAAATCCAATACTATAAATATTAGATTCGTCGTCACGTGTAACATCTAAGGCACCAATCTCTACTATTCCTATTTCTGTATCAGAGGCAATGAATCCAGGAGTAACGATTTTACCTCCAACATCAATGATTTCATCAGCTTGTAATGATGATTCTGAGACTCTTTTAATTAAACCATCCTCAATAAGTATATTTCCAGAAAACGGAGTATCATCAATGCCGTTATATATGGTTGCATTTTTAATAACAATACTTTGAGCAGTAATAAAATGGATATTGAAAATAACAAGTGTTAAAAAGAGTAAATTTTTATTTTTCATCACTCCTTTATCCTATTTTTAGTTGGGTTTAGTATGCCTGTATCAAAATCTGAATTAGGTTCTAATCCACTTTCTTTATCAAAAGCTATGGCTCCATCTATGTAAACCTTTTCGGCAAGAGCATAAACACTGAAAGGATTTTTAGACCACAGAACAACATCAGCATTCTTGCCTACTTTTAATGACCCTGTCTCATTATATATTCCTGCAGCTTTTGCCGGATTACTTGTAATCCATTTCATTGCTCGAGCTTTAGTAATTTCATATCCTGCTTTAAGTCCAGCTGAAAGGGCTTTGGATGCTTCTTGATTGAGATGTTGGATTCCTATTTCGCTGTCTGAATGAACTATCGCACAACCAGTTCCATTTTTGGCTTGATCAACTATTGCAACATTTGCTTGAACCATATCATATGCTTCATGCTTGAAACCCCACCAATCAGCCCATAAAGCAGCACAAATATTATTTTCTGCAAGTAAATCAGCAATTTTATATGCCTCAACAGCGTGATGGAATGCTGTAATTTTATAATTAAATTCTTTAGCAACATCAATCATCATTGCCATTTCATCTGCTCTATAACAATGATTGTGAACTAATATTTCGCCTCGTAGAACACCAGCAAGAGTATCAAGCTCAAGATCTCGAGTTGGCTTATATCCTATTTCTTTTGCCTCATCAGACTTAGCTTCATACTCGTCTAGGCGACTTAAGTATGCCTCAGCTTTAATCCATGATTTCCTATAGCCAGCTATGTTACCCATCCGTGTTGATGGAGCTTGATTCCTATTTCCATAAACTCTTTTTGGATTTTCTCCGCATGCCATCTTTAAAGAATGTGGAGCATTAGGATATTTCATTGAATTTATGGTGTTTCTTTGTAAGTTTTTGGCCGTAACTCCTCTTCCGCCAATTAAATTAGCAGAACCTGGCAAAACATGAAATGTTGTAACACCACCTTTTAATGCCAAAGCAAATTGAGGGTCTTGAACCCATATTGAATGTTCAGCCCATACGTCAGCAGTAACAGGGCTAGTGGCTTCGTTACCGTCAGAACTGGTTCTTACACTTGGAGCAGGATAAACGCCCATATGAGAGTGAATATCGATTATTCCTGGAGTTATCCATTTATTTGAAGCATCTATTTCTATAAAATCGGAAGATCCTGGCAAATCTTTACCAATGGCAATTATTTTTCCATCCCTGATGAATAAATCTGTATTTTGAAACTCGTTACCATCTCCGTCATAGATGTTTGCATTTCTAAAAATAGTATTTGTGTATGGCAAGGGTTTGTATGTTGATTCATATGGCGCATCATCTGCATAAGCAAAAGCTGCTCCTGAAAGAATAAGCACAAATAAAAGTGTATTCATATTTTTCATATATTTAGTATATGTTAAATTATTTTTAGGTATATGCTTAATTTAATATTTTAATTCAAGCCTAGACTGATTGAGGTGGCTAGTGATAAACTCGTTTTTTTTTACTTAGCAATAAAAAAGATAAACATAACTCAAATATGAAAAAAAATTACAACAATATATTCATCTTTTTAGCAGGGTTTATTTTTGTTGCTTCAATCTCATCTGATCCTCTAATTCATGATCATTTGCACGATGAACATTTGGTGGAATGTGAGCTTTGTGAAAATAAAGAATTCGATGATTCAAATTCATCCTGTAAACCAAAAGAAGAAGTTCCATCTCAAACAGTTTTAGAAGAATTCAAACATGAGTACTTTTCCCCGTACTTTCCTAACTTTCAATCAAGAGCTCCACCAAAAATTTAAATTTTAGTTTTTTAATTTAATTTTTTATAAGGAGTTCATATGAACAAATATTTATTTTCGCTATTAACATTTAGCGTATTAACAAATGTTTTACTTGCACAAGAGATGGAAGAAGTTGTTGTGACGTCTTCTCTAGTTGACACAAGTGAAACTACAAATCCTCTATATGTAATAGATGGTGATGAGATAAATGATGATGTAACAACAAGTTTAGGAGATGCTGTTGATAGTTATTTGGGTGTATCTATTGCGGACTATGGTTCTGCTGTTGGTCAACCAATAATAAGAGGCATGTCAGGCCCAAGAGTAAAAATTCTTAAGAACGGCATGGTAAATCGTGATGTTTCTGGTCTTGGAGCCGATCATTTAAATGATGTTGATCTAAACAGCATTGAACAAATTGAAATTGTAAAAGGTCCCTCTTCATTACTTTATGCTAATGGAACAATTGGTGGAATTATTAATGTTGTTGATGATTGTGTTGCACCGAATAACTTTGATAAGCCTGAATTTCTAGTAGCACTTGAAAATCAATCTGTTAATAATGGTGATACAAAAGCTGTCAATTATAAAAATAATATCAATGGTTTCAATGTGAATGTTGGTTACAAAGAATCTAAGTTTGGTAACTTTGATGTCCCAAATGGTGCCGTCATTCATGAAGAAGAAGATCATGATGAGCATGAGGAAGAAGGCCATGATGAGCATGAGGAAAACTTAGGTTATATAAATAACTCTGATTATGCGGTTGAGGCTGCAAAGTTTGGTATTTCAAAGGTTGGAGACTGGGGTTATTTCGGTTTCTCTTTAGATAGTCTTCAAAGTGTTTATGGCATCCCTTTTCATGGAGAGGAGCATGAAGAAGAAGGTCATGATGAGCATGGAGATGAAGAGGAAGAACATGAAGAAGAAAGAATTTTCTCAACAACTGATTCAGAATCTTTTACTATCAAGGGTTTGTATAACTTAAATGGTAATACAATTAATTCGATTTCTTATACCTTCAGAGATACTGACTATTCTTTGACTGAGGCTCATGCTGAAGAAGAGGGACATGATGAGCATGAAGGAGAGGAAGAGCATGAAGAACACGCTCCAACGGTATTTTCAAATAATGCAACTGAGTATGGAGCAATTTTTGATATTTCTAACGATAATATGACACAAAAAGTTGTTTTCAATTTTGTTGATGAAGATTCATCAATAGTTGGCGAAGAAGCTTTTATGAATCCGGCAAATAATGAAGAATTTACTCTTGGATATTATATGAGTAAAGATCTTGAAGCATTTAAAGTTGATTTTGGAATGAGATTAGATCAAATCGATAGAACTGGAAGTGTTACAGATGAAGATCATGGAGATGTGGATTATTACAGCATTGATGATTCTACTAATAGTTTTGCAGTTAGCTTAGGCAGAGAACTTACTGATACTGTAAATATGAATATTGGTTATGCAAGTGTTGAAAGACTTCCATCAGTTATTGAATTATTTATGAATGGTCCTCATATGGCAACAGGAAGACTTGAGACAGGCAATCCTAATCTTAAAAGTGAAACATCAGATAATTTTGATATTACTTTTAATTATGAAAATGGTGAATATTACGGTTATGCAAGTTTTTACGTCAACGATGTCGATAATTACATTACTTTAATGGATGAAGATGAAGATCATGCTGAAGAAGAAGGCCATGATGATCATGATGAGGATGAACATCACGATGATGACGATCATGATTCTGATGGGCACGATGATCATGGACATGGAAATTTAATTCATGCTGATTATGTTCAGGAAGATGCAGAATTTGATGGATATGAAATTGAGTTCGGCAGAACTATGAGCTTAGCTACTGGTGAATTAACTTTATCTTTTGGAAGAGACGTTGTTAATGCAAAATTTGCAGATGGCCACAATGTTCCAAGAATAAATCCAGCAAGAAATGTATATTCTTTAGTTTACGAACAGGATAATACGATCTTTAAACTCAGTATGAAAGATGTTGAAAAGCAAAATGATTTTGGTGAAGGTGAAACTGCATCAGAAGCTTATCAAATGCTTGATATGAGATTAACTAAAAGATTTAATATCAATAACGCAGGTGATTTAAAAGTTACTTTATTTGGTAGAAATTTACTTGATGAAGTTGCAAGAAATCATGCTTCATTTGTAAAAAATGAAGTTCCACTTCCTGGAAGAAACTACGGAATTAAGTTTAATTTTAGTTACTAAATGTAATTTCTAGATGAAGAATTCAAAGGGTCCTTTTTAAGGGCCCTTTTTTTTAGTAATAAATTACAAACCATTTATTATCTAGTAGAATCATTCCTTTCTTAAAGGAATTCATGCTTCAAAAAACAAAGATAATATTTTTTCTAATACTATTTCACATACCTGTTGATGCTGAGATTGAAGAAATAATTACTACGGGATCTTTAATCGAAAATTCTGAAATAGATTCCTCACCAATAAGTCTGATATCCGCAGATGATTATAAGAACTTTAATATCTCTAGCATTGCTGAGGTTAGTAAATACATCTCCTCTTCGTCTGGTTCTCACTTTCAGTCAAATACCCTTGATGGAGTTGATCAAGGAATGGCAGCAATTACTTTAAGAGGATTAGATCTTGCCTCAACCTTGCTTCTCATTGATTCGAAAAGGCACACTTTTGCAGGAACCCCCTCAAATGATGGCGAAGGTTATATCGATGCGAATATAATTCCTGAAATTGCTCTTAAACAAATAGAGATTTTAAAAGAAGGGTCAACTTCTATATATGGATCTGACGCAGTTGCAGGTGTTATTAATGTAATTACTAATAATGATTTTAAAGGCTTAAAGTTTCAAATTGGACATCAAGAGACAGCTAATTATGATCAAAATGACACCACTATAGGAGTGTTGTATGGTTCTGCTTTTAAAAAAGGAAATTATGTAATCGGAATTAATGTATTAGATAGATCTCCTTTGTCTGCAAAAGAAATTCCTGGCATTGCTGAACTTGCTATAAGTGGTCTAGGAAGATCATTTAAAGTTGCTGATGATGATTTGGTGGAATCTGGTTTATGGGCTGGTAATTATGAAAAAGGCCAAAAGATTCCTGATCCTAATTGCATATCTAATGGAGGAGTTCTAAGAGATCCGAATACCTGTGGCTTCTTGTATGGAAACAGATTTAACATTGTTAACGATGAAGATCATGCAAAAATTTATACTAATATTAATTATCAATTTAAAAATTTTGATTACCAATTTACGTATATATCATCTGAGGTAAATGTGAATGACAATCCACAATCACCATCTTATCCAGCATTACCTTTTCTAGGTAGAAAAATACAACCAGAAGAAGGAGGAAGTCCATTCAACGTTCCTGTTACCTGGTATGGGCGCCCTCTTGGATCAGAGTATGTTTCGCCTAACTCACCTAAAGAAATTAAGCAGTACCATCTAAGTCAAAAAATTTATAAAAACATTGGGTCTAAAACTAATTTAGAATTTTCTTTTACAAAAAGTAATCATTCAAATTATCACTATAGGCCAGATATCATTGATTCAAAATTTTTAGAATCACTTAAAGGTACTTCAATGGGTATTCCAGGTGGGGATATTGTTTTTTGGGATATCTTTGATTCATCACAAAACACCAAAGAGCTAATTAACTATGTTAGTGGTGCAGAGATATCTAATAAAGAAGCAGGCCTTGAGAGTATTAACTTAATTTTTAGATCTATCTTTTGGACAGACTATAAAATTGCATACGGCTTTCAATTTAATAAAGAAGATCTAAATATTTTTTATAGTGATTTGAGTAGAGCAGATTTTGATATAAATGGAAAAATAATAAAAACAGCAGATTTATTTTTCCTTGGAGGTGGAAGAAATGTTTATGAATCTAGAAGAAAGCATGCAAGCTTTTTTGAAATTGAGAAAAAATATCCTAACAACATAGATTTGAGAATGGCTGGAAGGTATGAAGATTTTGGCAACGATTCATCTTTTGATCCCAAATTATCATTCATATATAAACCAACTAAAAATATTTCTATAAGAACTTCAAAAAGTTCATCTTTCTCAATGCCATCAATGGCTCAAATGTTTTCTAGTGATATAAATCTTGGCAGCGTAAGAGATTATGGTGGAAATTCACCTTTTGTTAGGCAAGCACAAATAGGTAATCCTAACCTCAAGCCTGCAACTTCTATTAATACAAATATTGGAATTATCTTAGATTCAGCTAATTTCACAATTTCGATTGATTTTTGGTCTATAGATTACAAAGACCGAATCGAGGTTCAAAGTGCACAAGCAATGCTTAGGTTAGACCCAAATGGTATCAGCATTACTAGGAATAATGATGGAGAACTAATAGGAGTTACAACCACTTATTTCAATGAAGAAAGAACAGAATTATCAGGAGTAGATATTAGTTATGAAACTCTTTTATTAAGTAATATTAAATACGGGGAAGTTAAATTTTCTTTTCAAGGAACCTCATTAAATGAGTTTTTAACACCTGGATTAGGAGTTAATAATGTTTCAAATATGATAAATAGAGTTGGGAAGTTCAATTTTGATGCCAATACACATTCATTACCTAAAAAAAGACTTAATGCATTTACTAATTGGAAGTATCAAAACTACGACTTAAATTTAAACGCTCGCTATGTTGATGATTATTCAAATGAAAGAGCTATTAATAGTCTTGGATTAAGTTATGGATATGAGAATAAAGTTGACTCATTTTTAGTTTTTGATCTTTCTTTAAAGAGACTTATGTCTTTCAATAGAGGTGAGCTAGCAATAAAGGTATATGCCAGTAATATTTTTGATGAATCGGCTCCTAAACTTTATGATGCTCCAGATTTCAGCTTTGATACAAGAGTTCACGATCCTAGAGGAAGAATTTTAGGTATTAATTTAGAATATACACATTAATAAAATTATTAACTTACGAGCGGCAAGAGCCCTTTTTTATTGAATTTAAACTAAACTCTCATAATGAATGAGCTTGAAAAAACAATAACCCAAGTTATTGAAGAAAACTATATTCCTTTTGAATGGAATGATAAAGTCAAAAAAGAACTTCAAGATATAAGTTTAGATAAAAATCTACCAAGGAGAGATCTTACAAAAGTTCCATTTATAACAATAGATGGTGCTGATGCCAAAGACTTTGATGATGCTGTTTACTGTTCAATAAATAAAAAATCCTACTGTTTAAGTGTGGCAATTGCTGATGTCGCTGAAATAGTTAAATTAAAAACAGCTATTAACGACGAGGCATTTAAAAGAGGCACATCCATATATTTTCCTTCTAAAGTAATACCAATGCTACCTGAAAAAATATCTAATAACTTATGCTCACTTGTTCCAAATGAGATTAGAAATGTTCTAGTTTGCGAAATAAACTTTGATTTTGATGGTGAACTTATGTCCTATAATTTTCTTGAAGCTAGAATTAAGTCGCATCAAAGAACAACTTACAACGAAGTCGAAAAATATCTAAAAAATAATAGCCCTAGCATGAGCAGAAACGTTAAAGACTCTATAGATAACTTAAGAGATCTTACTAAAAAATTATTGTTATTAAGAAATAAAAGGCAGGCATTAGAGATAAATGGACAGGAGCCCATCTTAAAAATTAATGATGCAGGAAAAGTTGAAAGTATAGGTTTGCCAAGTCAACTGTTTGCTCATCAAATGATAGAAGAAGCTATGTTATCTGCGAACGTATGTGCAGCAAACTTTATGAATAAACATTATAAATTTGGTGTTTATAGAGTTCATGAAGAGCCAGAAAGTCTCAAGTTAGAAAGTCTTAAGAATTTTTTTTCAGTTAAAGGTTATTCTAAATCATTTAAAAAAGATGCTCTTGGTGTTGTTGAACAATGCTTATCTCACGCAAAAAAACAACAACTCAACAAAATATTTCAAACAGTAGTTCTTCAAAGTTTGAAAAGAGCTGAATATTCGACAAAAGAAGTTGGGCACTTTGGGCTTCAGTTAGTTAGATATTCTCATTTCACCTCTCCAATAAGAAGATATCCTGATTTAATGACTCATAGATTAATAAAAAATATTTTAAATAAAGAAGGTCTCAAAATTAATAAAGATCAAATTGAAGAAGACTGCTCAGAAATGTCAGATCTAGAGAGAAATGCAGAAAAATCATCAAGACAGGTAACTCAACAGATGATTTGTCATTATTTAAAAAAACACGTCGGCGAACAATTTAATGCTGTAGTTACTGGCATGGCTGATTTTGGCTTGTTTGCAGAAATAGATAACTTCTTTGTTTCAGGTTTAATTCATGTTACTGACTTACCTGGAGACAGATATTTTCATGATAAAGATGCAAATATTCTTAGAGGAAGAAAAACAGGAAGAGTATATAAGCTAGGACAAAATATTATGGTTACAATAGCTAATGTTTCTCCTGAAGAGAGAAAAATTACTCTTGTACCAGAGAGAATTGTTAAAGGTAAAAAGAAGTGAGAAAGAAAGAAAATGATTTAAGAATAGGTTTTCATAGCCTTGAAAGTATTATTATTAACAACCCTCACAAGATTAAAAAAGTTTTTTTGCCAGCAAATAGAGACGATTCTAGAATAAACGATCTCATAAAGTTAATGGAAAAGAATGAGATAGCATTTGAGATTACAAAAAAAATTAAACAAGAACCTGAAGCAACTATTTCATCTGAATCTGAACTAGACCTTAAGGATTTAAAAAATCTTATAAATTCAAATGATGTTAAAGATCCATTGATACTAATTTTAGATAACATCATTGATCCGAGAAACCTTGGCGCATGCATTAGATCAGCAGCTGTCATCGGAGTAGATGCATTAATTATTAATAAACATCAATGTGCCCCAATTAATGCCATAGCTCATAAAGTTTCAGTTGGTGGTGCAGAGGTTATTAAAATATTTCATGTAACCAATTTAGTTAATTGTCTAAAGTTTTTAAATAAAGCAAATATTAATATTTACGGTTTAAGTGAGCATGCAGAAAATAGTTATGTTGAATTTAATTTTAATCATGGCTCGGCAATAATAATGGGCTCTGAAGAGTCAGGTGTTAGAGAAAAAACACTTGAAAGATGTGACTATAAAATTAATTTGAGTGGGAATAAATTTTTTAAAAGCTTTAATGTTTCTGTTGCAACTGGGATAATACTTTCAGAAGCAAATAGGCAAAGAAATATATAATTTTAACCAAGTTGTCCCTTATGTTAAAACAAAGAACATTAAGAAATCCAATCAAAGCGACGGGTATAGGTCTGCATACTGGAAAAAATATAAATATGGAGTTACATCCAGCTGAGCCAAACTCTGGAATAAGTTTTATTAGAACTGATGTATGTAAGGAGACAATAATTCCTGCTATTGCTGAAAATGTTGGTGATACTAGTCTGTCCACAGCTTTAATTAAGGACAATATAAAAATATCAACCATAGAACATCTTTTATCTGCAATTGCAGGCCTTGGTGTTGATAATTGTATGATTATGGTAGACGGTCCTGAAGTTCCTATTATGGATGGTAGCTCAAGTCCTTTTGTTTTCTTAATTCAATCAGCAGGACTTGAAGATCAAAATGTTCTGAAAAAGTTTATAAAAGTTAAAAAAGAAATTACCGTAACAAGAGATGATGCATATGCCTCTATTAAGCCTTTTAATGGTTTCAAAGTTTCTTTTAAAGTCGATTTTGATCATCCTGTACATAAAAAGCTTCCATCTGAATCCATAATTGATTTTTCTTCAACATCATTTGTGAAAGAAGTTTGTAGAGCAAGGACTTTTGGATCAGCTAATGAGGCAGAGCTTTTAAAATCAAGAAACCTTGCTCTTGGTGCCAGTGTGTCAAATGCAATTGTTTTTGGTGATGAAGAGATTATCAATGAAGAAGGTCTTAGATTTAATGATGAAATAGTAAAACATAAAATGCTTGATGCTATAGGTGATCTTTATCTCTTAGGTGGAAATCTTATTGGTGAATTTTCAGGATATAAATCAGGACACGCATTAAATAATCAACTTCTAAGGAAAATTATTGAAGATCCTGAAGCTTATGAAGTTGTTGAATTTGAAAACTCAGAAAATGCCCCCATCTCTTATGTCAGACCTCCATTTGGGGATATGGAGTAAGAAAATTTATAATAATTTTCTTCAAAAAATATAAGTTATGTTAAATATTTTTACAAAAATTTTTGGCTCAAGCAATGATAGAGTAATCAAAGCAATGATGCGGCATGTCAATGTTGCAAATGATCTTGAAGAAGAATTATCTAAAAAACCTGATATTTACTTTAAAGAGCTTCGATCAGAATTAAAAGAAACATATCTTAATAATGGTAAAGATATATATTCGATATTACCTCTAGCATTTGCTGCGGTTAGAGAGGCAAGTAAAAGAACTCTTGGTCTTAGGCACTTTGATTCTCAAATGCTTGGAGGAATCTCTTTAGCTGAGGGTAATATCGCAGAAATGAAAACAGGTGAAGGTAAAACTCTTGTTGCAACACTTCCAACTTATTTAAATTCTGCCATAAACAACAAGGCAATTTTGGTTACTGTAAATGATTACCTAGCAAGAAGAGATGCAGAATGGATGAGGCCTATTTATGAATTCCTTGGGCTTAGTGTTGGGGTTGTTATTTCAAATCAAGACTTAGAAGAAAAGATAAATGCATACAAAAGTGATGTTATCTATGCAACAAATAATGAATTAGGGTTTGATTATCTAAGAGATAACATGGCTCACTCAATTAATGAAAGAGTTCAATGTAAGTTGGACTATGCGATTGTTGATGAAGTCGATTCCATTTTAATAGATGAAGCAAGAACACCATTAATTATTTCAGGTCCCTCTTCTGAAAGCTCAGACATGTATCAGAAGATTAAAAAATTTATACCAAAATTATATGAGCAAGAAAGAGAGGAAGATGAAGATAACCCTTTATCAGATGATGAAAGAGGTCATTATCTTATTGATGAAAAAAATAGAAATGTAGAACTTACAGATGATGGATATATTCTTGTAGAAGAGCTGCTTGAAGATGCTGGAATAATTGGTGCGTCAGATGGACTCTATTCTGTGTCAAATCTTAAGATAATGAAATTTGTTCAAGCAACTCTTAGAGCTAATTTTCTATTTAAGAAAAATGTTCACTATCTTGTAAGAAACAATGAAGTGCTTTTAATTGATGAACATACAGGAAGAACTATGCCTGGAAGAAGAATGAGTGAAGGTGTGCACCAAGCTCTTGAATGCAAAGAGAATGTTCCTATTCAAAGAGAGTCTCAAACTCTAGCCTCAACAACATTCCAAAACTTTTTTAGGTTATTTAAAACTTTATCAGGTATGACGGGAACTGCTGATACAGAATCTATAGAATTTAATCAAATATATGGTCTCAGTGTGATTATTATTCCAACTAATGTTCCAATGATTAGAGATGATTTAAATGATCTAGTTTTCCTTACAAAAAAAGCAAAATATAAAGCATTGATTGATGAAATAGAGACTTTAAGAGAAAAATCCTCACCTATATTAGTGGGAACTGTATCAGTTGAATCTTCAGAAGAAGTTTCCTCTTATTTAAAGAACAAAAAAATACCCCACCAAATATTAAATGCAAAACATCATGAAAAAGAAGCTGAAATTATTGCCAACGCTGGTAAACCAGGCATGGTAACCATCGCAACAAATATGGCAGGTAGAGGAACAGATATTGTTTTAGGTGGTAAAAAGGAAGAGCAATCTCAAGATGAATGGGGAAAAAATAATAAGAGAGTATTAGAGTCTGGAGGATTACATATTCTAGGAACTGAGAGACATGAATCAAGAAGAATAGATAATCAACTTAGAGGCAGGTCAGGTAGACAGGGTGATCCTGGTTACTCTAGATTTTTTCTTTCGCTTGAGGATGATCTTTTAAGATTATTTATTTCAGATAGCCGAAGAGCTCTTTTCGATAAGATTGGGATGGGTGACGATCACATAGAGCACAAGATGCTATCAAGAGGTATTGAAAATGCTCAAAAAAGGATTGAAAGCAAAAATTTTGATGCTCGAAAAAACTTATTAGAATATGATGATGTCTCAAATGATCAAAGACAAGCAATATATTCTTTAAGAAACCAGCTTCTTGAAGAGGATAATATCACTCAAACAATTCAAAATTTAATTGAGGATCAGTTTGGAATTATTTCAAATACATACATACCTATAGATTCTATTGAATCTCAATGGAGAAGCCCTGAATTAGAAAAACATCTTATTGAGACATACGACTTGCAAACAAATATTGCAAATGAAATTTCTTTAAATAAAAAACTTATTCCTGAGACTATTGCTTTAAAAGTTATTGAGCTTGCTAAAAATAAATATAAATCTAAGTATGGAGATGTTGGGGATAATCTCATTCCATTAGAGAAACAAGTTATGTTACAGGTTCTTGATGTTCATTGGAAAGAACATTTAGCAGAAATAGATCATCTAAGAAATAGTGTTGGTCTTAGATCTTATGCTCAAAAAAATCCTAAGAATGAATTTAAAAAAGAAGCTTACTCTATGTTCGAAAATATGCTGGAAGATATAGATAATGGGACAATAAAAATTCTTTTTTCATTACAAATAGCATCTGAGGATGATGTGTCTTCTATTGCTCCTGAGCAGAAAAATGAGAATCTTGTGATGGAAAAGGAAGACCCTGGCTCAAATATCATTGAGAATAATGAACCACCAGTAGAAATACAACAATCTCCACAAACAGTAACTAGAGATGAACCAAAATTGGGTAGAAATGAACTTGTAAAAATTACTAATGGCGACGAAACCAAGGAAATGAAGTATAAAAAAGCTAAGCCTTTGCTTGATTCTAATGAGTGGACAATAATTTAAATAAAATTATAGAAAACTAATCTTCGTAAAAATCCTCTGATTGTGCCGGTCTTGAAATAACATTATCTTCGTTTGCCCATGAGCCAAAGTCTATTAATTTACATTTCTCGCAACAAAAAGGTCTGTACAGGTTTTTATTAGAAAGATCTGTGGGTTTTTCACATCTTGGACAACTACTCATTTTTTACCAATCCTAAATACTTTTCATGAATTTTTTGTACTTCTTGCTTTAGATTATTCAAAGTTGAATTATTTAAAATAATATCATCAGATATAGAAAGTCTTTGATCTCTTGAAGCTTGTTTAAGCATTATATTACGAATCTGTTCTTCGTTTTGGGTATCTCTTTGCATTGATCTAGATATTTGAATCTCTTCATCACAATCAATTGTGAGGATTCTGTCGTAATTATTCTCTGATTTAGTTTCAAAGATAAGGGGAACCATGATTATGGTGTAGGGAGAATTAGAATTGCTTATAAAGTTTAAAATTGTTTTACCAACAATAGGATGAACAATTTTCTCAAGAATTAACTTTTTATTTGGATCTTTAAAAACGTCCTCTCTTAATTTTTTTCTATCAATATTTTTTTGACCGTCTAAATATTGATTACCAAATTCCTTGATAAACATTTTATATCCAATGGCATTTTTATCTAATGCATCTTTAGCAGCATTATCTGCATCTAATATATTTATTCCTAATTCTTTAAAAAAATTTGCGGCAGCTGATTTTCCAGAACCAATACCGCCAGTTAGACCAATAATCATATGAATATTATACTTGAGATAAAAAAAAAGGCTTTCAGAATAAACTGAAAGCCTTTAAAGAAAAAAGCCTGACGATTTCCTACTCTCACACAGGGAGACCCTGCACTACCATTGGCGTAAATCCGTTTCACTTCTGAGTTCGAGATGGGATCAGGTGGTTCCAAATTGCTATTGTCATCAGGCAAACTGGTATGTAACTTTATATTTTTTTCACTACAATATTTCTCAAATCTATAACCTTTCTTAAGGTTACATGATCAAGCCTCACGAGTTATTAGTACAAGTTAGCTCAACGCCTCACAGCGCTTACACATCTTGCCTATCAACGTCATAGTCTATGACGACTCTTTAGGAGACATAAAGTCTCTGGGAGATTTAATCTTGGGAGAGGCTTCCCGCTTATATGCTTTCAGCGGTTATCCTTTCCGAACATAGCTACCCGGCAATGCCACTGGCGTGACAACCGGAACACCAGAGGTTCGTCCAATCCGGTCCTCTCGTACTAGGATCAGCTTCCCTCAAATCTCCAAACGCCCACAGCAGATAGGGACCGAACTGTCTCACGACGTTCTAAACCCAGCTCGCGTACCACTTTAAATGGCGAACAGCCATACCCTTGGGACCTGCTCCAGCCCCAGGATGTGATGAGCCGACATCGAGGTGCCAAACACCGCCGTCGATATGAACTCTTGGGCGGTATCAGCCTGTTATCCCCGGCGTACCTTTTATCCGTTGAGCGATGGCCCTTCCATTCAGAACCACCGGATCACTAAGACCTAGTTTCCTACCTGCTCGATCCGTCGATCTCGCAGTCAAGCATCCTTCTGCCTTTATACTTACCTCACGATGTCCGACCGTGATAAGGATACCTTCGTACTCCTCCGTTACTCTTTAGGAGGAGACCGCCCCAGTCAAACTACCCAGCACACACTGTCCCTGATCCAGATAATGGACCTAGGTTAGAACTTCAATTTTACAAGGGTGGTATTTCAAGGATGACTCCACCAAGACTGGCGTCTCGGCTTCAAAGTCTCCCACCTATCCTACACAAGTAAGATCAAAGTCCAGTGTGAACCTATAGTAAAGGTGCACGGGGTCTTTCCGTCTAGCTGCGGGTACACTGCATCTTAACAGCGATTTCAATTTCACTGAGTCTATGGTGGAGACAGTGTGGCCATCGTTACGCCATTCGTGCAGGTCGGAACTTACCCGACAAGGAATTTCGCTACCTTAGGACCGTTATAGTTACGGCCGCCGTTTACCGGGGCTTCGATCAAGAGCTTCGCATAAGCTAACCCCATCAATTAACCTTCCGGCACCGGGCAGGCGTCACACCCTATACTTCCTCTTACGAGTTTGCAGAGTGCTATGTTTTTAGTAAACAGTCGCAGCCACCTGGTATCTTCGACCACGTTCAGCTTAGAGAGCAAGTCTCATCACCAAACGCGGCGCACCTTCTCCCGAAGTTACGGTGCTATTTTGCCTAGTTCCTTCACCATAGTTCTCTCAAACACCTTGGTCTACTCGACCTAACCACCTGTGTCGGTTTAGGGTACGGTTTCTTATAACCTGAAGCTTAGAGGTTTTTCCTGGAAGCATGGTATCAACTACTTCCCACTCATAGAGTGGTCGTCATCAGTTCTCAGCCTTAGTGTTCCGGATTTACCTAAAACACCAGCCTACAACCTTAAACACGGACAACCGTCGCCGTGCTAGTTTAACCTTCTCCGTCACCCCATCGCAGTTATAAAAAGTACAGGAATATTAACCTGTTTCCCATCGACTACGGCTTTCGCCCTCGCCTTAGGGGCCGCCTCACCCTGCCTCGATTAGCGTTGGACAGGAACCCTTGGTTTTTCGGCGAAGAGGTTTTTCACCTCTTTGATCGTTACTCATGTCAACATTCGCACTTCTGATACGTCCAGCTTGCCTCTCAGCTTGCCTTCAACCGCTTACAGAACGCTCTTCTACCATCTTAAATAAATTTAAGATCTGTAGCTTCGGTTTATGATTTAGCCCCGTTATATCTTCCACGCAGGCCGACTCGACTAGTGAGCTATTACGCTTTCTTTAAAGGATGGCTGCTTCTAAGCCAACCTCCTAGCTGTTTGTGCCTTCCCACATTGTTTCCCACTTAATCATAATTTGGGACCTTAGCTGACAGTCTGGGTTGTTTCCCTCTCGACTACGGACGTTAGCACCCGCAGTCTGTCTCCCGTGCTCATACTCGTAGGTATTCGGAGTTTGCATCGGTTTGGTAAGTCGGGATGACCCCCTAGCCGAAACAGTGCTCTACCCCCTACGGTAATACACGAGGCACTACCTAAATAGTTTTCGAAGAGAACCAGCTATCTCCGGGTTTGATTAGCCTTTCACTCCTATCCACAGCTCATCCCCTCATTTTTCAACATAAGTGGGTTCGCGCCTCCAGTCGATGTTACTCGACCTTCACACTGGCCATGGATAGATCACCCGGTTTCGGGTCTAATTCCAGCAACTGAGCGCCCTATTAAGACTCGGTTTCCCTACGCCTACCCTAAATGGTTAAGCTTGCTACTGAAATTAAGTCGTTGACCCATTATACAAAAGGTACGCCGTCACAGAACGAGTCTGCTCCGACTGCTTGTAAGCACAAGGTTTCAGGTTCTATTTCACTCCCCTCGCCGGGGTTCTTTTCGCCTTTCCCTCACGGTACTGGTTCACTATCGGTCAGCATAGAGTATTTAGCCTTGGAGGATGGTCCCCCCATATTCAGTCAAGATTTCACGTGTCCCGACCTACTCGATTTCACTTAAATTAGTCTTTCGCATACAGGGCTATCACCTACTATGGCTAAACTTTCCAGAATATTTTGCTGGACTAAAATAAGCTTAAGGGCTGATCCGGTTTCGCTCGCCGCTACTACCGGAATCTCTGTTGATTTCTTTTCCTCTAGGTACTTAGATGTTTCAGTTCCCTAGGTTTGCCTCTTATACCTATGTATTCAGTATAAGATAATATACTTGTGTATATTGGGTTTTCCCATTCGGAAATCCTCGGATCGAAGCTTATTTACCAGCTCCCCGAGGCTTATCGCAGGTTATTACGTCCTTCATCGCCTTATGCTGCCAAGGCATCCGCCTTGTGCTCTTCCTTTACTTGATCATATAACCTTAAAAAAGGTTATTTAATTATTTTTTTGAGAGTAACTTAATAAAATATTATTAATTACTTTTAATTGCAGTGATCTTATGTATGCATAAATGCATACACTAGAAAATTACATACCATTAATTTTACATAACTAAATGTTCTTTTTTTTATATATTTGATTACTCGTGTGGGCGTTTAAAACGCGAAATTATCGTTAAGGAGGTGATCCAGCCACAGGTTCCCCTACGGCTACCTTGTTACGACTTTACCCCAGTCATGAAGCACACCGTGGTAAACGCCCTCCCTAAGGTTAGACTATCTACTTCTGGTGCAATCCACTTCCATGGTATGACGGGCGGTGTGTACAAGACCCGAGAACGTATTCACCGCGGCATGCTGATCCGCGATTACTAGCGATTCCGACTTCATGGAGTCGAGTTGCAGACTCCAATCCGGACTACGAGAAATTTTCTAGGATTAGCACCACCTCGCGGCTTAGCGTCCGTCTGTATTTCCCATTGTAGCACGTGTGTAGCCCTACTCGTAAGGGCCATGATGACTTGACGTCGTCCTCACCTTCCTCCGGTTTATCACCGGCAGTCCCCTTATAGTTCCCGACCGAATCGCTGGCAAATAAGGGTAAGGGTTGCGCTCGTTATCCGACTTAACGGAACATCTCACGACACGAGCTGACGACAGCCATGCAGCACCTGTATCTTGGTTCCAAAAGGCACACTCTCATTACAAGAGCTCCCAAGTATGTCAAGAGTAGGTAAGGTTTTTCGCGTTGCATCGAATTAAACCACATGCTCCACCGCTTGTGCGGGTCCCCGTCAATTCATTTGAGTTTTAGCCTTGCGGCCGTACTCCCCAGGCGGACAACTTAAAGCGTTAGCTGCGCCACTGAAAGACATTGTCTCCCAACAGCTAGTTGTCATCGTTTACGGCGTGGACTACCAGGGTATCTAATCCTGTTCGCTACCCACGCTTTCGCACCTCAGTGTCAGTACAGATCCAGGAGGCCGCCTTCGCCACCGGTATTCTTCATAATATCTACGCATTCCACCGCTACACTATGAATTCTACCTCCCTCTATCGTACTCAAGTGAGTTAGTTTTGGATGCAGTTCCTAGGTTGAGCCCAGGGCTTTCACATCCAACTTAACAAACCACCTACGCGCGCTTTACGCCCAGTAATTCCGATTAACGCTTGCACCTTCCGTATTACCGCGGCTGCTGGCACGGAATTAGCCGGTGCTTATTCTGCAGGTAACATCAAGGTCATAAGGTATTAACTTATAACTTTTT
>CABXTT010000005.1 GCA_902515155.1 uncultured SAR86 cluster bacterium | reverse complement strand
TATATATTTCTTGATTTAAGTTAACTTTATAGAAAACTGCTAAATCTCTCAGCAAGCCATTAATTGATAAGCAATCTCCTCTATTTGGAGTGAACTCCATATCAAAAATACTATCCTCAATTTCATGTTCATGACCAAGTTGAAAAAGGCTATTAGATAACTGCTCAATGCTTGGTTTTTCTTCAAGATGTCGAAGTAAATGTTTGTATGCTATTTTCATTTAAATTGATTCAAAAAGTCTAAGTTAGATTTATAAAATTCTCTTATGTCTGTTACTCCGTGCTTAAGCATAGCTATTCTTTCTATACCAAGCCCAAAAGCTAATCCACTATATTTGTTAGAATTAATATTACAATTATCCAAAACAATTGGATTTACTATCCCACATCCAAGAACCTCAATCCATTTTCCCTCTTTTGATAAAATATCAACCTCAGCTGACGGTTCAGTAAATGGAAAGTATGAGGGCCTAAATCTTAACTCTACATCCTCACCAAATAGTGAATAAATAATTTTATAAATTAAATCCTTAAGTTGAGCAAAGCTTACATTTTCATCAACATATATGCCCTCAACCTGATGAAACATTGGTAAATGAGTAGCATCATCATCCTTTCTATAAACCTTGCCACCAGAAATAAATGCTAGTGGTGGTTTTTTTTCAATCATGCCCCTAATTTGAACTGGTGATGTATGAGTCCTTAAAAGATTTGATTTATTTTCAATATAAAAAGTATCATGCATCTGTCTTGCAGGATGAGATTTTTTTATATTAAGCATATCGAAATTAAATTCTTCCGTTTCAATTTCAGGCCCATCAACAATCTCAAACCCTAGAGAAGTTAACAACTCCATTATGGAGTCTTTCATGTGATTTATTGGGTGAAGGGAGCCTCTGTCTTTGATTAACTCAGGGGGTGAAATGTCGTTATGATCTGGCATCAAACCAGTATAACTAGCTGGTAGCTGTTTTTACAATTTTCTCAAAAGTTGCACTATCAGTAATAGCTATATCAGAAAGAATTTTTCTATCTAAAACAATATCTTTTTTCATCAAAGAATTGATTAGAACAGAATATGAAACTCCTAATTCTCTGGCTCCAGCATTAATCCTTGATATCCAAAGTGCTCTAAAGGCTCTTTTCTTATTTTTTCTATCTCTAAAAGCATATTGTAAAGACTTTATATTAGACTGCTTGGCAGTTCTAAATAATCTGCTTCTAGCCCCATAATGACCTTTAGTAGCACTAAGTACTTTCTTATGTTTTGCTCTTGCAGTTACTGATTTGGTAGTTCTTGGCATGATTTATCTTCTTATTAATTTTGAAGCCATCTTAAGCACAACGCCTGTTAGCTTATTAAGACCTCTATTATGTCTTTTTCTCTTAGTGGACTGTTTAGTAAGAATATGATTTCTGTTTGCACTTTTGCTCTTAACAGAAGTACCTGTCTTCTTAAATCGCTTAGCAGCTCCAGAATGTGTTTTTAACTTGTATCCCATATTATTATTCTTATAAAATTTATATTTACTTCTTCTTCAAAGGAGAAAGGACCATTAGCAATTGCCTGCCTTCAAGGGAAGGCTCTTGGTCTACCTGAGCTATATCTTCCAGTTCGTCTCTCAATCTATTTAGTAAATCAAGACCCATATCACTGTTTAATATTTCCCTTCCTCTAAATCGGACGCTAATTTTAGTCTTATCTCCGTCAAGAATAAAGCTTTTAACCTTTTTTAATTTAATATTATAGTCACCAACATCTGTAGAAGGTCTGAATTTTATTTCTTTTGTAGTATTTCTTTTAACTTTTACCCTGGATGAAGAAATACTTTTTTTCTTGGTAAAAAGGTGCTTGCCATAATCTAATAGCTTACAAACAACTGGTTTAGAATCAGAAGGAGAAACTTGTACTAAATCTAATGTTGCTGTTCTAGCTGATTCGAGAGCTTCACTAAATGGTAAGAGTCCCATTTTTTCTCCGTTAGCGCCAATGAGCATAACTTCATCAGCTCTTATTTCTTCGTTAATTGGAGTAATATTTTTTTTTGAGGAAGCTATGATAATACCTATGAACTGGAAAAAGATAAAATGTATAACATTAAAGAATTAACAAGAAATTTGTTATGTAAAATTTTAAGTGATTGACTTTCATTCAAGTTGTGAATTTTATACTAAAAATTATATTTGGCAATATTTATGGCTGAAGAAAAGACTGTTTCCAGACACCATCGATTTTATCAAAAATCTCTCTTTTATTTATTCTTGACTCATGTCCTTCCCAGAATTCAAAATAGTAAGGCACAAATGAGTAGCCTCCCCAAAATTCTGGACATTTTTTTAAATCATCATTTTTTAAAGATTTATTATAATTTGCTTTAACTTCGCTATAAGAATTTATTGGCTTTGATTGATTAGATGAAATTGCTAACGCATTTTTTTCTTCCGATCTATCAAAGAAATATTTTTGATTGTATTCGTTTGAAGTTTTTTTTATTTTAGCCTTTATTCTAATCTGCACATTAATAACAGGCCAATATACTAATGCAGCTATTTGATTAAAGGAATTAAATGAAGATGCTTTTGGAGAGTTGTAATTACTAAAAAAAATAAACTCATCATTTGTAATAAATTTAAGATTTACGTATCTAGAGTCAACCTCGCTTATCTCTTTGTTATAGGAAGAAATAGAAATGGCCTCAATACTTATTTGGCCTAAATTTAAGGCGTCATCATATTTCTTTTTAAAAAGCACATAAGGTGCTTCTTGATTTAAGTTATTAAATTGTATCATTATTTTAAATTCTTAATTATATACATCTTCTTGGCAATCAAGAACTTTAAAAACTAAACTTAAAAATAAAAAAAACTCCACAATGCAACTTCTTAGATCTAATTGTTTTTTTAAAAAATTGATAAGGGTAATTTTCACAAGTCAAAGACGTTAGGTTAGTTATAATATTTTTTGATCAAACTTTTATTGTGATTCTGATTAAACAGCTTTTACTCATAGCAAATCAGCTTTGGATAAGCATATAAACATGAAGAAACCTGTAATAGGGTGAACGCAAGCATACTATCAAATTCAACTTCTTTAAAAAAGACTAATTTAGGATAGAAAAGTTATTACCTATCAATCAAGACCTCATCAATTTGCAATAAAGGTTGGTGGATAACTTGAATGTAACGTTAGCTACATTGCTTAACATAAACTAGAGAATGCATGCCTTTATGAACTTGCATTTCCCCTGCTACCTTGCATCCCATTTTGATATAAAATGCATGGGCTCTTGCAAGATCAAGCCCTACAACGATTTTAAAATTCATTATATTAGCATCATTAAAGTGATTGCAAAGACAACTAAATAAATCCTCAGCGTGTCCCTGCCCTTGATGCGATGGATGTACAACAATAGTGAGCAACTCGTGCCGAGGTAATCCTTTAAGAATAGGATTGTTTTTGCCTATAAAAAATATTTCGAAAATTTTCGATAATTTCGATATAGAAAAAAAACAGCTCGTAAGTGCTATAAATAAAGAAAAGGGGCGATATAGTAATTGCTTATAAATTGAATGCAAACTTACAGTTCCACATACAAATCCAATAACTTTCCCATCAACTTCTTTTGCTATCAATACGCTAGATTTATCTTTGTCGATAGCCTCGTATAGCAGTGTAAGAAAAGAAGGTCCCAATGTTGCTAAAAAGCCTTGGTCGATTTGCTCACAATGCAATTGAGCTACCTTTTGATAAACAGCATGACAATACATTTTACTCATCATATCCAAGGATCTAGATCTTCCGGAGGCTTAGGTAGATCCTTAAAAAGTCTCCAAACTAAATTAGATCTGGGAAACAATACAACCCAAGCTGTTAAACCGATAAGACAGAAATAAGACCATAGATTTTGATGTAACACATACCAGACTTCAAGAGTTCCTTTGTAAGGCATTACAGTTTCATCATAGAACTTATCAGGATCGTTATTAACATGCATCATTTCCTCTTCATTTCTGAAGACAATTGATCCTATACCAGACAGACCTGGACGTACTTGTATTATTTCTTTTTGAGATTGCGTCGGAAAAGCATCAAAACAGCGCTGTGTTTGCGGTCTGGGACCAATAACACTCATATCACCCTTAAATATATTAATGAGCTGTGGGAGTTCATTGATTTTTGTTGAACGAAGAAAGCCACCCAAAGGCAAAATACGAGGATCATTGTGCAGTGTGACCGTACCTGTTCCAATATTGGGACTATTTTTCATCATGGTAGCGAACTTATATAGCTTAAAATATTTACCTTGCCGCCCAATACGATCTTGCAGAAAAAAAATCTCTCCCTCTCCTGTAAGCCTTAATAAAAAAGTAAGCGGAACAAAAATAGGCAACAGTGCTATTAAAGCAACTCCAGAAAAAATAACATCAAATAACCTTTGCATTCATCATCACCTTTCGTAAAAACTTTTTATGGTGGATATCACTTTTTCTAAATCGCTCTGCAGAATATTAGTAGAGCAAGGAATCGACAAAGCAGTGCTATGAATACGGGCACTAATATCACTTTTATTTACATAGATATTATCGCTATACATTGGAAGTTGATTCATGGGAATCCAAAATGGTCGACTCATGACTCCATTAGCGTTCAAATAGTCTAATAAATCCTGCATTGAGGATGTGGTGATTGTGAATAACCATTCGTTTGACTCTACTCCATCTTGGACTAGCTGGAATCCAATATCTCCAATGCCCTTTAAATTATCTCTGTAAAATCTAGCTGTATCTATTTTAGAATCTAAGAAACTATCTAGTTGTTCCAACTGTGCTACTCCAAGGGCTGCTAACACATTTACCAACCGATAGTTGTAGCCAACCTCATCATGAAAGTACGTTAACGAATCCCTTTTAGCCGTTGTAGTAAGGTGTTTCGCTCGTTTAATGTGCTCAGAATTTTGAGAAACAATCATGCCACCACCACCTGTACTCATGATCTTGTTTCCGTTAAAACTAAAGCAGCCAATATCGCCAAGTGTCCCAGCATTTTGTCCCTTGTATTTAGTCCCAAGAGCTTCGGCAGCATCTTCCAAAACTGGCAGTTTGTACTCATTACAAATTGCCAATAACCTATCCATGTCACAGATATTGCCTTGAACATGCACGATCATAAGAGCGCTAATTTTACGGCTCGTTTTCATATGCACTAATGTGTTTGAGCTGTCTAATTTACAGTCAGTTAATAAGAAGCTTTCTAGGAGATCTAAATCCATTTGCCATGAATGTTGATCGATATCGATTAGCAGAGGAGATGCACCTATATATGAAATGGCATTTGCTGATGCCACAAAAGTGACATTAGGCATAATGACTAGATCATTTTTTTCTACTCCAAGTAACTGAAGAGCGATATGTAAAGCTGATGTGCCATTGACAACGGAAATAGCACCTTCAACTTCCAAATATTTTGCAAATTCGACCTCAAACCTATCAACAAAACTACCTGCTGAGGAGATCCAGCCTGAATCAAGACACTGTTTTACATATTCCCATTCTTTACCTGCAATGTTAGGTAAGCTCAAAGGTATCATTTACTTATTCCATATTGATCATAAAAAGATTCTTGAGAAGTTTCTGCTCCTTTTAAATAATCTTGATACCAGTTAATAGTTGATGCAAGGCCTTCCCGCCATTTAACTGAGGGTAAATAATTAAGATCATTTTTTGCTTTAGTTATGTCTGGGCATCTTCTTGAAACAGAGCCTGGGAAGGTTGGAGCAAATTCATAATCACCATCATAATTCATTAATTTACCAACAAAACGAGTAAGAGCTTCAATTGAAATCTCATCGCTATCACCAATATGATAAATCTCTTTATTTATTCCTCTTTCAACTGCTAAGACTGTGCCAAGAACAGCATCATCAATATAGTTAAATGCTCTTGTTTGATCATGTCCATATATTAAAAATGGTGACTCATTATTTTGAAAGCGTTCCACTAGATGAGGTATTACATGACGGAAGCCCATATTGGGACCATATACGTTATGGTATCTAACAACAACAGCATCAAAATAACCTTGCCTGGCATAATTTATGAAACCTGACTCACCAAGCATCTTTGTAATAGCATAAGTAAATCTTGGGTGACTAACATCTTCAATTGTTAAAGGCACTGTCTCTTTTGTTGGAACCTCATAATCAAAAGCTTCAATAGTTCCAGCATATGTTTCACTTGTGGAGCTAAATACAACTCTCTTGCATGAGACAGTTTTTAACCATTCAAGAGTATTAAGTAAAAGCATCGAATTAATACGAATTACTTCGTGCGGGATAGCATTAACCTTATCAACTCCCACTAATGCTGCTAGCATAAAAACATAATCATAATCAAAATCTAGTTGATCAAAGCTGTCTAGATTTGTTAAATCTGCATTAAGTATTTTCAATCTTTCAGAATTTTTATATCTCTCTAGTAATGGAGTCTTCCCAGAGGCACTTCGTGAAAAATTATCTATTACATCAACATTATATTCCCTATTTTCTAGCAAAAACTTTGCAATATTTGAGCCAATAAAACCACCGCCACCAATTATTAAAGCTTTTTTCATAACTTAGTCCTTTTTATGCCCAACACCCAAAACATAGAAATTTTTATTTTGGGAATAATGTTTGGGTAGTTTTTTTAAATCCAATAAACCAACAGTATCAATAATTATCATTTCTTGATCAACTTTTGAAATTAATTCATAAATAGAGTTGTTCTTAAGGTAGTCTCTATGTCCGGTGGTCACAATAAGAACATCAAATATTCTATTAAGAAAAGATTCTAGTGACGTTTCTATTTTTAGATTTAATTCAGGCCAAAGAGAGACGTAAGGATCTTGGCACTTGATGTCTTCAAATTGCATAGAAATACGATTATAAAAATCTTCAACCGGGCTAAATCTTGTATCACCAATACCTGGGCCGTAAGCAACACCCAACAATCCAATTCTAGTCAATTTTTTATCAAAATTTTGTATAATATTATTAACAAAATTAAAGCAATATGAAGGCATTTTGTCATTATTTTCAACAGCCTTTACTGAGGATTGTAATCCCGATTTAAGACCAAAAAATTTCTCACTCGCCCAACTTGCCATCAACGGATCTTTAGTAAGGCAGTATCCACCTACTCCAATTCCAGGGTACATTAAATTGGCATGAGTAGGTCTCAGTCTTATAGCATCCACTACTTCATAAAGGTCTACACCAGAACTTTCAGCAAATCTTGACCATTCTATAGCAAATGATATATTCATTGCTCTATATGAATTTTCTAGAACTTTTGCCATCTCTGTGGATTCTGTAGTTTTAAGACGCGTTAAAGGATACTCATCAGTAGAAATAACTGTCTTAAGAAACTTTTCTACAGAATTAGCGCTTTTATTATTAATGCCGGAATATACCCTATAAAAATTTTTTATGCTGTTCATATAGTTTGGTCCAGGCATAACTCTTTCATATGAATGTCCTAATTTAAATTTATCTGTTTCAAGTCCACGAGATCTTAGATTCTCAACTATTATTGGATAAACTACTTTCTGACATGTTCCTGGAGGAACAGTAGTTTCAATCAAAATTAACACATCTTTTTTGCATTCTTGACCAATTAGCTCAATAGCCTTTTTAAATCCAGTCATAGGGACATCAAATGAATCAAGATTTCCTGAATTATCTTTAATTTTAGTTACATCTAAATTGATATCTACTATTATGACATCTGCATAAGAAAAGGCCTTAGGGTCATGGGTCGCATAAAAATTTTCTTTTTGCCTAGTACTTTCAAAAAATTCATATAGAAGAGGATCAGATGAGACAATTGGACAGATTCCTGAATTTATTTCTGCTATTTTCCAGTAGGATTCTTTGTTAGCTTGATCGACACCCAGAACTGCATATTCATTTTTGTCACTGTTAGCAACAACCAATGACATTGCAGTTCCAACAAAACCAAGACCTTGAATAGCTACTATTTTCTTATTGTTATTAGAATTAACAAAACTAATTAATCTATCTTCATCATTGTTATCAGGAACATCATAAATATGGCCTGTAACTGTCGAAATAGATTTAATTTTTGACATCCTATTTTTTCCTTGGCTACTGATTGCATTTATAAAATGAGATATTAAATATCTAATTGAGATATTATATCAGCAACTACTAAGTCATCACTATATTTCTTAACAGCATATTCACGAGATTTTTGGCCCATTGACTCTCTAAGATTTTGATCCTGAATTAGCACTTGCATTGCGTCAGCCAAATCGCTGCTGTTTCTTGGCTTTACCAAAATCCCTGTAATGCCATTTAAAACTGTCTCTCTGCACCCTGGAACATCACTTGTAATTATTGGTCGAGCCATCGACATAGCCTCTAAAACTGATCTTGGCGTGCCTTCACGATATGAAGGAAGAACATAAATACTACATTTTTCAATTTCAAGTCTTACGTCTGAAACAACACCCCTATATTCAAAAAGACCTTCTGAAACCCATGACTGAATAACTACCTCATCTATTCCATCAATATTCTCTTCAAGCCCTCCCACAATAGAAAATTTAACTAAAGGAAATTTTTTTTTAACTTGTCTAATAGCTTCGACGTACTCATAAATACCTTTATTTACAATCATTCTTGCAATTAATAAAAAAATTGGCTCTGAAGGGAGCGGTCTTTGATTATAAAATTCAATGTCCACACCAGAACCATTAACTACATGAGTTGATTGCGATTTACCTATAATTTTCTGTTCAAAAAATAATTTTTGATCATCAACATTTTGAAAAAATATTTTTTTATTTTTTGTGAGGCTGAATGATAAAATTGCTTTTCCAATAAATTGAATTTTCTTTTTAAAAAAACTATCCGTATCAATAAATAGGAAGCCTAAACCAGTAATCATAGAATAAGTATTTGATACTCTTGAAATCCATCCAGCAATTGACCCATATATTACAGGTTTCATCGTATAACAAAATATTGCATTAGGCTTAATTAGTTTAATTACATTGATGAGCATAATCAGATAGCGAAAATCTGATATAACATTAATACCAGCTTTACCAAGAGCTATAGTATAAGTCTGAACCTTATATGAATCGCTTAGCTCCCTTACAATACTGTGATGTTGATTGGTGAATGGCGCACATACACTAACTTTAACGCCAAGACTGACAAGTGTTCGTAATAATTTACCCCGAAAAGGTATTATTGATTCAGGTGTGCTTGCAATAAAAAGAATCTTCATAATTTATTTATAGTTCAATATAACCAAAAATAGGGCTAATTTTTCTTTACTGATTTAAGCATTATCCTCAAGCCATGCTTGAAACATTAATATTACCCATAACTGAGACTGCCAGTTTCGATTACCTAATATATGTTCTGACCACATTTTCCTTACTATTGCCGGATAAAAAAAACCTTGAGATTCTAATCGAGACTCACTAAGTAGTTCTTCTGCCCAATCCTTAAGTGGGCCTTTTAGCCAATCACTTACAGGGATTCCAAATCCCATTTTAGGTCTCTCAATTAGTTCTCTTGGAACGTATTTGTATAGAATATCTCTTAATATTGCCTTTCCCACCCCGTTATTTAACTTCATTGATAAAGGAATTTTAGATGTGAATTCGATTATGTGGTGATCTAGAAATGGTACTCTGGTCTCTAAAGACACGCCCATTGCTGCTCTATCGACTTTAACCAAAATATCGTCTGGCAAATAAGAAATCATATCAATAGCCATCATTTTTTCTACATCATCTAAGCTTGAGAGAATTTCAATATCTGTTGAAAAAATACTTTTATGTTCTCCCTCTCCAATAACAACAGATGACGGATTTTGCCAATTTGATACAACGCCTTGATACAGGCTAATTAAATCTTTAGATCCAACAACACCGGCACCCTTTTGTAACTTATCTCCCCATCTAACCCCATTAAATTTCTCGGGAGTGATTTTATTCAAAAATTTGAATCCCTTAGCCCAGAAAGCATCAGGAAAACTTTGAACACTTCTACCAACAAATCCTCTCAAAGACGCTGGAGTTATTTTTAAACCGTTCCAAAGTTTGTTAGCAAATAAATATCTATTGTAACCACAAAATAGCTCATCTCCGCCATCACCAGAAAGACTTACTGTTACATGCTCGCGTGCAAGAGCAGCAACTAAATATGTTGGTATTTGCGAGGAATCTGCAAAGGGTTCACAGTATAAGTTTGGTAGTTTAGGTATTACATCTAATGCATCCTGAGAAGAAACATACAATTCGGTATGTTCTGTTCCTAAATGTTCAGCTACCAACTTAGCATACTCTGCTTCGTTATATCCAGCTTCTTTGAAGCCAATTGTAAAGGTTTTTATGGGATTGGAAGATTGGCTCTGCATTAGAGCAACTACTGCTGAAGAATCAATTCCACCAGAAAGAAAGGCACCCAAGGGGACATCTGCCATCATTTGTTGAGAAATAGTATTCTTAAGCTCAACCTCTAAATTTTTTGTTACCTCACCAATAGGCTGCTCAAATTGGCATTCAAAACCGTTTTTTACTACTTTACGAGCATCCCAATACCTTTCTTGTGTATATTTGTTATTTAAAGAAACAGTTAAGATAGTTCCAGGTTCAAGCTTTTTAATTCCCTTATAAATTGAGTGAGGTGCAGGTACATAGCAATATCTCATGTATAGAGATAATGATCCACGATCAATCTCATTACTAAATTGTGGATGTTTTTTTAAAGACTTTAATTCAGATCCAAATAAAAAAGCTTTATTAGACTCCGATCCTTGCCAGCCATAATATAAGGGCTTTTCGCCAAGCCTATCTCTTATTAAGGTTAATTGCTTTAATTCATTATCCCATACTGATATAGCAAACATACCTGTAATACGATAAATTGTTTCTTTTATTCCCCAAGTATCAAAACCTGCAAGTAATATCTCAGTATCAGAATGACCACTCCAGGTTATTGCAGGCTCAGCATTAATTAGTTCATTCTTAATTTCTAAACTATTATAAATTTCTCCGTTATATACCATGGTGTATCTTTTGGAACTTGATATCATTGGCTGATGTCCTGCCGGTGATAAATCGAGAACAGCCAATCGCCTATGTGCTAAGCCAATTTTACTTGTTTCATCTATCCATATACCAGAGCTGTCTGGACCCCTACTTATAATCTTGTCTGACATTTCTTGAAGTATATTAGTGCTTAATTTTTTATTTGAAAAGTCACCACCAAGGAACCCTACTAAACCACACATTTATTATGATTCCTTAAAACCTACAGCAATCCAATAATTTGAATTTTCAGAAAATTTTATGTCTTTAAGACCTGAATTCTTCATCATATCTTTAATCTGGGACCTGGTGAAACGTTTTTCGAGACGGGTTCCAAAACGATCTAACGCGTCCGTTCTCATTGTATAAAAACTAAGATTACGGTATGTGCTGAGTGGGAAATTTTCAACAAATGTTTTAGATGCTCCAATTTTTTCAAAAACTAAGGCTAGTTTTGCAAAAGGCCAATATATTAAAATAGCTAATATTTGGCTTATTATATATCTTAATTTATGTGGTAATGCACTTACAATCATTCTAATAATATTACTTATCCTCCAAATTAACTGAAACCATAAAGGACGATTATCAAATGCATAGTAAAGATATAATAAAAATGGTGCTCCTGGCTTCAGCATTAAAGTGCAAGCCTTAATGCCTTCTAATGTATTTGGAATGTGATGAAGAACTCCCAAAGAAATACCAAAATCTTGACTGCCGGCAGGTAAAATCTGGTCACTTACTCCCTTATGATGAAAAATACAATTAGGTTCACTAGATAAATTACGTTTTGCTACTTCTAATGCCGAGCTAGGATCAATGCAATGCAATGTACCAACTTTTGGAGCCAGCATTTTAGCCCAACGACCACTTCCACAACCCATATCAAACCCTGAGGAGTTTTCGGGTAATTTCTCCCATGGAAAAATTGAAAAATATCGATTAAACAAGTCTTGATGCTCATCTTTGCTAAGTTGACTCTGATCAAAGCGTTCCCATTCATCGCCAAATCCATCAACTGTTTTTTGATCCTTGTTGCTACTCATTTTCTCATTATCCCTGTAATTCAATTAATTAAATCTATAAATTTTTGCTTTATTACTTTTATATCATATTTGTTCTCTATCAGATTCCTTGCCTTACAACCTAAAATGTCACGGTCGCTTTTATTTTTGTTCAGCATTAAAACTAAACCTTCATAAAGAGAATTTGAATTCTTAGGCTCAACAACTATTCCAGACTCTTCTACAATTCTACCAGCATCACCAACATCGGTAACAACACAAGGAATTTGCATAGCCATAGCTTCTGCTACTACATTTGGAAAACCTTCTGATTTTGATGATAAACAAAATAAATCCATTGCGGTAAAGAAATCATGAGGATTTCTCTCACCAAGTAAGATAAAATTATTTGGATATTCGGTGTTATGTATCCATGAATTGAGCTCGTCATTCTTTCTATCCAATCCCTTTCCAATCATCATAAACTTTACATTCTTGTGATCTTTTAGAACTAGATTTGCGGCTTGAATAAAATTGTTAAAATCTTTAAGGGGATCGAATCTTCCTACAGTTCCAACAACTAAATCATTTTCTAACAATCCAAGATTTTTACATACACTGCTTCTCAATTTATAACTGGGATTAAAAGATTTAAGATCATAGCCATTAGTTATAACAATAATCTTTTCAGGGCAATATCCCAACTCAATATGAGTTAATTTAGCTGCTTCAGCGCAGCAAATAATCCTTGTAGGTATGTAAGAAGATAAAAGTGCACATATTTTTATTACAAAAGATGTTGATGATAAAAACTTTTGAGGAATTTTAGAATTTCTTATGCCCCAAATTATATTTTTTATTTCAGCCAGATATGCTGCTAAGCCACCAATTAAATCAGAGTGGTACATCCATGTATAAACAGCGTCTGGTTTCTTTTTTCTTAGGATTTTAATTAGTTTAAATAATATAAAAAGTGAACTTATTTTATATGTCATACCCATAGAGGTTATATCAAAGCCATCAATTTTCAGCTGCCGACCTATACTACCCTCATTTTTAAGAGTAATAATTGACTGCTGAATAGAATTATCTTTTGAAGATTCTTTTATTAATCTTTCTAACATTCGCTCTGCGCCTCCAAGCTCAAGAGACAATATGATATGAACTATTTTTTTCATTTTAGAGCTAACTCTTTATTATTTAAGTCTATATTAGTTTGCTGTCTGTAATTTTCATTTTTATGATTAAAGGCTTTTAGTATTGCAATCACTTTTTTACAAATTCTTAATTTAAGATGTATTGTTTCCTTAAAAGTTTTTATCAGAAGAATTATTTTCATTTAATAAGCCTACTTAAAAGAGATAACAAATAATACTGAAATATTTTTAAGTTTAAATACATTTTTAGTGGGCTTTTTATAATATTGTAAACTTCATATTTATATCTTTTATATCCTTCCAAAATCATAACAGATCTTTTAAATATGCCTGCTCTAGTTGATAATCTATCAATACCTCGATCATCATACTTTCTTGCAGCTTCTTTAATTATGTAAAGATTCATGTCTTCTTTTAGCATTCTCAAATAAGTGAGGCCTTCGAATCCCCTTAAATCAGAGTCATATTTATATTGCAAAAACTTTGTTCTTTTTATTACCGGCAAGCACTCTCCAAAAGTACCATTTTTAATATAATTGTTTAAATTTAATTTAAAAGATTTCGTGATATTTTCTCCAACTAAATTCATCTCATTATCAATACATCTAAAAAATAAAATATCAGCATCTTTAAATTGCTTAATTGCATTAATAATTGTTATATTGGCATCAAAGAGCAATTGATCATCTGAATCTAAAAATATCAACCACTCATTTTGGGCAGATTCTGCACCAGAATTTTTTGCATAAGTGACTCCACGATTTGTTTCCAATTTTTTATATGCTATTTGTCCTCGATCAAGCTCCTCTTTATAAGAATCTTTAATATACTGATGAGTATTATCTTTTGAAGCATCATCAACAATAATTATTTCGTTCATATTCTGATGTTTGCTAAATATCAAAGAGCTATCAATAGAATCTGAAATTATATTTTTCCTATTATACGTTGGTGTTATTATTGAAAAAGTTATCATCAATTAATGTTCCATTTAATACGAATTATTAATACTTTTTGTATTTTATTTTCAATTTCAAATCTATTAGTATGAATTATAACTTGGATAAGTTTTTAATAATGTATAATAACAAAAAATTTATAGGTTCAAATGATTAATCCAATTAAAAAATTATTATCTGTATTCCAATTTTATAAGTTTAATACTTTTATAATTTTATATAGGCAAATACATTTCTGGGCATTACAACTTTTCTCAAGTGGGGAAATACTAAGAAAAGTTTACGATTATAAAATGTACTTACCTTTAGACGATGATGGTCTTGCCAGAGTTCTTTTTGTCATTGGGAGTAGAGAGCTTGAACATAAGTGGATGGTAGATAATGAAGTGCAGCCAAGTGATACAATTCTGGATCTTGGTGCCAATATAGGTTACTACATACTTATGGAAGCACAAAAACTCAATAATACTGCAAAAATATATGCCGTTGAGCCAGATCCAAGAAACATAAAAGTGCTATCAAAAAACCTTGAATTAAATAATCTTTCAAATAGAGTTCAATTTAAACAATGTGCAATCTCAAGTAAAAATGGAACCGCAAAATTTGGACTACATAAAAAAACGAATTTAAATAGCTTTAATTTAGTGGACTTAGAAGCTAACAAAGACATTGAAGAAGTAGAAGTTGAGCTTATTGATTTTGCTGAATATGTACAAGAAATTAATGGTATAGATTTTGTCAGAATGGATGTTGAAGGTCACGAACATGAAATATTTAAATCGCTTAATAAATTACTTGATTCACATCCATCTTTAGCGCCGAGGACTATTATATTTGAAACGCATAAATATGATGATATTGAAGCTATGAAAGAAACTTTATCCAAGCTCTTTGCTGGTGGTTATAAGCCAAAATATATATCAAGTGATGATGAATTAAATCCTAATGGCTCAGTTTTTAAAAAATATGGTTACACACCTTTTAAAATTATCGAAGAATGGACAGTATCTAGAGGCTTATATAAAGATGTATCTAATGATGATGCTATTGATTTAATCTCAAATTGGAAGGGAACAAGAACAGTCTGTCTTGAAAAGTAAGACTTAATATTTTAAATTCAAACAAATTTGTGTCTTGTTTCATCTCTAGAAGGCCGCAGTACTATATATATCCAAGATAGCCACATCCAAAAAACTAAAAAAGTCCAATAATAACTGCTCAATAAAATTACAAATAGTATTGAAAAAACAAAAAATATTCTCTTTCTATAAAGATTGATTGACATAAATACCAACATAATTAATCCAATAATTCCAATTCCTGATATTAGATATCCAAGTCCATAATTGCCATATCTGCCGCCCCCCTCAGTAGACAAGCCGCTACCAAACATTAATGAAAAAAATGATAAATCATTTTGTAGTGAAAATCTTGACAATGTTGAAGCATCATTTGAAATTGTGCTTAATCTGTTTACTATCTTAAATAATTGAGATCCCTCATCTAATATTAATTGCCAAAAAAATAATGCAAATATCAATGAGGTTAGAAAAAAAATAGAAATGTATAAAATAGGTCTCATCTTTAACATTTTTAAAAACCAAAAACCTGAAAGTACAAAGAATAAAAATATTCCATATAACGAAAAAGAAAAAGGAATTGATAATATTCCAATCAATTCGTATTTTGAATAAGAGTTTAATAAAAATCTTAGTGAAATGATCATAAACATCATTGCACAATAACTTGTAGGTTCTAAAAATAATCCTGCAGTTCTGTAACCCACAGCATTCTGAAGCCTCGGCGATTCACCAATAAAAGCATGATAATTGATTGGCTCACCAAAAATTAATGTAGAAAGAAATTGTAAAGTAAATGTCATTAACAGTATTACAAGAATGTAAAAACTGTATTTATCAACATCATCTTTTTTAAAAAATAGTGTAGTAAGATAAAAGTATATAATTCCGAGAGATAGCCCTACGAATCCCTTTATATCTCCATAATTTATTAAGCCGACAATAGTAAAAAAAACGAAAAACAAAAGGAAAATATATACTCTAGATAAATCTTTTTTTAAATCATTAATTCTTAAAAAGATTAAACAAAATATTGCTAAAAAAAAAAACGAAAGTATCAAATATCTTTATTCCAAAAATGTAGTAATCCCACAAAAATGGCAAAAAAGCTAGGGGAAATAGAAATAGCTTTAAGTTAATATATATTGGGTTTATATTCTGCATAATTTTCAAATTGATTTTACTAACTCTTTAAAGCCTTCATCTAGAGTATATTTATACTTAAATCCAACTTGAAATATTTTTGATGGTTGACCATCAAAACTTCTAGTATCCGTTATAAATTTTTTTTCAAGACCAAGCTTGATCTCTATTTTTTTGTTGAAAACATTTTCATAGTTTTTAGCTAGGCAAATTATTATTTCTTTAAAAGAGTAATTTTCTTTTGAGCATGCAATCAAAACAGGAGATGTTTTCGAAATATTGTCTGCACCTTGAATAAGCATTGATGCTGCATCATAAACATGTATGTAGTTTCTTTTATATTCTCCGTCTGACACGATACTTATCTCCTTATTTTTATGGATAAGATTTAATATTTTGTTAATTACTCTCCTTGAGTCATTTCCAACTGAGGTTTCAGGGCCATAAACATTTGAAAATCTCAGTGATGTGCAATTTACGTCATGGTAATTTCTGTAATAGCGAATTAAATTATCGCAGCAAGTTTTTGCTGTATCGTAAGAGGTTAACGGATCTTCAACAGTATGCTCATTAACTGGAAATTGTGGATTTACTCCATAAACACTTACTGAACTTGCAAAAATTAAAACCTTATTTGTGTTAGTTATTAAATTGAGGATATTATGTAAGGGAGATATCCATTTTTCTAAATAATCAATTTCTTTATCAGGATCTGCCATTACTGAAGTATCTCCAGCTAAATGAAATATATAATCATTATCTCTAATGACTTCTTCTAGTTTTTTATTGCACTTATCACTTATATCTAATTGTATGTCAAAATAATTATTATTTGATTTTGATTTTAATGATCTGTTTACACAAGTAATTCTACAGTTAAATTTTTTTAACTGGCAGAGTAATTCTTGTCCTATTTGACCTGATGAGCCAAGAATTAATACTTTAGAATCATCAGTTATCATTGACTATATATCTTTATATTTTTTCAAAGAGAGCAGATTGATAATACAAAAACTGACCAAAACACTGTTCATCTTTTTTGAGTTTAAAGTCTTTTGGGCAATATTGTTGTAAGTATTTGCTTTGTTGTTTTTTTAACTCTTTTGAATTATAAATATCTATTGAGTCTTTACATAACCCCATCTCTAAGGCTGACTTATATTGAGAATCATCCTTTAATTGCAAATCTACAACAGAGGGATGATATTTACAAATTGCATTTTTTGAGTAAAATTTTTCAGAATTATTTCCTATAAAATCTAAATAATCTAATGCGACTTTTGTTGGCATCTCTTGAAAAGAATCAATATTTATCGAAAGATCGATTTCATGACTATTTGCATTCAATGCATCAAATAATAAATTTTTATAATTTGAAGATTCTACAAATTGAATTTTGTAGAAATCTTCTTTTGACAAAACATGCTTAAGAAATTTTGATGATAATTCTAACATCCAGTCTAAATCAACTATGTAGTATTTTTCTACTTCATCAAAGTTTTCTAATATTGAATGAGGCAACCTTCCGAAGCCGGCGCCTATTTCTAAAATCACCTTAGACTTTTGAAGTTCTGGAAAAATAAAATTTAACTCATCGCAACTCAAAATATAATCTATATCAACATGATTATCTATGAACTGAATACAAGTTGGAGAGCCAAGATCTCTGTTTTGAATTTTATTTAAAAAGAAATTCAATCCTCTGCCCTTTAAATTCTTGTCTCCATCGAAATATTCGCTTTTACGTATTTTTTTATCAACATCTTTTGAAAATTCATAAAGAAGTGATTTGTAATATCTTGATGAATATTCTTTTGGATCCCAAGATGCCAGTTTGGCATTAAAACCCCCAATTGAACGAAAGGTGTCAATATTGAATTGTAGCTTTGAAGAATCTACCTCAATAGACTTATTTAATTCCCATAAGTTACCAGAATCGGTCATATTTTATAAAGAAGTCTTTGAGTAATAATCGCCTACCTTGAATTCAATACCTTGAGAATAACTAGATGATGAATCTGGTTCCTTATATACTGATGCAGGTATTACTCTAAAATCAAAACTTATTCTTGTTTTGGATTCTTGATTCAATACGTTCCCATGCTTTAGTCCTGAGTCAAATATTAAAAGCTCTCCAAAATCAATATTCATAGGTGCGTAGTCTTCCTTGTCAAATTCACTTTCAATCCATATTGTGTTTGTATTGTTAGCTTTTGTTATGGGAACCCATATATTTATTTCTTCTAAAGGATGATTATACTCCCTGTCTCTATGCCAATCTCCAACAGCTTTATTACCTGGAAAAGCCACTCTCAATGTAGGTCTATTTTGATAAACTAAATTTTCTTTAAATACTGTTTTGGCAAGAAATGTTACAAAATCGTCAAATTTAGTAAGAAACTTTCCTCTATTATTTATATGACTTTCAGATAGATTATAGCCTTTATCAATTTTGTATAGTATTGAATATATATCTTGACTTTGATCATTATCAACGGATATTTCGGATTTAGGAAGAAAAGAGCTGTCAATATTTTCATGCAAATTATCAATAGATGCTTCTTTAAGATTAAGTACATTTGAAAACATTGATACAAAATCAAATTGATCTGTATCATATTCAAAAACTAATTTTTTATTTGTTATATCCAGCATCTTGCTAATCTTTTCTAGAATTCTAACATATCAGGATCAAGATCTTTCTAAAAAATTAATTAATCTTTTAATATGGATATTTTCCTCTTTAATATTAGGATCATTTAAGTCTTGTCTAGATTTATTTGATATTTTCATAAGAATATTGGATAAAAAATTATATAAATAAGGAGATTTGGATGTAATTGTTCCAATTAATCCATAAATCAATCTTTTGCAAATATCATAATGATAATAAGAATTAAAGTTTAAATAAAAATCTTTATAACTAGTGCTCTTTGATTCACTATAAATACTATAAACTCCTCTTACGAAATTTGGATATTGATTCTTCCAACGATTCGTAAATCTAATATTTATGAGTTTTTCTTTTTGAACAAGTGCCGATGCTGAGACGCTAGTCCCCTCTTGTCTCGCTACAAAAGGCGTCAATGAAGAATCAGAGTAGATATTTCCGATTATACCTATTGAATAGGTAAGGTGCCTTTCCCAAAAAAACATATACTCAATCGGATATGTGCATGTAACATTAATATTTTTTTTAAAGTTAATTGTTTTATGAATAGAATAAAAAAAATAGTCACTTGGAAACTCTTTAATAGATTTTTTAAGTCTTTTAAAAGTGCTTAACTTCGAAAAAGAGGAATAATCAAAAGGCTTTAATTCTTGAAAGGTTATTGTTCCATTTTTGTTATAAATCTTGTCATTAATGTCATTAGAGTCATTATTTATAGAAAATCTATAATGACTTAATGCCAATGTATCAATTGCTTTTGAATTATCAATAAAATAGTTTAGTGCTTTCTGTAAATTTTCTACTATTATAAAGTCATCATTATCTGCGCAGATAACATACTCTGCATCAATTGAGTTAAGAGAATTATTAAACTTTTTTACAAAGGCTTGAATGTCAGTGTCTTCTGGATGTTCTTGATATACAATCTCAAGGTCTTTGTACCTTTGATCATTAATCAGATTTTTTGTATAAGATTTATCTGCATCACCATCAGCAATAACAATTTGAAATGGACATTTTTCTTCAACCATCCAATCAAGCCATCTTTTGGTAAATTTTTTTCTGCCTTTTAGGCACAATAAAATTGAAAGCTTATGCATTTATCTGTATGTAAAAAGTTCTATTGTTTCTTTAATACTCTTTTGCAAACTGCCTTTAAATTGAAATCCGGTATTGATAAACTTATTATTTGAAACATCATATGACAATTGATTCATAATTTTATTATCAACATATTCAATTTTTAAATCTGGAATATTTTTTTCAATCTCATCTATCACATTTTTTACAGTAAAGTTATCAGTTAAAACATTATAAATCTCACCATCAAATAAATCTTTTTCAATCAGGTGTTTGAAAGAATTGGTAGCATCTTTAAGATCAAGGTATGGTCTTTTTTGTTCATATGCTGACGACCATACTGTAAGTGGTATTCGATGAATAGCTTGCCAACAAAATTTATTTACGGCCGTATGAAATCTCATCCCAATAGAGTCACCAAATATAGTTCCAAATCTGCAAATAACTGCATTTAGTCCTCTATTGCACATCTCAATAACCAGCTCTTCTTCAAGCAATTTTGTTTTCGCATATGGACTTTGAGGATTTAAGTCATCTAATGAGCAATCTTCACTAACAACTTCATCCTGTGTTCCGTAAACACTGGTTGAAGATAATGTAATTAACTTAACATTGTGTTTTAAACACGCATTTGCTATAACTTTTGTACATTCATAATTGTTACGTTCTACCTCTTCAGCATTACTAAAACTGCCAGCTGCATCTGTGATTGCAGCCAGATGAATAACATAATCGATATCAACTAAAATTTTATCCATATCAGTATTTCTTATGTCATCTTGAATAAATGTATATTTATGATTTGGTAAATTAAATAAAGATGGGTAACGTTGGCTTGATAAGTTATCTAAAAGAGTGACGTTATCTATATTTTTAAGCATATAAGGGAGTTCTCTTATTAGAGAAGATCCAATATGACCAAGCGCTCCTGTAATTAATATTTTCATATGTATAAATGTATTTTGGTGTTTATTTTACAACAAGATAATTCTCAATCAAAAAGACTTCTCATAATCTATATTTTTTGTAGTCATCATAATTTCTTATGTAGTCGTCCTCTTCATAAGCTCTGTCGCAATAAACATTAATTAAAGTTTGTGAATTTAAATAAGTTTGATATGACCAAATGCCGTTTGGGATAAGAACTCCATCACTTGATGTATCTAATTTAATTTCTTTTTTTGAATGAGTGTCATCTACTATTAGTTTTAAAGAACCTTCAACGCATACTATAAATTGATTACATTTTTTATGAGCATGAAAACCTCTTTCAGCATTTTTAGCAGAAATGGTAAAAACTCTTACGATTTTAATAGGCACATCTTTTTTAGAGACTACTGTCATTAAACCCCTATCATCTGTAATTCTTTGTAAGGGGATATGTATTACGTCATTTATAAAATTAAGTTTCATTTTTCTCTGCAAAAATTTTATATTCCTCTAATGAGGGATGCTCTAAATCTCTGTCAGATATAATTGGTTTATCTATTGGCCAATTTATATTTATGTCAGGATCATTCCATTTAATACCAAATTCATCATTAGGATCATAAAGTTTTGTAGCTTTATAAATCAAATCTGCATATTCTGACAAAACGCAAAACCCATGCGCAAAACCATGAGGCATAAAAATCTGTTGTGGTCCTTCATCAGATAAAATGAAACTTTTATAATTGCCGAAAGTTTTAGACTTAGGTCTTACATCTACAACTACATCAAATACTTTACCCCTAGAAACAGTCATCATCTGTGCCTGTGGATTATTTATTGTGAAATGTAGCCCTCTTAAAACATTTTTAATTGATCTTGATTGACTGTCTTGAACAAATGTTGAATCTATACCAAATTCTGAATACCTTTGCTTATGATATTTTTCAATAAAAAAACCTCTATCATCCTCAAATTTTTTGAGATTATAGATAAAAACTTTATCAAGAAAATTATCTACGACTTGCATTATTATTTAAAAAAATTTTTAATTGCATTGTAAACTTTTTCTGCATCATCAAGTGATAGTTCAGGGTACATTGGCAATGAAATGATGTTATTAGCTATTGATTCTGTAACATGCATATCAGAACCTATAGCTATATTGTCTTTATAAGCAGGTTGAAGATGAATAGGAACTGGATAATGTATACCTGGAAAAATGTCTCTTTCATTTAAATAATTCATAAGCTCATCTCTCTTAGAAGTCTTGCAAACATATAGATGATAAACATGATCGCAGTCAGATCTTTTAGCCGGTGTTATAAAATCGTCAAAACTTAGTTGATCATATATATCAGCTATATTCTTTCTCTTTTGATTGTCTCTATCAAGATATCTTAATTTTACATTTAAGATCGAAGCTTGAAGCTCATCAAGCCTTGAATTTCTTCCTTTGATTTGGCTTACTCTCTCAGTCCATCCATACTCCCTAAGCATTTTCATTTTTTTATGTAGATTTTCATCATCTGTAGTTATTATTCCACCATCTCCAATTGCGCCAAGATTTTTAGTTGGATAACAGCTAAAGGTTCCTACGTCACCAATACTTCCAAGTCTTTTATTATTGTTTAAAGCTCCATGAGCTTGTGCAACATCTTCAATAAGATAAATTCCTTTTGATTTGCAAAATTCTTTTATTTTATAAATATCTGAGGATTGACCATATATATGAACAGCCACTACAGCTTTAACATCATTAGTATAAGCTGATTCAAGTAATTCATTATCTAAAGTAAAAAAATCAGGCTCCAAATCAACAACTATTGCAGATGCGCCAGTTGATTCAATTCCTGCTATTGTTGCAACTGCAGAATGCGATACTGAAATCACTTTATCACCGTTACCAATACCCATTGCTTTGAGAGAAATTTCAATAGCGTCTGTTCCGTTTGCAACACCTATAGCCGAATTAACACCTATATAATTTGCAAAAGATTCTTCAAATAATTCAACTTCTTCTCCAAGAATGTATTGGGAGCCATTTAAAACTTTGTCTATGGAAGAATCTATCTCTTCTTTGTAAGAGAGATATTGAGCTTTTGGATTAGCACAAATTATCACAATTTAAGCTCAAAAAAAGGAAGATGTGTTATCCATTCTACATTTTTATCAATTTCATCTTTCTCTTTCTGAATAATTTCATTAGCGTGATTCCAAGCAAATAAAATTATTACATCAGGTATATTCTCTTTAAAATATTCATATGATAAAACTGGAATATGTTTGCCTGGGGTCAATGTATTTTGTTTTATTGGAGTTGTATCAGATATAAAATCAATTAATTCTGGCCCAACATTGCAATAATTTAATATTGTTGTACTTTTCGATGTAGCTCCATATCCAGCAACAGTTTTATTGCTATCTTTGGCCTTGATTAATATATCTCTGAATCTTTTTTTAGAAAGCTCGCAATTTTCTTTGAATTTTATATATGTAGACTCTTTATCAAAACCATTTGAAATTTCATTTTCAATAATTTCATTAACGATTGGCTGAATATCTCTTTGTCCTTTTTTTGCAAAGACATACCTCATAGATCCTCCATGAGTTGTTTGTGGCATCAAGTTTATTAGTTCAAATCCATGGCTACCAAAAATATTTTGTACAGATATTGCAGAGAATATATATACATGCTCGTCATAAATTTGATCATAAGAAACTTTTTCAAGCATGTCACCAAGATATGGATCCTCAAAAATTAGAACACCTTTTTCATTTAACAAATTATAAGCACCTTTAGCGATATCATTTAAATCAGGTATATGGCACATTACATTAGCTGCTAGGATTGCGCTAGCATTTCCATAATTTTCAATTATTTGCTTGGAAGTTTGGTACCCGAAAAAGCTAACTTCAGTATTTACACCATGCTCTTGTGCAACCATGGCAACATTTTGTGATGGTTCAACACCCAAGTGTTTTATTCCTTTATTTGCAAAGTTTTCAAGCATAATTCCATCATTACTTCCAAGCTCAACAATAAAATCATTATCTCCCTGAGAGTAATTACTCAAAACCCAGTTAGCATATTCTTTAAAATGAATCTGCATAAATTTAGACTGTCGTGAGAAAAATGCATAATCTTCATGAAACATCATATCTGCCTCAGGTTGTTCTACTAATTGAAAGGTAAAACATTTATTACAAAAGGCTGGCGCCATTTCAAAGAAATATTCATTGTCTTTTTTTTCTTTCATGAAATCATTAGCAATGGGCATTTGACCAAAAGTCATAAACTCTTCAATTGGATTATTACATGCTCGACACTCTTTTATTTTCATTTGATCTATTTTCATTTGGTAAGCTCCTTAAGATAATTATAATAATTTCCACTTACAAAATCTTTATTATTTCTTCTAATTTCACTCATTGATATCCATTTATTGTTGAGCGCTATCTCTTCAAGACATGCTATCTTTGTACCAGTCCTTTCCTCAATTATTTGAACAAATTGACTTGCCAGTAAGAGAGATTCATGAGTTCCTGTATCTAACCATGAAAATCCTCTACCTAAAATTTTGCAATCTAATTTATTCTCCCTCAAATAAGTTTTATTTAGATCTGTAATCTCGAGCTCGCCTCTCTTTGATGGCTTAAGTGTTTTAGAGATATTAACGCAATCATTGTCATAAAAATAAAGTCCAGTTACTGCAATATTAGACTTTGGTTTTGATGGTTTTTCTTCAATTTCAATTACATTACCTTGATTATCAAAATTTATTACTCCAAATCTTGATGGGTCCTTTACCTGATAACCAAAAGTAAGCGCCCCATCTTTAAGTTGACTTGCATCTTGTAAATAAGTTGAAAAGTCATGTCCATAAAAAATATTATCGCCAAGAATCATACAAACTGTATCTTTTCCAATAAATTTTTCACCAATAATAAGTGCTTGTGGAATTCCAGCTGGTTTTTCTTGAACCATATAAGTTAAAGATATTCCAAATCTAGAACCATCACCTAGTAGGTTTTTATAAAGCGGTAAATCATTTTGAGTACAAATGATAAGGATTTCTCTTATATTAGCCAGCATCAAAACTGACAATGGATAATAAATCATAGGTTTATCATAAATAGGTAGAAGATGTTTTGAGAATACGGCGGTTACTGGATAAAGTCTACTTCCGAGCCCGCCTGCGACAACAATCCCTTTCATTTGATAACCTGTATGTTTTTAAAGTAAGCTTATTTAAAGTAGGTGCAATTATCTATTATTCTATCGGCAAAGGCAAAACTTGCTGTGAATGCTGGGGAAATAGCATTTATGATATGAGATGAGCCTTCTGTTTCAATAATTAAAAAATCTTGGACTAGAGTTTTATTTCTAAGGTCATACAATTGAGGTCTTATGCCAACTTTAGGACTTTTTTTAATATGCTCGAGTTTAATCTTAGGTAAAATTAATCTAGCAGCATCAATAAACTTATGAGGCAACCATTCAAAAGCCTGATTTAATATATAGTTTCTCATTGTTTTACTAATAAAAAACTGATTAGTCATATGAATTGCAAACGATAATGATGTATTTATATCAAGATTCTTTAATCCATCATAATTTTCTCTTCCAAAAGCTGGAGTTGCTGTTGGTCCTAAATAAATCTTTCCGCCAAAACCTGGTGTAGCATGAACACCTAGAAAAGGAAATTCTAGATCAGGAACAGGATAAAGGTTTGTAGAAACATTTAGGGGTGAATTTTCTTTTAATTCCCAATAGCTTCCTTTAAATGGGAGCATAGTAAAGTCTTTTCCAACTCCAAATCTTTTTGCAACTATATCTGATTGAAGTCCTGCACAATTGAATAAAAAATCATAATTAAGTTGAGCTTTATTAGATAAATTAATTTGTTTATTGTTTGTACTTTTAGCCCAGTCATTCTCAAAGAAAATAAACTTGACACCTTTTTTGCTCAAAATATCTTTAAGTCTATTTATTACTTCTTTTGGATTTACAACAGAGGTTGAGGGACTCCATAGCGCTCTTCCAGTGCTTGTAAAGCCATCAGGCACTATAGAATTAAATTGATTTTCATCTATTATTTCTACTTTAGCGCCATTTGAAATTCCTCTTTTATAAAGTTCGTCAATTTGATTATCTAATTCAACCTTTTGAGGCGTTATTACTTTTCCGCAGTCTAAAATTGAAATGTTATTTTCTTTACACCAGTTTTTTAATCGCTGAGCTCCTTCAACACAAACTTTTGCTTTGATACTTCCTGGTTCATAATAAATACCTGCATGAAGAACTCCGCTATTTCTTCCTGATGTATGTTTTCCAATTTTATTTTCTTTTTCAACGATCGTTATAGACAAATTTGGAAATCTTTCAGTAATTTGATTGGCCAGAGATAGACCAACCATACCAGCTCCTATTATACAAATATCAGTATGCATTTTATTGCTCATGTTAATTATCTGAGGCTGCAAGCTCTCTAAAAGATTTACTTGTTTCTAGCAGGTCTTTAAAGCTTCCAAAGTTTTTTATCTTTCCATTTTCAATTTCATAAATTGTGTCGCATTCCTTTATTGATTCAGTGCTATGCGAAACCATTATTACAGTTCTACTTGGATCTTGGAGGATATTATTAATTATTTTCCTTTCAGTAAAATTATCGAGTGCGCTAGTGGCCTCATCGAGAACAATAATATTTGCTTTTTTATAGAGCGCTCTAGCAATTCCTATTCTTTGTTTTTGTCCACCAGAAAGATTTGAGCCATTTTCTCCAACAAAAGCCATAAATTTTTCTGGTTGTTCTTGGATATAATCAAAAATTAACGCATCCTTAGCAGCATTAATTAATAATTCTTCATCGAAAGCCTCCATGTTAGAGTTTTGGGTGATGTTCTCTTGAATTGAGCAATCTTGTAAAAAAACCTCTTGAGGTACATGTGAGATAATTGATTGATATGCTTGTAATTTTTCTTCTTCATCAATATTTAGTCCATCAAAAGATAATTTTCCTTTATTTGAAACTAATAAACCTAAAATTAAATCTAGAAGTGTAGTTTTTCCGCTACCAGTTGTTCCAACAATACCTATAAAAGAATTTTTTGGAATTTTAATTTCAATGTTACTTAATGTATCAATCTCAGATCCGGGATAATTAAAAGTAATATCGTTGAGTATTATCTCACTTTCAAAAATAAAATCTTTTTTTTCAAAAACTTTTTTATCCTTGAGCTCTAATAACTTCAAAATATCATTAACTGCAGCTGAATTCCCAACTATGGTTGCCCAACTTCCATATATTTGTTGAAATGCAGGCAATAACCTTTGGCCAGCCATGGCAAGAGTCCCCAGTGTAGCAATCACTATAAAAGATGAGCTATTTGAACTATAAAAAAATGCGATTGCTGCGATAGCTATGATACTAAATGCCTCAATAAAATATCTTGGAATATTTGCAAGAACTAGAATGCTTATTTGTGATTCTCTTAGACTATATTCAGCTTTCTCATATTCATCTTCATATTTCTTATATAGCTTATCTATGATGACATTTTTTATATTTGAAAAGCCTTCGCTTGCAATTTTTAAAATAGAAATTCTTTTAGAAGCAATATTATTACTATCTCTTTCAAGTAGCTTGTAACAAATACCCGAAATTATTAAATATACTGAAACCAAAGAGATTGAGGTAATTGTGATTAGTTTAGGATTCAGCACCATAAGAAAAGATATAATAAATATTACCAACATTATTGAGGTGGTTATTTGAAGTAAGGGTTGTAAAGTTCTGATAATTAATTCTTCAATTTTTGTGGCAATAATAGTTTTTATTTCATTACTTCTTCCTAACTTATGATCTATATAATCTTGTGCAAGAGCTTTTTTAAATACTTTCACACCAATATATGCACCTGAGATATGAGAAATTCTTGCATTAAGAACGAATTGAAGGACTCTAAATAAACCAGAAAGAGCAACAGCAAAAATAAAAAATATTGTTAATGGAGCAATAAGCTCATCAGCTTTTGTATAACCAAAATATTGAAAAAATTCTTTAGCAAAATCATTGTCAAAGATAATATCAGGTGAAGTTATTGCAGCTAAAAATGGTAATACTGCACCGATACTAATTACATCTGCAATTGAACTTAAAATCATAAAAAAAACTAGCAAAGAGTATTGAATTTTTAGTTTTTTTGAAAGGTGCAATATGACCTTTATGATTAAAGTTAGTTGTGATTTCATAAATGGTTATCGCTGTTACTGGCAGCCCATTCCAAATTATCTAAATACCATTTTATAGTCTTATCAATTTGCTCATCAAAGCTTCTTTTGGGCTTCCAGTGAAATTCTTTTTTTAGCTTGGAGGAATCAAGTGCATATCTTAGATCATGACCAGGCCTATCCTTTACAAATTTTATCAATTTTTCATATGAATTAATCTTTAATTTTTTATTTTTAAGATTAGGATTAATGCTAATTGGATAAATGTTATCTAATTTTTTACAAATAGTTTTTACAACATCAATATTTTTTATTTCATTGTTAGCACCTATGTTGTAGGTATCACCTACAACACCTTTTTTAACAAGAATAAATAAAGCCTCAGCATGATCATCAACAAATAACCAATCTCTTATTTGAGAACCATCTCCATAAATCGGAATATCTTTACCCATAACTGCGTTAAGAATTGTTTGAGGAATTAATTTTTCAGGATAATGAAATGGTCCATAATTATTACTACAGTTTGATACTATTATTGGCAATCCAAAAGTTCTATACCAGGATCTTACAAGATGATCAGAGCTTGCTTTTGATGCTGAATATGGTGAGCTAGGCTTATATGGACTATTCTCATCAAAAGGCGGGTCTGATATTGAAAGATCACCGTAAACCTCGTCAGTACTTATGTGATGAAATTTAAATTGATTTTTTTTTGCTAAATTTTTGATATCTTTATAATACATTCTCGACACTTCCAAGAGATTATATGTTCCAACAATGTTTGTTGATATAAAATTATCTGGTCCAGTAATAGATCTATCTACGTGACTTTCTGCTGCAAGGTGCATGACTGCATCAGGTTTAAATTTAAAAAAGGCTTCCGCAAGCATTTTTTGATTACAAATATCAATCTTTTCAAAATTATATCTTTTTGATGAAGAAATTGATTCTAGATTTTTGAGATTTCCTGCATAAGTGAGTTTGTCAACATTAATAACGCTATCTTCAGTATTTTTGATAATATATCTAATCAGCGCTGATCCGATAAAACCAGCTCCACCTGTTACTAATATTTTCATACCCATTTTATAGCTTACTTGCTTTGATATACCATGGCATAGCCTTAGCAATACCTTCAGCAATATTAAACTTAGGTTCATATCCTAAATTGTTTTTTGCCTTTTCAATACTTGCTTGAGAGTGCTTTACATCTCCATCGCGAAAATCTCTGAAAATTGGTTTATTTTTTACATCTACTTTATTTAAGGATAAAGATTCTTTGATAAGCTTATATAGCTCTATTAATGAAGTTCTATCACCAACAGCAATATTGTATACATTATTCTTAGCACTTTCTTTAGCTAAAGCTGCAAGTATGTTAGCCTGAACAGCGTTTTCAACAAAACAAAAATCGCGACTTGTCTCCCCATCACCATTTATATATACATCTTTGTTTTTTATCATAGAAGTTGTCCATTTAGGAATCACTGCAGCATATGCACCATTAGGATCTTGTCGTTTCCCATAAACGTTGAAATACCTTAACCCAATAGACTTAAAGCCATATGCTCTAGCAAAAACCTCTGAATACAACTCGTTAACATATTTCGTTAATGCATAGGGTGATAATGGTCTTCCTATATTTTCTTCAATTTTAGGTAGGTCCATGTGATCTCCATAAGTAGAGCTGCTTGCAGCATATGTAAAGCTTTTTACATTATTATTTTTTGCAGCTTGAAGTATATTAAGGAAACCTGAAATATTAGAAGCATTTGTGGCTATTGGATCTTTTATAGATCTCGGCACAGAACCAAGCGCTGCTTGATGAAGAACATAATCTACATTTTTGCATACTTCATTACAATCATTAAAGTTTGTAATGTCTCCTTGATAAAATTTGAAATTCCTCCACTGATCAGAAGATACAATACTCTCAACTTCTTTTAAATTGTCTTCACGACCAGTTGAAAAATTATCTACGCCAATTATGATCTGATCAAGTTGAAGTAATTCCTCTAGCAAATTTGAGCCGATGAAGCCAGCTACTCCAGTTATTAACCACGTATGTTGAGATGACTTTAATTCTTTCTTGATTTTGTTGAATTGCATATCTTAAAATTATAATTTAAATACGAAGATCTGTGTCGGAGGCAGGAAAAATGTATTTCAAATCAAATATAATTCCTTTTTTTCTAGTATAGGATCTAATAACTTTAGATCCTAAATCTTTAAATTGGTCATGTGCTACAGCAATAATAATTGCATCATATGATGCCTCTTTAATATTACTTATAAGATTTATATTGTATTCATTTAATGCCTCTTCATAATCGACCCATGGATCAAAACAGTCAACATCTACATCGTGTGAATTAAGTTCGTTAATAACATCAATTACTTTTGTATTTCTAACATCTGGACAATTTTCTTTGAAAGCAAAGCCCATAACTAAAACTTTTGAATATTTTATTTTTATTTCTCTGGAGAGCATTTTTTTTATAAGATGGTTAGCAACATTATGGCCCATTGAATCATTAATTCTTCTTCCTGCAAGAATCATTTCTGGATTGAATCCTAAAGATTCAGATTTATGAGTAAGGTAGTATGGATCTACTCCTATGCAATGTCCTCCAACCAGGCCTGGTCTAAAATTTAGAAAATTCCATTTTGTTCCTGCTGCTTTCAGCACCTCTTCGGTATCAATTTCTAAAATATTAAAAATGCGCGAGAGTTCGTTGATTAATCCTATATTTACATCTCTTTGGGTATTTTCTATAACCTTTGCAGCCTCAGCTACTTTAATAGAAGAAGCCATGAAAGTTCCAGCAGTAATAATTGATTTGTATAGCTTATCAACTAAATGAGCAACTTCTTTTGTAGAACCAGATGTAACTTTCAGTATATTGGTAAGTGTATGCTCCTTATCACCAGGATTAATTCTTTCTGGACTATATCCTGCAAAAAAATCTTTGTTAAAAGATAGATTTGAAAACTTTTCAATTATGGGAATGCAGTCCTCTTCGGTTGCTCCTGGGTAAACTGTTGACTCGTAAATAACTATATTTCCTTCTTCAATAACACTACCAATCACTTCACTTGCCATTATTAAAGGGGTTAAATTAGGTTTTTTATCTTTATTGATAGGAGTTGGAACTGTAACAATATAAATATCAGAAGAAATAATTTCTTCCTTATTATTTGTAAATGAAAGTTTGCTAGAACTCAATATCTGATCAGTATTCAACTCTAAAGTAGAGTCTATACCTTTTTTCAAATCATTAAGTCTGGATATATTGATATCAAAACCAATCGTTTCATATTTTTTACCAAATTCTACTGCTAGAGGAAGACCAACATAACCAAGTCCTATAATACATATTTTTATTTCTTCAGACTCTAAAAGTAAATTTAGCTTTGAAATCTTATTCATATTATCTGTAATTATAAAGACTTTTGGAATGTGTAATGTCTTAAAAGAACATATAGAATGGAAACAATCATTCCTAAAAAGGCTCCTAACAAACAAATAATTAATCGACTTGGATATGATTTTGTCTCGGGTACAAAAGATGAGTCAATAGATGAAACTAAATAATCTTTCCGGATATTAGCAAACATTTTAGTCTTTAATTGTGTCTCGATTAAGGTATTGAGTGATTTACGAATATCTGTTTGTTGAACCTTAGCCAGTTGATTTTGAAGAAAACCCAAAGCCAGAGTAGATTCTTCTAAGTCTCTGAGTTTTGAGACCGTATTTAATTCTTTAATAACTAAATTTAAAAATTCTTCAGCAAAAAAAGGAGATAGATGAGTGAACGATATACTTATAAAATTAGTTTCACTATCAATGCTAATGTTTAATAACTCACTATAAACTGGATATATCTCTAAATAAGAAGGTTCCTTATTTCTTCCAATAGGGGCTTCTCTTATCCATTTACCTGAATTTGAATCAAATAAATCAGCATCATGAAGTATTTTTTTTGATGTTCTATCAAATGATTTTGCAGCGAATAGATTTTCAGTGATTCCTTCAAACTCTAGCAAGTGTTTTAAAAAATCTCTCGATTTGATTGTTTCAATAGCATAATCAGACTTTTTTGAAGCTCCAGATGGCAGTGAAACGCCTGCGATTGAGGCAATGCCACCAAATTGTGAATTTAGTGAAGATAGACTATTTTTTTCATCAGAATCATTAACTTGAAGTAATGCAGATGATGTATAAACATTTGTTAAAGAAATTGAATACAAAATTGCTACTATTGAGAATACAGATATTACTGAAGCTATAGTAAATTTAAAGCTCCAAATAACACTAAAGATTTCTAAAAGATCAATACCATCATTTTTGTTATTTATATCCATAAACCTTTATACCTCTCATATGGAAATAAATTAGTACCTATAAAATGGTACCCGGAGCCGGACTTGAACCGGCACGCTATTTCTAGCGAGGGATTTTAAGTCCCTTGTGTCTACCAATTCCACCACCCGGGCTAAGATCTAATAATCTCCTTTAAAATTTATTATTATTCTTTAATTCAATATGAACATTATACTTTGCTCTTAGATTTTTGTTAGTTAATTTATTTTTTTTTAACAATTAATATTAAGGGCATGGAGGCTGAAGCCGGAATCGAACCGGCGTAAACGGCTTTGCAGGCCGCTGCATAACCACTCTGCCATCCAGCCAAATAAAACTCCTCGTATTGTATACATCTATCAAGGAAAGTAAAAAGATTTAAGATAGATTATTGATCCTTTCAATATCTTCCTCAATACACTCTTCACCATATTGAATTTCGATTATATGAACTTTTTTCTTGAATGGGTTGCTAATTTGATGCCAATTCTCAATTGGAACTATATAGTGATCAAATTGATTTAATATTATTTTACTAACTGATTTAATTGAATTTTTATTTGCATATGAAACCTCGCATGAACCTTCACTGATTAGCCATATTTCATTTCTTTTAAAATGTCTTTGGAAGCTCATAGCCTTTCCCGGACTTACAATAAGCTCTTTTACTTTTATGTTTTGAGTTTGGAATAAATTAAAAAAAGCACCCCATTGTCTTTCTTCAAAGTAATTCTGCCATTTACTTAAAATCAATGATGATGAATTAATTTTGTTGTCTCCTCCTACAGAAAAAACAAAACTAATACCTGATACTGACATTTCAGGAATATTTTTATTGTTTCTATCACCACCATTTGCAAAAATTAATTCATCATTAGGATATTGTTCTTTTATTTTTTCTAAAGCATTTATACAAGATCCCTTTTTATCATCTTCAAAATCAATAACTTTATCTACATATCGAATAGAATTAACTATTGCCTTTCTTTCTTTAAAAGACATAAAAAACTTTCCTTTTTTCTTTTCAAGCCAATTATCGCTATTTAATGCAACTAAAAGCTTATCTCCATATTCTTTTGCAGATTTAAAATACTCAATATGACCAGAATGAATTGGATCAAAACCACCGCTAACAATTACTATTTTCATTTTTAATAAGTTATCTAGGTTTAAAAGAACTTAGCGTATAAAGAAAGCCAGTATATAAAGTTATAAATAATGAAATAAATAAAAAAATATCTCCCATAACTATTATCAACATATTGTTGATTGCTAGACCTAAAAGATAAATAGAGATCGTAAATAGCTGAATTGTAGTTTTTATTTTTGCAAGAAAGGTTACTTTAGTTGCATCACTTCTACCATCTCTAGCATTCATGTCCCTAAGAGCACCTACCCAAATTTCTCTGGTGATAATTAATGCTCCAATAAAGCCTATCGAGTAACTTGATAAATTGATTGCTAAGGCAAACAATAAAAAAAGAATTAAAATTTTGTCAGCAATAGGATCTAAAATCTCACCCAACTTAGAAACTGCATTATGTTTTCTAGCAAGATATCCATCAAAGTAATCAGTAATACCAGCTACAAAAAATAAAATGAGTGCCATTGCGTAGCTATCTGATGACATAAGTAAGAGAAATATTACAGCTGCAAGAAATATTCTTGAAAATGTGAGTAGATTAATGAAATTTGCCATAATTTTATAATTTTTCTTTAAGTGACATTGCTATTTTGGCATTAATGCCGTTAACAGTCATTAGATCCTCAATATTTGCTTCCTTTATATTTTGTATATTTTTATATTTTAGAATTAATCTTTTTTTCAGAACATCACCTACTCCATTAATTTGATCTAATTTTGATTTCTTTATATTTCCTCTTTTTTTCTTTCTTTGAGCATTTATGGCAAATCTATGAGACTCATCTCTCATTTCTTGTAGTAATAGATAAGCCTTTGAATACTTTTCTAACTCTATGATTCCATCATTAGATAAAATTGTTTCTGTCGCGCGAACTCTGTTAAAACCTTTCACGATAGATATCACTTTCATATCATCATATTTAGAACTATCTATAACTGACTGAGTAAAATTAAGTTGATTTCTCCCGCCATCAATCAGAATAACATCTGGTTTTATCTTGGGATTTTCAAAATATTTTATTCTTCGCTCAAGAACATGCTGAAGTGAGCCTACATCATTTCCAGATAAGGTCTTTGGTATATTAAAGAGTCTATAGTCTTTTTTTTGTGCTCCAAAATTTGAGAATACTACACAAGATGCAACTGCATGGTCTCCTGAAATATGACTTACATCATAAGCTTCTATTTTTTTGATATCCTTGTTTAACCCCAAAACACCTTTAAGCTCATTAAAAGCAAAAGTGTATTTATCTTCTTTACTTATATGATTTTGCATAACTTGTTTTGCGTTCATTTTACACAGGTTATAAATAGGTCTTATTGATTGAGCTGCTGTATGAGTGAATTTCACTTTTTTACTAAACTTTTTCTTTATTACTTTAGTTAAAAGATCTTTGGTTTTAAGAGCATCGGTACACATTATTTTGTTAGGAATGTCAGATTGATTATCATAAAAATTTAATATTACGCTTTGATAAACCTCCTCTAGTGAATCATAGTGGGCTTGTTTAATAAGATGTGTTTTGGTTCCTCTTATTTTTCCTTTTCTTACAACAATAATACATATACCAAGATAATTATCTTCTGCATGAATGGAAAAAATATCAACATCTCTAGCAAGTGTTACTACCGATTGTTCTTCTCTTAATAAATTTAATCTTTTTAATCTATCTCTTATATCTGCAGCTTTTTCAAAATCTAATTTTGTAACAGCTTTTTCTATATCTGAAGTCAGACGATTTATGGTTTGAGAGTCTGATGAAGATAAGTATGATTTTGCACTCGTTATATCTTCATAATAGTCGACTTTATTAATTTTTTGAACGCAAGGTGCAGAACATCGCTTCATTTGAAACTCTATACAAGGCCTTGTTCTATTTGCAAAAGTTGTATCACTGCAATTTCTTACCTGAAAAATCTTTTGAATTTCTTTGATAGATTTTTTGACTGCTTCTGAACTAACAAAAGGACCAAAGAATTTAGAATCCACTGCTTGTTTTGTTCTCTTAGAATAAATGCCTGGATATTTATGATCTAGTGAAAAATATATATATGGGTATGTCTTATCATCTCTTAGCAAAATATTAAACTTTGGCTTGTTCTCTTTAATAAGCATTTGTTCTAACAAAAGGGCCTCTACTTCATTTTTTGTTGAAAAAGTTTCTATATTATCTGTAAGGAATTTGATTTGGGATGTTTTTCTATCTTTAAATGAATTACCAAAGTAGCTGGAAACCCTTTTTTTTAGATCTTTAGCTTTACCAATATAGATTATTTCTTGTTTGCTAAAAAACTTATAAACCCCTGGAGTATTAGGAACTTTTTTTAAATTAACCGCCATTGTCTTCGAGATATTTTTTAGTAAATATTTTACCTGCGCTTACTCCAAATTGATCAAAGGGGTTAATTTCTAGCATAACTGACGAAACAAAAGTTCTATGTTCCCAAGTCGCGATAAGATAACCCAAGGTGAATGAATCTATTGTGTTCAGTAAAAATAAATTGGTAGGGATATTGCCATTAATCTTCTCTTCTTCTTTCAATAAATTCTTAGCTCCAAAGGATAAAAGTTTTGCCTGAGTAATTGCTTGAGCATATGCTAAGCTTTTGGTTTCCTCTTTTGAGGCAATGATGTCTGCACAAATATTTTGCGTTCCTTGATGCATTAATTGAAAATAAGAATGCTGTGCAGTAGGTCCATAGCCACCAAATATAATTTGGCCTGTATTTTTATATTCAGAATTTTGATTAGGATGTTTTCCAAGAGATTCCATTTCAAGTTGCTGTGCATAATTAGCGAAAGATCTTAGTTTCCAGCTATAAGATAAAACTGCTCTTGTATTTTTACCATCAAAATTATTAAACCAAATGTCACTAAAAGATAAGGTCTTAAGAAAGTTTAAGTAATCATTATTATTTTGAATATCTAGATCAGCTTGATGCCCGCCTTTCAAAAATTTTCTAGCATCAAAATTTAATTTGGGGCAGTATAAAGCTGGTAAATGTATATCTGACCATATTGAATATCTTCCACCAATTTCTTTATCAAATTCAATAATCTCTTTAATATTATATTTGGCTGCTTCTTCTTTATTTGCAGTAATGGCTATGAATTTTTCCATGTTGCCTGACCATTTAATAGATTCTTTTAAAGTTTCAAGAGTTTCATCAGTGGTGAATGACTTAGATGAAACAATGAAAATAGTTTCATCAGGATTTATATTGCTAAGTTTTTCTTTAAATTCATTTAAGTCTGAACCAGTAATAAAAATATGATTAATCTCAGAATTATCATTATTCAAGCTTTCAATAAGCAATTTAGGTCCTTCAAATGAACCACCAATACCCAAAGTAACAACATTTTTGTATTTAGATTTGTTTTCTTTCGTTGGAATTATCGAATCAAATTTCCTTCTGTATTTTGGGTGCCATGCTGCTTGATTCTCTGAAAAATTAACTATCTTCCCAGTTAACAAGTCATCTATTTTTGATTCAAGATTAAGTTCTTTTGATTTAGAGTCAAAACTTTGGAATATAGAGTCTGTAAACCCATTTAAATGAGACTCATAATTAAGAACATCATTTTTAAAGATATAATCAGTTAAGTTTTTTTGCATCACTGAATGCTCTTATATATTTCTTTTAAAGATGCAGATATATCATCTGAAGCAGTTATTGGTCTTCCTATTACTAAATAGTCAGCTCCTAATTCTATTGCTTGCTTGGGCGTCATAACCCTACTTTGATCATCTTCAGTGTTAACTAATCTAATACCAGGGGTAATTGACAGAAGTCCATCTCTTTTTGATACTAAATTAAGCTCATGAGGTGAACAAACAACTCCATCTATTCCAGATTCCTCAGCTAAATCCAACATAGTATTGACTTGAGAAGATGCATCCCTTTGATAAATTTGATTGATATCATCATCTGACAAGCTTGTTAAAGCAGTAACACCAAAAATCTTTATTTTTGACCCTTTTACTGCGTCCATGGCTGATTGCATCATCTTTGAACCACCCGAAGCATGGATAGTAATCATGTTGATAGGTAAAGACTTCAGACCTTCTATAGATTTTTTAACTGTATTTGGAATGTCATGAAGTTTCAAATCTAAAAAAATATCAAAACCTTTCTTTGATGCATAAAAAACAGCCTCATGGCCAAAAGCATTAAAAGATACACTACCAATTTTTAACATACAAAGATCTGAATCTAAGGAATCAATGACTTTTTTAAAAGAGCCTAAGTCGGTCTCATCAACTGCTGTGATAATGGTTTTAGACATAATTGTAGAATCTTAAACTAAAAGTTACTTCTCAATCAATGATTTAGATGGTTTGAAATGCATGGTAGCTGTTTCTCCAAGATAAGAGACTTCTTTTGTTCTCGGATTAATAAATTTTCTTGGTCTTATATACTTTTTTGAAAAAGTGCCGAATCCTCTTATTTCAACCTTATCGTCAAGTGCAATTGCATCAACAATTGATTCTAATATAGAATCTATCGCAGATGATATTTGTGATTTATTAAGGTTAGGAAACTCTTTAGTTAAGGCTAATTCAATATCTGAGCGATTAAAAGTTGGTTGTTTTTTACTACTCACTCAACTTTAATGAAATTCTTTCTCTATCTGCATCTACAGCAAAAACAATGCAATCTAATTTATCGCCTTTTTTGTATTTTTCTAAAGCTTCTTTTGGATCATCGTCTTCAGATATGTCTGAAAGGTGAATTAATCCATCTATATCTCCTTCAAGACCAACAAAGATACCAAAATCCGTAATGGATTTAATTTGGCCATCTACTTTGTCTCCAATACCGTATTTGTTAGAAAACTCACTCCATGGATTTGCTTTAGTTTGTTTTAAGCCTAAAGATATTCTTCTTTTATCATGATCAATTTCTAAAATCATAACCTTAATCTTTTGTTCCATTTCAACTACTTTAGATGGATGAATATTTTTTGATGTCCAATCCAACTCAGATAAATGAATAAGGCCTTCAATACCCTCTTCCAATTGAGCAAAACAACCATAATCAGTAATATTTGAAACAGATGCCTCGTATACTCCACCAACAGCATAATTATTTTCTACATTTTCCCAAGGATCGTTTTGAATTTGTTTAAGGCCAAGTGAAACTCTGAGTTTTTCTTTATCAAAACTAAGGATTTTTACATCAATCTCATCACCTAGACTTAAAAATTCTGCAGGATTTGAAACTCGAGACCAAGATATATCAGTAATATGTAGTAAGCCATCCAAACCACCGAGGTCTACGAAAGCGCCATAGTCTGTAATATTTTTTACAATTCCTTTAACTATCTGACCTTCTTCGAGATTCTTTAATAATTCCACTTTTACAGCTGAATTATTTTTCTCGAGAACAGCTTTTCTAGAAAGCACAACATTATTTCTTTTGTAATCAAGTTTAATAACTTTAAACTCTTGAACTGTATGTTCAATATCGGGAGCTTCCTTTAAGGGTCTTACATCAACTAATGATCCGGGAAGGAATGCTTTAACAACTTCTACTTCTACAGCAAATCCACCTTTGACTCTGTTATGAATTTTGCCTGTTACGAATTCTCCAGACTCAAGTGCGTCTTCTAGCATTTTCCAAGTTGATATCTTTCTAGCTTTTTCTCGAGAGATTCTTGTTTCCCCATAACCGTCTTCAACAGCTTCTAGGGCAACTTCTACCTCATCGCCAACAGCAATGCTTACTTCTCCTTCATTATTTCTGAATTCATCAAGAGAGACAACTCCTTCTGATTTTAACCCTACATGGACCGTTACCCAGTCGTTATCAACATCTAATACAACACCAGATACTATTGATCCAGGTTGCATATCTAGTGTGCTAAGACTCTCGTCTAGTAAAGCAGCAAATGATTCTGTCATTTATTTAATTCCTTTTGTGAGTTTTTTAGTAAAACTCAGTACTTCTTCAATAGACATATCAGATGAGTCAACGACTACTGAATCTTCTGCAGGGATTAATGGTGATAATGTTCTAGTGCTATCTTTCAAATCTCTCTGTTTTATGTCTTCAATCAGAGCGAGCATATTAACTTCTTGTCCACGATTCTGCAACTCTAAATATCTTCTTTCTGCTCTTATTTCAACTGAAGCAGTTAAGAATATTTTTAATTTAGCTTCTGGAAAAACAACTGTTCCCATATCTCTTCCATCTGCAACCAAACCTTTGTTCTGGTAAAAGTTTCTTTGTATTGATAAAAGATTTTCTCTTGTAGTTGGCAAAGAGCTTAACTCTGAAGCTTTTTTTGCCATTTTTTCAGATCTTAGTTCTGAAGTTATGTCTTCCTGATCATTTAAAACAATGACATCTTTGTGATTAAATTTAAAAGAGATATCTTTTTGAATTAATAACGGAATTTCTTCTGTGCCTAAATTTAAATTATGAAAATATGCATACACTCTATATAAGAGACCGCTATCTAAAATACTAAAATGAAGATATTCAGCTAAGTTTCTTGCCAATGAGCCTTTGCCTGATGCAGAAGGACCATCAATGGTGACTACATTAAGTTTCATTAATTGATACTCCAAGGCTTTGCATTACATCAATAAAACCTGGAAATGATGTAAAAATGTTTGCGCAATCTCTAACATGTATACCCTCTGAAGATCTCAAGCTCGCTACTAAAAAACTCATTGCTATTCTATGATCACCAAATGAATCAATCTCGGGAATGCCAGAGATATCATCTTTTGAGCCATTAATCTTGATACCATCTTCAAATAATTCATGACTTTTACCAATACTATTTAATCCATAGGAAATTGCAGAAAGACGATCAGACTCTTTTACTCTTAACTCTGATGCTTCTGAAATAGTCGTCTGGCCATCAGCGAATGCAGCTGCAATGCTAAGAACAGGTATCTCATCAATTATATTTGGAATAATGCTTCCTTTGATATTTATTCCTTTCAAAGCTGAGGATTGAACATGAATATCAGCAACCTCTTCGTTGCATATTATTTCTTGGTTTCTAATTGAAATTTCACCACCCATTGATTTGAGGATATCAATAAGGCCTGATCGAGTTGGATTAATGCCAACATTTTTAACAATTATATTTGATTCCTTCGCAATGAGGCCGGCAACAATTAAAAAAGCCGCAGAAGAAAAATCACCAACAACTTTATAGGGTTTTGTTATATCAAGTTTTGATGGACTTAAATAGATAACATTTTCTTGATCTATAATTTCTGATTTTATTGACCCTCCAAAATAATCAATCATTTTTTCTGTATGGTTTCTAGTTTGATATTTTTCTTTTACTGTAACGCTCTCATTAGCTGCTAGCGCGGCAATAATGATTGAAGATTTTACCTGCGCACTTGCAATTGGCATATCATACGAAAAATTATTTTTAATATTGCCTTTAGTTATTTGCACTGGAGGCATTCCATCTCTACATAATATATTTGCACCCATTGAATTCAGTGGCTCTGATACTCTTAACATTGGTCTTTTTGATAATGATTTGTCACCAACAAGCCTGACATTAATTCCTAGACTGCTTATTAAGCCCATCATAAGCCGCATGCCTGTACCAGAGTTTCCCAGATCAACATCTTCTTTAGGTGAAATAAAAGCTGTTTCTCTCTGTTTGATAGTTACACTAGTATTATTAATTTCTATTGATGACCCAATTGCATTTAAAGCATTTATCGTTGAAATAGGATCTTCTCCATTTAAGAATCCTACAATTGTCATATCTTGATTAATCAAGGATCCAATAATGACAGCTCTTTGTGATATTGATTTGTCACCAGGACATAAAACTTCGCCGGTTATTGAGGGAGTATTAAGAGCAAATAAATTCAAAGGTTATCTTCTTTATATTTTTTAATTTCATCAAGTTCTTTTTCTAAAAGGTCTGAATGAGAAAAAACATCTGGTATTTCTTTTGTCTTTGCAATTAATTCAAGCAAGTTATTTATTGACAATTGAAAACCTGCAAGCGATTTAATAATATTTTTATCATTAAGTTCAAAGATATCTCTCCACATTTCGGCATTCGAACCACTAAGTCTTATAAATTCTTTTAACCCTCCTCCTGCATTGTCCTTAATATCTTTTGAAGATAATCTTATTGAATCTATCAATGCATAAGATATTAAATGCGGCAAATGACTTGTCATAGCAAATAATAAGTCATGTTCTTTTACAGACATTTCAGAAACTCTCATTTGCATAGCATATTTCCAAAAATCTGTTAGTTTTTTTAGATGAACATCCTCAACGTTATTAGGATTGCATATAATCGTCTTTTTATTTTCAAATAAATTTTGATCTAAGCTAGCTATTCCAGACTTATCTGAACCTGCAATTGGGTGAGATAAAATAAGATTAGATATCGAAGTAATTTGTAAATGACCTTTTACACTTGATGTGTCAGTTATTGTTATCTCAGTATTCAACAAATTTGGAATCTTATTAATTATTTCTTGTGTAGTTTTTGGAGAAACCGAAATTATCACTAAGTCTATTTTATCTATTAGGCTTTTATTATTAAGTTCCTCAATTGAATCAATGCTTTGATCAATAACATTATCTTCGATTGCTGTTTTAATAACAGATTTTTTAATATCGTACCCATGAACTATTATTCCTTTTTCTTTAGATGCTTTAGCTATTGATGCGCCTATTAATCCAAGACCTATTATCAATATTTCATTTACTGAATTACTCATGACAAGACCTCGCTAAGTTTTTGAAGAAAATATTTATTCTCATCCTCAGTACCAACAGTAACTCTTATGTATTCTGGCATATCATATAGTGCTACTGGTCTAACGATTACGCCTTGCTTCATTAAATCAATAAATAATTTTTCAGAATTAAAGGGTCCTTTAAAAGAAATAAAGTTTCCATGGGAAGGTATGCAATCCATACCCATATGAGTAAGTTTTTTCATTAGATATGATCGCTGCTCTGCGTTAAGTTTTACACTTTTATCTATATGCTCGTTATCTTGAATCGCATAGCATGCTGCTTCTTGTGCAAGTGAGTTAGAGTTAAAAGGTTGTCTTATTTTATTTAGTGCTTGAATTAAACTCTTATCTGCAAAACCGTATCCAATTCTCAGACTAGCCAAACCTTGAATCTTTGAAAAAGATTTTGTAATTAACAGGTTTGGAAATTTTGATAGAAGTCGGTTTGTATCAACATAATCATCTTCTTCAACATATTCAAAGTATGCTAAATCTAAAATAACTAAAACCGAAGATGGTATTTTTAGCATTAAAGTTTCAACCTCATCATGAGAGTTGTAAGTGCCAGTTGGGTTATTAGGATTAGCTATAAAACAAATTCTAGTTGAGTCCTCAAAATAATTACTAAAATCGTTTAGAGAATGTTTCCAATCAGTTGTCGGTACTTCTATGATTTTTGAGCCATTTGATTGAGTAACGATTTTATAAACTGCAAAAGCATGTTTTGACATGACCGCACTAGAGTCTTTATTTAAAAAAGCTCTAGCTGCTAATTCCAAAACTTCGTTAGAACCATTACCTATAATAATATTATCAATATCTACAGATTCATGTTTCGCAATTAATAGTTTCAAATTTTTAGAGTCTCCGTCAGGATATAGATGAAGGCTATCGCTAGCAGCTTCTAGTGCTTTGATTGCTTTTGGAGATGCGCCCAAAGGATTTTCGTTGCTTGCAAGTTTTACAACTTTTTCTGGTTTATATTCGGCAATAACATCATCAATTGATCTTCCAGGCTCGTAGGGATGTAGATCTGAAATTCCTTTATTTAAATAATCTAGAATTTTGTTCATACATGTTGTGGATAGGACCCGAGGATACGAACAAAAGATCCTGTATCTTTAACTTCTTTGATTGCTAATTTTAATTTTTTGTCCTTTTGATGTCCTTCGCAGTCAATAAAAAAATCATGGGAATTAATATTGCCTCTAGATGGGCGTGTTTCAATTTTGCTTAAATTAATTTTCCTTTTTTCAAAAGGCTTTAAAATATTTATTAGTGCTCCTGGATTATTTACTGTTTGTATTAGAAAAGATGTTTTATCTTCTCCAGTAGAGCCAATATCATTTTTACCAATAACCAAGAATCTAGTTTTATTATCAGAATAATCTTGAATATTGTTTTTTTGTATTTTGAGTTTATATTTATCAATTGCTAATGAATTAACAATACATAGGATATTTTTGTTTTCTTTTGCATATTTTGCAGCTACAGCAGAACTTGGCATTTCAAGCCTTTTAATTGAACCAATATTTTTTTCAATCCATTTACTACATTGCCCTAAAGCTTGAGGATGTGAAGCTATTGCAAAGGCGTCTTTAATTTCAAATTTGTTTCCTGATGCTAATTGATGATCAATATTTAAGTATATTTCACCGATAATGGATATATTTTCGTTATCTGCTAAGCAATTCAAAGTAGTGTTTATTACCCCTTCTGATGAGTTTTCAACAGGAACAACGCCTATATCTGATTCTCCTTTAATAACCTGATAGAAAACATCGTCAATGGTTGATGACGGGATTCTTGATACTAAAGAACCGAAATGATTATGCACAGCTGCCTCAGAGTGAGTACCTTCAGGACCTAAATAAGATATTTTTAATGCCTCTTCAAGGGAGAGACACCCTGAAATTAATTCTTTATAAATACTGCGAACTTTTAAATTTGATAAAGCGCCATTCTCGTTAGCCTTTAAAATATTTCTGATTATATTTGCTTCTCTATCTGGCTTATAAAATGATGAGTTTGGACTAATTTTAGACTTGATCTTGCCAATATCAACTGCAAGAGAGGCTCTTTTTTGAATAAGTGTTAAAAGGTCCTTGTCAATTTTATCAATTTTTGACCTTAAATTTTTTAAATTTTCTTTTGTCATTTCAATTAGCCATATTTAGCTTCAAAGACTTTCATAAAGTCTATAAGCTGATTAACCCCCTCTAAAGGCATTGCATTATATATGCTTGCTCTCATTCCTCCAACTGATCTATGACCCTTTAAGTTGAGTAATTCATTATCTTCTGCTTCAGTTAAGAAAATTTTATCTAAATTATCATCTGCTAATAAAAAAGGAACATTCATTATGGACCTGTTATCAATATCAACATTATTTGAATAAAAAGATGAGTTATCTATAAATTCGTATAACTTTGATGCTTTTTTATGATTTTGAGCTTTAAAATGACCTAACCCACCAGATTTTTTAATCCATTTAAATACCTTTCCTGCCATATACCATGCAAATGTTGGTGGAGTATTTAACATAGAGTCTGATGATGAGTGTTCAGAATATTTTAAAATGTTTGGAATATCTTGATTTCCATATTCCATAAAATCTCTATCAATAATCACTATTGTTAAACCAGCTGGTCCTATATTTTTTTGAGCGCCTGCATAAATTAATGAAAATTTGTTTACATCCAAAGGTTCACTTAATATTACTGAGGATGCATCTGCAATTAGAGGTTTATTTATATTAGGTATTTGATGATATGCAACTCCTTGAATCGTTTCATTAGGACAGTAATGTACATAAGAGGCATTTTGAGATATATTCCAATCATTTGAATCAGGTGCGTAAGTAAAATTCTTGCCTTCAGATGAGGCGATTGTATTTACCTTAATAATTTTAGAAGCCTCTGCTATAGCTTTTTTTGACCAGGTTCCAGATAAAATATAATCAGCTTCTTTAGAAGTATTTCCAAAATTGTATGGAACCATCGAAAACTGATGAGTGGCTCCACCTTGAAGAAATAAAACGTCATAATTATCTGGAATATTTAAAATTTCTATAAAATCATTTTTTGCTTCCTCAGCGACAGAAGAATATATCTTTGATCTGTGACTTATTTCCATAATAGAAGCCCCAGCATTATTAAATTCTAGTAGTTCAGATTTAACTTCTTGAAGAACATCTTCAGAAATTACTGCAGGTCCAGCACAGAAATTCCATTTACGCATTCTTAATCCTCTTGATCTTCTTCGTTAGGTATAGTGACGCACTCTATAAGTTTTTCCCCATCTTTCGGAGAAATTATTTTAACACCTTGAGTATTTCTGCTTAAAGTCGGAACTTGTGAAACAGATGTTCTAATCATCGTTCCTTTGTCACTTATAAGCATAATACCGTCTTCATCTTCAACTAATGCAGCTGATACCATTGAGCCATTTCTATCACTTGTTTTCATTGAAATAACACCTTGGCCACCTCTATTATGAGATGGAAAATCATCTAACTTAGTTTTTTTACCAAATCCATTTTCAGAGACACAAAGTATTGTCTTAGATGGATCGCCAACCATAAGAGATATTAATTTTTCATCTTTTTTTAATCTTATTCCTCGAACCCCTCTGGCAGTTCTTCCCATAGGCCTTACATGCGACTCATTAAATCTAATAAGTTTTCCGGCTGAAGAAGCCAAAAGTATTTCTTCTTCACCTGAAGTAATAGCAGTACCAATTAACTTATCATCTTCATCTAAATTAATTGCTTTAATACCAGATTTATATTTTTTAGAGAATAAACTTAGGTTAGTTTTTTTAGTAGTCCCCTTTTTTGTAGCCATAAATATGTATTCATTTTCTGAAAATTCACTAACCGGTAAAATATCACTTACAGACTCATCGTCATCAAGGTTAAGCATATTTACTAGCGGCCTTCCTTTAGACGTTCTTGATGCTACAGGGATTTCATAAACTTTTAACCAAAAAACCTTACCCTTAGTTGTAAAACAAAGAATCTGCATATGGCTACTAAGAACATACAAATTCTGTATTAAGTCCTCTTCTTTGACAGCAGCTGCAGCTTTTCCTTGGCCACCTCTTCTTTGTTCTCTATATTCATCCAGGGGTTGAGTTTTTGCATAACCGCTTCTTGAGACTGTGAGGACTCGCATCTCTTCTGGGATAAGATCTTCGTTGGTTATACCCCTTCTTGTATCATTGATTAGAGTTCTTCTCTCGTCTCCAAAATTTTTCTTAACTTCATCTAATTCATCAATCATTAAATTTTTTAAAGTTTCTTTGTCATCAAGTATCTTTTGTAAATCAATAATTTTTGAAACTATATCTGCAAATTCATTACTGAGGTTGTCCTGTTCTAATCCAGTCAATCGTCCTAATCTTAATTCTAAAATTGCCTTAGCTTGATCGGATGACAGTTTGTATTTCTTGCCCTTTATGCCAAGTTCCTTACTTAAGCCTTTTGGTTTACATGCATCATTTCCAACTTTCTTAAGAATTGCTTCTACAGGACCTGCTTTCCATGATTTTTTGCATAAAGCTTCAGCGGCAATCTTTGGATCTTTAGATTTCTTTATTATGGTTATCACTTCATCTATATTTGCAATTGCAACCATTAAACCTTCAACTATATGACCTCTTTCTTTTGCTTTTTTTAGATCATATTTAGTTCTCTTAGTAATAATATCTTTTCTATGTTTAACAAAAGCCTCTAGCATTTCTTTTAAATTGACTTCCTTTGGCTGACCGTCAACTAAAACTGTAAAGTTTATTCCAAAAGATTGCTCAAGCTGAGTTTGTGCGAATAGATTATTTTCAAGAACTTCTACTGAGTCTCCTTTTCTTACTTCGATTACAACCCTTAGGCCATCCTTGTCAGACTCATCTCTTATTTCAGTAATGCCTTCAATTTTCTTTTCTTTTACTAGTTCAGCTATTTTTTCAAGCATTCTTGCCTTATTCACCATATAAGGAATTTCGTTAACTATTAGAGACTGTTTTCCTGATTTCTCATCTTCTTCTATGGATGTGTTTGATCTTGTATGAATAATTCCTCTTCCAGTTTTATATGCCTCATATATACCAGCCTTACCGTCAATGGTTCCACCAGTTGGAAAGTCAGGACCAGAAATATCTTTTATTAAATCATCAATAGAAATTTTAGGATTATTTATTAAATTGATACTGGCGTTCAAAACTTCAGTAAGATTGTGAGGAGGAATATTTGTAGCCATTCCAACAGCAATTCCTGAAGACCCATTAACTAAAAGATTCGGAATTTTTGTAGGCAAAACATCAGGAATAAATTCACTTCCATCATAATTTGGAGAATATGAAACGGTGTCCTTTTCAATATCTCCATACATCTGATCGGTAATCTTTGCCATTCTTACTTCTGTATATCTCATTGCAGCAGGTGGATCGCCATCAATAGATCCAAAATTACCTTGTCCCTCTACAATTGGGTACCTCATTGAGAAATCTTGAGCCATTCTTACCATGGCATCATATACGGCACTATCGCCATGAGGATGATATTTACCAATTACATCACCAACCACTCTTGCAGATTTTTTATAAGGCTTGTTATAAGAATTTTTTAGGTCATACATTGCATATAAAATTCTTCTATGAACTGGTTTTAGTCCATCTCTAATGTCAGGAAGGGCTCTTCCATGGATAACGCTCAATGCATAACTAAGATAAGACTGCTTGAGCTCATCTTCAATATTTACTGAAAGTATTTCTTTTGCAAAATCACTCATATGCTATGTTTTTTGGATAAAAATGCGTCCTTAAATTTAAGGTAATTTTAACATATTTTATAAGAGAATTATTCCTTAAATTCGGAAACTAAGCCGCCAATAGACTCTTTTGCATCTCCAAATAACATTCTTGTGTTTTGTTTGAAAAATAGTGGATTTTGAACGCCAGCAAAACCAGATGACATTGATCTTTTTAAAACAAATACTGTTTTTGCATTATGTACTTCAATAATAGGCATGCCGTAAATAGGACTACCAGGCTCTTCAGTTGCAGATGGGTTAACAACATCATTTGCACCTATTACAACTGCTACATCTACCACATCCATTGTTGGGTTTACATCATCAGGTTCAGCTAATACATCATATGGGACATTAGCTTCAGCCAATAAGACATTCATATGTCCTGGCATTCTTCCAGCCACAGGATGAATACCATATTTGACCTCTGTTCCATTTTCCTCAAGTAACTCACCTAGCTCTCTTACAACATGTTGCGCTTGAGCTACAGCCATTCCATAACCAGGGATGATTAAAACAGAACTAGCACTCTCAAGAATCAAATATGCATCAGAAACGCTTATAGGACTAACCTCACCTTGCTCTTCAGATGAAGTGCTAGATGACGAACTAGCGTAACCAACAAATAAAATATTATTAATAGACCTATTCATGGCCTTTGCCATAATAATAGTAAGTATTAAACCACTGGCTCCAACAAGAGAGCCTGCAACAATTAAAACGTTATTTAATAACAGTAGTCCTGCAAAAGCAGCAGCAATTCCTGAGAATGAGTTTAATAGGGAAATCACGACAGGCATGTCACCACCGCCTATTGGAAGAACAAAACCAATCCCTCCAAGAAGGGTTAAAGCTAATAAAATAGTAAAGAAATTAAATTCTACTGATGGTGTGACAGGTTGTATTATTGCAAAAATTAAAAAAACCAAAGATGCATAAAATAAGGTTGTGAATACTTTTGTAATTATTGAAGTTTTTGCTATAGAAATCTTCTCAGAAAGTTTTCCATAAGCTATTAAACTTCCAGTAAAGGTAACTCCACCAATGTATATTGTTATCATTATTAAAATATGCTGAAAAAGGGAATCGGGTATTGAATTGAACTCTGACCATGCAATTAAGAAAGTAGCTGCTCCTCCAAAACCATTAAATAATGCAACCATTTCTGGTATCGAAGTCATTTTTACACGCAGAGCTATTGCAGAGCCTATAACAGCTCCAACGGCAATGCCAGATAACAAAACCATAGGGTTAATAACATCTATGAGGGTGACGCTTACAGCAATAAACATTGCCAAGGCTGACAGAAAATTACCTTTTACAGCAGTATCTTCTTTACCAAGCATTTTAATTCCTGTGATAAATAAAATCGATGAAATAATATAAATAATATTTTGTATTGAAGATATTTCAGTCATAAATTCCATAATTACTTCTTCTTAAACATTTTTAACATTCTATTAGTAACAAGATATCCACCAAAAACATTTATAGATGCAAAAGTAACTGCCAAAAAAGCAATTGCAGTTTGAAGATTAGAATCAGTAGATAGAATTAAAGCTCCTACCAATGCAATTCCTGAAATAGCATTTGCACCTGACATTAGAGGTGTGTGAAGTGTACTTGGAACTTTAGCTATTAGTTCAAGACCTAGGTATATAGATAAAATCAGAACAAAACCCAATAAAACATATGTTTCCATTATTGAAACCTCTCATTTATTATTTTTCCTGCATGAACAATAACGCTACTATTTATAATCTCATCTTCAAAATCAAAATTTATATTGTTGCCTTCAGTATCAAAAAAATCACATATCCAATGATTAAAATTATTAGACAATGCGAGTGAGGCATGATTAGCGACTCTTGATGCTAAATTAGAAACACCGATTATTTTTACTCCATTGATTTCAACAACTTCATCAACCTTGGAACCTTCTACATTTCCTCCAGACTCAACTGCCATATCAAAAATGACACTTCCTGGCTTCATTTTGTCGATTGTATTTTTATCTATAAGCTGAGGAGCTGGTCTTCCAAAAAGTTGTGCAGTTGTTATTACAATATCTGATCTTGCACAAACCTGTGATTGTAAATCCTTCTGTTTTTTGATTTGTTCTTGCGATAATTCCTTTGCATACCCTTGATCAGTTTCACCAGTTTCACCTAAATCTATTTTTACAAATTTAGCGCCTAGTGAATTAACTTGTTCCTCCACAACATCTCTAGTATCGAAAGCTTCAACTCTAGCTCCTAATCTTTTTGCTGTAGCAATTGCCTGTAATCCTGCAACTCCAACCCCTATTACAAAAACTCTAGCAGGCTTTAGTGTTCCCGCTGCGGTCATCATCATTGGCAAAGCTGTTGATAAATACTTAGCTGATTCAATAACAGCTGCATAACCTGCGAGATTAGCTTGAGAGCTCAAAACATCCATTTTTTGTGCTCGAGTTATTCTTGGAATAAATTCCATACTAACTAAGTTAATTTTTTTGGCTGCACATAAGTTTATAAGTTCTTGATTAGCAAAAGGATTAACTATACCTAAAATTGTTGAGTTTGATTTCATTGAGCTTACTTCATTTTCATTCAATGGCTGATTAGTTATAACAAGATCAGAGCTGGAAATACATTCATCTCGAGATGCTACTTTTAAGCCTTTGTCTAAAAATTCTTTGTCTGATGTATATATACCTTCGCCTATGCCTTCTTCAAATAAAATTTTAGAATCAAGTTCAATAAGTGCCGAAATAGTGTCTATGTGTATTGGAGACCTATGATCAGATGCATCATTAGATTTAAGTGCTGATATTATCAAAATAATTTTTGGGTATTTGTTTGTAGTGAAGTAAATCTTAAAGGATATTGAAAGTCAATTCAATTTATAAAGGTTACAAGAACCGCGATATAACCTGTCATGAAGTGTAGTTTTGCTACAAATATTAATAAATTAAGCTGTGTCTAAATAATTTTAATAAAGGTAAAATATTGATATGAATATCGATCAACAAGAGGTTCAAAAATTTTCAGAGCTTGCAGAGAAGTGGTGGGATAAGTCAGGAGATTTTAAACCTTTACATATAATTAATCCTCTAAGAGCTAACTATATTGCAAGTAAAATTGATTTATCAAATAAAAAGGTTCTCGACGTTGGTTGTGGTGGCGGAATACTTTCGGAGGCCCTTGATGACGAAGGTGCAGTTGTAACTGGCATAGACGCAGCAGGACCAGGAATAAAAATTGCTAAATTACATGCCGAAAAAAATTCAAAATCTATAACTTATATTGAAAGCACCGCTGAAGATCTTATACAAAATTCACAGGATAGATATGATGTTGTTGCTTGTCTAGAAGTTCTTGAGCATGTGCCAGATCCTAAGTTGCTTGTAAAAACTTGTATCGATCTTCTTCGTCCAGGTGGAAAACTTTTTTTATCAACTATTAACAAAAATCCTAGATCATGGATAACAGCAATTGTAGGAGCTGAGTATATTTTTAATATATTGCCTAAAGGTACTCATGAATTTGATAAATTTATAAAGCCTTCTGATCTTGCTTCTTTCATAAGAAGTGGCGATGCTCAGTTAATTGAATCTAAGGGAATGTTCTACAATCCTCTTACTCATAAAGCCAATTTAAATAACGATCTTGGCGTTAACTATATGATGTATGCAACAAAACCATAGTATAGAATTAGTATTATTTGATTTAGATGGTACTTTAGTAGATACAGCTCCAGATTTTGTTCTTTCACTTAATAATATTTTAATTTCAAATGGCAAAGAAGCCATTAATGATAATTTAATCAGATCTTATGTTTCAGATGGCTCTGCAAAACTTATTGAACTAGGTTTTGAAATTACTAATGATCATCCTAATTTTAAAAAATATAGAAATGAGCTCCTAACTGAATATAAAAAAAATTTAGTAAATGAATCTAAGCTATTTGACGGAATCAATGAAGTAATTTTGCATCTTAATAATATTAATATTCCTTTTGGCATTGTTACTAACAAACCTTATAAATATGCTGAGCCAGTAGTGAAAAATTTTGAGGTTTTAAATCACTCTAAAATTCTTGTATGTCCCGATCATATTCAAAATGCCAAGCCTGATCCTGAAGGTATATTGTTGGCATGTTCAAAACTTAACATTAAATCAGAAAACTGTGTGTATATTGGAGATCATCAAAAAGATATACAAGCTGGAATAAATGCAGGCTCAAAAACCATAGGCTGTTTGTATGGCTATTCACTTGACTCAAAGGATGATTATGGTGAAACAATATTGATAAAAGAGCCTAAAGAAATTATTAAATTAATAAACTAATTATGGATTTCAACTTTAAAGATAAGTTTTTAGCTGATAAGAATATTCTAGTGACAGGTTCTTCAAAAGGCATTGGAAGAGAGTTATCTTTAGGTCTAAGTAAATACGGTGCTGATGTTATTCTTCATGGTCGAGACGAGCAAGCTCTTGACAATATTTACGATGAAATTGTTAAAAAGTATAAAACTAATCCAATGATTATTAAGTGCGACTTAAACGAATTAAATGAAGAAAAGTTAGAAGAGATCTCAGATGTTA